>NZ_BAABFO010000005.1:0-261376 GCF_039541095.1 Pigmentiphaga soli
ACGCCGCCGATCCGGCTCCGCCGGTCGGCCAGCGTCGCCCCCTGGGGGGCGCGCGTCAGCGCGTAGGGGGGAACTCCATACACCCTGAGCGGCTGTAGGCGGGGTCGGCGCCGCAGGCATGGGCGAGGGCGGCCAGGCGGGCGGCGGAGTTGGTGGCGTTGAGGGTGGCGAGTTCGGCGCCTACGCGGACCGGGGGCGAGGCTTCTTCGATCAGCGCGAGCCAGGCCTGGCGCACGTCGGGCGGGCAGGAGGCGAGCAGGGCGCGGGTTTGCGGCGCCTGGCGTTCCAGGGCCAGGGCGGCGTCGGCCAGGCGGGCCGCGGCGGCGTGGATCTCGCCGTCGGTGCCGGCCGCCACGCGGTCGGCCAGTTGCTTGCCGGCGGTGGCGAAGGCGTCGAGCAGGCGGGCCAGCGAGTCGAGCGTGATGCGGGGGGCGGACGGCGTCATGGCGCGGGCGGGAGCAGGTCGCGTTCGAATTCCAGCAGTTTGTCGGCCACCGCTTCGGCATCGACCGTGAAGCGGCCTTCGCGCATGGCCTGCTTGATGCGCTCGACCTGCTCGACGTCGACCGGCGGCTCGCCGGCCTGGCGGGCCGCCAGCCGCGCCGCCATCGCCGACAGGCTGATGGAATCGGGTTCGCCGCCGGGGGCCGGTGCCGGCGTGGACGCCGCCCGCGGCTCGCCCGGCATTGGCCGGGAGCCCTGGATCGCATCCGTGCCTTTCCGGGTGATCTTCAAGGTGTGGCTCCGTTTGTGCGCCGGCGGCAACGCCCCGGTGCGGTCATGCGCATTTTATCGGCGCCCCCGGCTCGAACTTAATGCCGGATGCCTTTTGCTTACAAAGAAAGAATCGGCGGCGCCGGCCGGGGCCTACAGTCCGACTTCGATCTCGTGGTCATTGCGCAGGGTGCCGGCCACGGTACGGCCGGAGTCGAGCTGCACGCGCGCCGATTGCCCCGGGTTGGCGGCGTTCAGCGCCTTGCCGGTGGCTTTCACGGTGAAGCCGCGGCCCACCAGGATGACCTGGACCGAATCACCGGCGTCGAGCCGGCCCGGCGCGACCAGGGCATCGGGCGGCACCGGTTCGCCGGTACGCAGCGGGCGCGATACGCGTGCGCCCGCCAACTGCCCGGCGTCGGCCACCGCGCCGCGCGGCCAGTCCGCCAAGTCCACCTCGGCCAGCGCCCAGTCGGAATCCTGCACGGCCGTGCCGGCCGCCAGCGGGCGCAGCAGCACGGGGATCTTCGCGTAGGCCGAAACCTGGGCGGGAATGCGCGCCTGCCAGCGGCGGTCGGTACAGCGCAGTCCGACCGTGGTGCGGCCCCAGGGCCGCGCGCCCGGTACGATGAAGGCCTGCGGAGCGCACGGCGCAAGGCCCGCGCGCGCGCGCGCCGCCGCCGGGAACCGGACCTCGATGCGCGCGCCGGCCGCCTGCGCGGCCGGCCCGGCATGTTCGGCCAGCGCCTGCCGCGCGCTTTCGAGCGCCGCATCCGCGGCAGATGCGGCTCCCGCAACAGGCGCGGCCACCGCGAAAGAGGCGGCTGCCGTCGCGGCGCTGATACACAGCGCGCAGATCCACGGCATGGCCGCGGCGGCGAGGCGTTTCATGGCGGAATCCCGGATATCGCAGACGGCCCACTCTACCGCGCCGCCCCACCGCACAAGAACGAAACAGCAAGGAAAAACCCGCGGTACTCCCTCTTTGCCTGGCGCCGTCCACGCCAATAATGATAGTGGCCCCTCAAAGCCCGCTCCGCGCAAGCCATCCCTCTACCCGGGGCGCCGCGGATCCGGCTCCGCCGGCCCGCCAGCGCCGCCCCCCGGGGCCGCGAAGCGGGTAGGGGGCATATGAAGCGGGGCATATAGGAGCTCTTGTGATCAATCGCATCGGTGACGAACTGAAGTTCAACGCCCAGGCCCTCGAACTGCGCGCCCAGCGCCAGGAGGTGCTGGCCGCCAACCTGGCCAACGCCGAGACCCCGGGCTACAAGGCGCAGGATTTCGACTTCGGCGCAACGCTGCGCGCGGCCGTGGGCGACGCCGGCGCGGGGCTGCCTGCGGTCCGGATGGCCGTCACCCAGCCCGGCCACATGGCGGGCGATGCCGGTGCCGGCCTGCCCGTCGCGCTGCAGTACCGCACGCCGTCGCAGCCGGCCATCGACGGCAACACGGTCGATCCGGACATCGAGCGCACGCAGTTCACCGACAACGCCATGCGCTACGACGCCGCGCTGCGGATGCTGAACGGCCAGATCCAGACCCTGCAGCGCGCCATCCAGAACAACTGAGCCGGAGCCCATCATGTCCCTCAACAAGGCATTCGAGATCGCGGGGTCGGCGCTCACCGCCAACAGCCAGCGCCTGAACGCGGTCGCCAGCAACCTTGCCAATGCCGAGAGCGTGGCCGGCCCCGACGGCCAGGTCTATCGCGCCCGCAAGGTCGTGTTCGAGTCCTACATGGTGCCGGGCGCGGCCGACGGCGGGCAGGGCGTGCGCGTGAGCGAGGTGGTGGCCGACCCGTCGCCGCCCAAGCGCATCTACCAGCCGCAACACCCGATGGCCGACGCCGAAGGCTACGTGAGCATGCCTAACGTCGACGTAGTCGACGAAATGGTCGACATGATCGCCGCCTCGCGCGCCTACCAGACCAACGTCGAGGTCATGAACACGACCAAGACGCTGATGCAGAAAACCCTGACGCTGGGCAGCTGAGGAGTCCGCCTGTGAGCACCGTACCCAATGTAGGCGGCACGCAGTCGCCGCAGTCGGGCATCGCGCCCGACGACACGTCGGCCCAGGAGCTGTCCGACCGCTTCCTGACCATGCTCACCGCGCAGATGAGCAACCAGGATCCGCTCAACCCCCTCGACAATGCCGAGATCACGTCCCAGCTCGCGCAGATCAGCACCGTCACCGGCATCAGCCAGCTCAACAGCACCATGCAGTGGCTCGGCTACAGCATGGGCAGCCTGCAGTCGACGCAATCGGCCTCGCTGATCGGCCGCAAAGTGCTGATGACCGGCAGCGACCTGGAACTGGCCGACGGCACCGCCACCGGCGGCTACCAGCTCGACATCCCGGTCGAGCGCGCCGAGGTCGCGGTACGCAATGCCGACGGCACCGAGGTCGCGCGCTTCCAGGTGGCCGGGGTCGACGCCGGCACGCACGTGTTCCAGTGGGACGGCAGGATGGCCAACGGCGACACGGCCCCCGACGGCAGCTACACCTTCGAGGTCGACGTCGGCCAGGACGACGACGTTGGCGTGGCGCCTTCGCTGATGGTGGCGCAGATCGCCGCCGTGCGCCCCTACGCCGGCGGCACGTCGGTCATCGACGAGAAAGGCAACGTGGTCAATCTTTCCGACGTCTACCAGGTCTGGTAAGACGGTCGGGCAGCCCCGCATCGCGCAAGGAAGGCATCGATGAGTTTCCAGCAGGCACTGAGCGGCTTGAACGCCGCGAGCAAGAATCTCGACGTGATCGGCAACAACGTGGCCAATGCCAACACCGCCGGTTTCAAGGGCGCGCGCGCCGAGTTCGCCGACGTCTACGCGTCGACCTCGATGGGCGTGAACACCGGCACGGTCGGCATCGGCACCCAGGTGTCGGGCGTGAGCCAGTCCTTCACGCAAGGCAACGTGTCGGTCACCGACCGGCCGTTCGACATCGCGATCTCGGGCGACGGCTTTTTCCGGATGGACGACAACGGCAACATCGTCTACACCCGCAACGGCCAGTTCCAGCGCGATGCCAACGGCTACCTCGTGAACGCCAACGGCATGCGCCTGACGGGCTTCCCGGCCGACGCCACGGGCAACATCAATATGTCGCAGCCGGGGCCGCTGCAGTTGCTGGTCAACTCGATCGAGGCGCGCGCCACGCAGACCGCCACCCAGGGCGCCATCATCGATTCGCGCTCCGACGTGATCGACGCCGCCGATGTGCCGTTCGATCCCGACAATTCCCAGTCGTTCACGCACGCCACGTCGATGAACGTCTACGATTCGCTCGGCAACAGCCACATGATGTCGACCTACTACGTCAAGCGCGACTCGGGCGACTGGGCCGTCTACGTCAGCATCGACGGCCAGTTCGCCAACCAGCCGACGCCGCCTTCGGCCACGATCGAGCCGGTGACCACGCTGGCCTTCGGCAACAACGGCAAGCTCGATACCTCGGGCTCCAACTCCAACGGCCACGTCACCATCGGCCCGATGGACCTCGACAATGGCGCGGCGCCCATCTCGTTCGCCTACGACCTGTCGCAGACCACGCAGACCGGCCAGGATTTCAGCAACGACGTGCAGCTGCAGGATGGCTACACCTCGGGCCGGCTGACCAGCTTCTCGATCGACGACCACGGCATCATCACGGCCAACTATTCCAACCAGCAGTCGCGCGCGCAGGGCCAGATCCTGCTGGCCACCTTCAACAACCCGGAAGGCCTGGCCTCGGTCGGCAACAACAACTTCGCCGAGACCACCACCTCCGGCGTGCCGCGCCTGGGCGGCCCGGCCAGCAGCGATTTCGGCTCGGTGCGGGCCGGCGCGCTGGAAGACGCCAACGTCGACCTCACCAAGGAACTGGTCGACATGATCACCGCGCAGCGGGTCTACCAGGCCAACGCGCAAACGATCAAGACGCAGGACTCCCTGATGCAGACCCTGGTCAACCTGCGCTGACTGCCAGCCCATGGACCGAGCCCTCTACATCGCCGGCACCGGCGCGCGCGAACTGATGCGGCGCCAGGACGTGCAGGCCTCGAACCTGGCCAACGCGCTCACGCCCGGCTTCCGCGCCGAGATCGCGGCCCAGCGCACCGCCCCCGTGGTGGGCGGCGCCGGCATGCCGACCCGCGCCTATGCAGTGGAATCCACGCCCGGCGCCGATCTCACGCCCGGCGCGCTGATGGCCACCGGCCGCCCGCTCGACGTCGCGGTGCAGGGTTCCGGCTGGTTCGCGGTGCGCGCCGCCGGCGGCGAAGAGGCCTATACGCGCGCCGGCAATTTCGCCGTGTCGCCCGACGGCATGCTGGTCGACCACGCCGGCCGGCCGGTGCTGGGGGTCGATGGCGCGCCGATCGCGATACCTCCCGATGCCAGCGTCGACGTCAACCCCGACGGCTCGATTTCGTCGGTGGCCGCCAACGACCGCGTGACCGCCCTGGTGCTGGGCCAGCTCAAGCTGGTCGACCCGGCCCCCGGCCAGCTGGTGCGCGGCGGCGACGGCCTGTTCCGGCTGGCCGGCGGCGCCGCGGCGCCGGCCGACCCCGGCGTGCGCGTGGCGCCCGGCATGCTCGAGAGCAGCAACGTCAGCGCGGTCGAAACCATGGTCACGATGATCTCCGCGGCCCGGCATTTCGACCTCCAGGTGCAGATGATGCAGAACACCGAACAGAACCAGCGCGCGGCCGACCAGCTGCTGTCGCTGAGCTAGCCTTTCACCCGACGGGATTTCCGCCATGATGCGATCGCTCTGGATAGCCAAGACCGGGCTCGATGCCCAGCAGACCCAGCTGGACGTGATTTCGAACAACCTCGCCAACGTCAGCACCAACGGATACAAGCGCGCCCGCGCGGTATTCGAAGACCTGCTCTACCAGACGGTGCGGCCGGCCGGCACCCAGTCGACCCAGCAGAACCAGGTGCCCGCCGGGCTCACGCTGGGCACCGGCACGCGGCCGGTGGCCACCGTGCGCAACGACGAGCAGGGCGGCCTGCAGCAGACCTCCAACGCCTTCGACGTGGCCATCAACGGCGCCGGCTATTTCCAGGTGCAGATGCCCGACGGCACCCTGGCCTATACGCGCGACGGCGGCTTCCACGTGGACAGCCAGGGCCAGCTGGTCAACGCCAACGGCTTCGTGATCGATCCCGGCATCGTGGTGCCCGAAGGCGCGAAGGAATTCACCGTAGGCCAGGACGGCACCGTGACAGTGACGGTGCCCGGCCAGGTCGCGCCGGTGCAGCTTGGCCAGATGCAGCTGGCCACCTTCATCAATCCGGCCGGCCTGGCGCCGCTCGGCCAGAACCTGTTCGGCGAGACCGCCGCCTCGGGCGTGCCCACGGTCAACGAGCCCGGACAGAACGGCGCGGGCCTGATCAACCAGGGCTATGTCGAGGCCTCCAACGTCAACGTGGTCGAAGAGCTGGTCGGCATGATCCAGACCCAGCGCGCCTACGAGATCAACTCGCGGGCGATCTCCACCGCCGACCAGATGCTGCAGCGCATCGCCCAGTTGTGATGGCAAGCCGCGCCTTCCCCATCGCCGCCGCGCTGGCGGCCGCCATGCTGGCGGGCTGCGCGGTGCCGAAGGTCGACGTGGCCGAACCCACCACGGTGCGCCCGCCCGACCAGGTCGCGGTGGCCGCGGCGCAGCGCCCCACCGGCGCCATCTACGGCGCCGCGCAGGGCGGCTACCGGCCGCTGTTCGAAGACGTGCGCGCGCGCAGCGTGGGCGACACGCTGGTGATCCGGCTGGAAGAGCAGATCAATTCCTCGCAGCGCAACAACACCTCGGCCCAGCGCACCGCCTCGGCCAACGTCGGCATCCCCGTCATCGACAAGCTGCCCGGCGGCGGGCTGCTGCGCGGCCTCGGGATCCAGTCCAACAGCGACAACAAGTTCAACGCGCGCGGCGAGACCGGCGCCTCCAACGCGCTGACCGGCACCATCGCGGTCACCGTGACCGAAGTGCTGCCCAACGGCAACCTGGCGGTGGCCGGCGAAAAGCAGATCGGCACCAACCGCGAGACCGAGCGGGTGCGCTTCTCGGGCGTGGTCAACCCGGCCACCATCATCGGCGGCAATTCGGTCAGTTCCACGCAGGTGGCCGACGCCCGTATCGAATACCGCGGCGCGGGCGCCGTCGACGAAGCGCAGACGGTGGGTTGGCTGTCGCGCTTCTTCTTCTCGTTCCTGCCTTTCTGAGGAGCGGTCCATGGCGTCGATCCCGCTCCGCGCGCCTGGTGCCCCGTGGCGCATCGCGGCCGCCGCGCTGCTGGCGCTGGCCACCGTCGCCGCCGGGCCCGCGCGGGCCGCGCGTATCAAGGACATCGCCTCGGTGCAGGGCGTGCGCAACAACCAGCTGGTGGGCTACGGCCTGGTGGTCGGCCTCGACGGCACCGGCGACCAGACCACGCAGACGCCGTTCACCACGCAGACGCTGATGTCGATGCTGTCCAACCTGGGCATCAACGTGCCGCCGGGTACGCGGCTACAACTGCGCAACGTCGCGGCCGCGATGGTGACGGCCACGCTGCCGCCGTTCGCCCAGCCCGGGCAGGCCGTGGACGTGACCGTCAGCTCGATGGGCAACGCCAAGTCGCTGCGCGGCGGCACGCTGCTGCTGACGCCGCTCAAGGGCGTCGACGGCCAGGTCTACGCGATGGCCCAGGGCAGCGTGTCGGTCGGCGGCGCCGGCGCGCAGGCCGCCGGCAGCCGGGCGCAGATCAACCACCTGAGCGCGGGCCGCATTCCGGCCGGCGCCACCGTCGAGCGTTCGGTGCCGACGCCGTTCGCCGACGACGGACGGCTGCGGATCGAGCTGACCGATGCCGATTTCTCCACCGCGCGCGCGGTGGTCGAAGCCGTGAACCGTTTCTTCGGCATGCGCGTGGCGCGCGCGGTGGACGGCCGGGTGATCGAACTCGACGCGCCGCCGTCGCCCGATGCCCGGGTCGCTTTCATGGCTCAGCTCGAAGACATCGAGGTGGCCGGCAGCCGCGCGCCCGCGCGCGTGGTGGTCAATGCCCGCACCGGCTCGGTGGTGATGAACGAAAGCGTGCGGCTGGCGCCGGTCGCGGTGGCGCACGGCAACCTCAGCGTGACGGTGAGCGCCTCGCCGGTGATCAGCCAGCCGGGACCGCTGTCTTCGGGGCAGACGGTGGTCACCGAACGGGCCGACATCGAGGTCCGGCAGGCTGGCGGCGCGCTGGTCCACCTCGACGGCGGCGCGCAACTGGCCGACGTGGTCAAGGCCCTGAACATGCTGGGCGCGACGCCGCAGGATCTCATTTCCATCCTGCAGGCCCTGAAGACCGCCGGCGCGCTCACGGCCGACCTGGAGATCATCTGATGGCCCGCACGCCGCCGCTGCCCGACGTCGCAGCCGATTCGCGCGCGCTCGACGCGCTGCGGCTGCGCGCCGAGCGCGATCCTTCCGGCAGCGCGCGCCAGGCGGCGCGCCAGTTCGAGGCGCAGTTCGCGCAGACGCTGCTGTCGCAGATGCGCCAGACCTCGCTGGCCGGCCAGGGTGGCCTGGCCAGCGTGCTGAACAGTCCGGCCACGCAGACCTGGCGCAGCATGCTCGACCAGCAGATGGCGCAGTCCATCGCCGGCGTGGCCAGCGCGCAGGGCGCCGGGCCCGCCGTCGTCCCGGAACACAGCGGCCTGGGCCTGGCCGACATGATCGAACAGCAATTGAACCGCAAGGCCGTGTCGCCCGATTCGCTGCGCGGGCTGCCGCCGTCGATGTCGACACTGGAGCTGGCGCGCCGGCGCGGCCCGTCCGCGCAGCCGGGGCCGGGTTTCGCCGGCGATCCCGGCGGCGACCTACCGGCGGCAAGCTTGGCCGGCGCTGCGCGGCGCATCCAGTCGGGCAAGTTCGTTGCCTATGCGCCGCCTGACACGCCGCCTTCGCCGGCGGCGTCGGCGCCGACTTCGGGAGCCGCATCGGGATCGGCTGCCGCGGCGGACGGACGAGCCGCCGGGACGCGCGCCGGCGGCCGCGCCGCCGCAGCCGGCAACGATACCCGCGCGCCCGCGTCCCCCGCCGAGATCCGCGCCGAATTCCTCGGCAAGTACCTGCCCGCCGCGCGCCGGGCAGAGGCGGCCACCGGCATTCCCGCCGTCTACATCCTGGGCCAGGCCGCGCTAGAGTCCGGCTGGGGCCGCCACGAGATCCGCGGCAGCGACGGCCGCCCCAGCCACAACCTGTTCGGCATCAAGGCCACCGGCTGGAGCGGCCGGGTGGCCGAGGTCCGCACCACCGAATACCGCAACGGCCAGCCCGAGCGCGTCTCGGCGCGCTTCCGCGCCTACGATTCCTACGAGGATGCGTTCGAAGACTACGCCCGCATGCTGGCCTCCAACCCCCGCTACGCCGGCGCGCTGCGCGCCTCGGGCAACGCCGAGCAGTTCGCGCGCGGCCTGCAGCGCGCCGGCTACGCCACCGACCCGCGCTACGCCGAAAAGCTCGCCAGCACCATCCGGCATGCGATGAAGGTGGTGGTATGAGAGTACGCGCTCAAGCCGGCGCAATACCCGCCGTTAAGACTAGTTGTATGGCCGGACGACACGGCGGCGCCGCCGCGGCGGACCGGCAGGCTGCCCAACCATGACCACCAATATCGTCAACATCGCGTTGACCGGGCTGAAGGCCGCGCAGGCGGGCCTGACCGTCACGGCCAACAATATCTCCAACCAGGGCACTCCCGGCTATTCCCGGGAAGAACTGGTGCAGCAGGCCTCGTTCTCCACCTTTTCGGGCGCGGGCTATTTCGGCCAGGGCGTCGACGTCAAGGCGGTGCGCCGCGCCTACAGCGACTTCCTGACCAGCCAGGCCACGCAGTCGGCGTCCCGGCTGTCTTACCTGAGCACCTATTCCGACCAGATGAGCAGCCTGATGAACCGCCTGGGCGACGTCCAGACCGGCATCAACAGTTCGCTCAACGACCTGTACGGCGCCTTCGGCGATTTCTCCCAGCATCCCGACGAATCGGCGTCGCGCGGCGCGGCGCTGTCGGCCGCCCAGGCCACCGCGGCGCGCTTCCGGTCGCTGGGCCAGGACCTCGCCACGCTGAAGCAGGGCACCAACCAGCAGATCGGCGCCGCGGTCGACCAGGTGAACTCGCTGGTGCAGTCGATCGCGTCGTACAACGACAAGATCGGGCTGGCGATCGCCTCCGGCGGCGGCCAGGCGCCGAACGACCTGCTCGACCAGCGCGACGTGCTGGTGCGCCAGCTGGGCCAGCTGACCGGCATTTCCACCAGCACCCAGGGCAGTTCGATCAACATCTTCCTGAGCAACGGCCAGCCGCTGGTGGTCGGCAACACCACCTCGCAGCTCAAGTTCGCCGACGACCCCTCCAGCCCGTCGGGTTCCAGCGTGTGGCTGGTCAGCGGCGGCCATAGCGTGCTGATGCGCGAATCCGACATCGACGGCGGCCAGGTCGGCGCGCTGCTGCAGTTCCGCGACAACGAACTGGCCCAGGCCAGCTCCCAGCTGGGCCGGCTGGCGATCGGCATGGCCTCGGCCTACAACCAGCAACAGCAGTTCGGGCTCGACGCCCAGGGCGATCCCGGCGGCGCGCTGTTCAAGATCGGCGCGCCCCAGGCCTGGGCCGGCCGCGCCAACGCCGGCGACGCCGTGCTGCGCGTGGGCGTCGGCGATACGCGCGCGCTGACGGGCGACGATTACGATCTTACGCGGGTGGACGGCGATTACGTACTCACGCGCGCCGGCTCCGGAGAGGTGGTGGGCACCTTCGATTCGCTGCCGCAAGACGTGGCGGGCCTGCACATCGAACTGGCCGGCGGCGAGATGGAAGACGGCGATACCTTCCACATCGACGTGACCGGTTCGGCCGCCAGCGGCATGGCGGTGTTGCTGACCGATCCGCAGCAACTGGCCGCGGCCGCCCCGATGCAGATCGACACCTCGGCCGCCAACACCGGCACCGGCGCCGCCGGCCGCCTGCGCTCGGTGGCCGGCGGCACGCCCGACTACGGCACCTCGGTCGACCTGGTGTTCACCAGCGCCTCGGCATACGAGCTGCGCGCCACCGACGGCACGGTGCTCGGCAGCGGCACGCTGTCGCCGTCGTCGACCACGATTTCGCTCAACGGCTGGGCGCTCGATTTCACCGGCACGCCGGCGGCGGGCGACCGCTTCACGATCAGCGCCTCGCCGGGCGACCCGTCGGGCGACAGCCGCAACGCGGTGGCGCTGGCCGCGCTCGGTACCGCCAAGCTGGTCGACGGCGACACGCTCACCAACCGCTATGCCGCGGTGGTGTCGCAGGTCGGCACCCGCGCGGCGTCGATCAACGTGGCGAAGTCGGCGCAGCAGTCCGCCTACGACCAGGCGATCGACGCCGAGCAGTCCACCGCCGGCGTCAACGTCGACGAAGAAGGCGCGCGCCTGATCCGCTACCAGCAGGCTTATTCGGCTGCCGGCAAAGTACTGTCGATGGCCTCGCAGCTGTTCGACGAACTCATCACCGCCATGGGTTGATGGGACCTCCCCTATGCGCGTCGCGCGCTCCCCAGGGGCGGCACTGGCGGACCGGGGAGCCGGATCCGCGGTGCCCTGGATGGGGGCGCAGATTTCGTGTGCGGGGGAAACTGAAATGACGAGGGCAGAGCGATGAGAATCAGCACCAACCAGTTCTACGACGCCAGCATCCGCTCGATCACCGACCAGCAGAGCGCGCTGCTGAAGGTGTCGCAGCAGTTGTCGGCGCAGCGCACCCTGCTGAACCCGGCCGACGATCCGGTGGCGGCCGGCCGCGAGGTGGCGCTCGACGCCAGCCTGAGCCTGTCGAACCAGATGGTCAAGAACCAGGCCGACGTCAGGAGCCAGCTCCAGCAGACCGAGAACTACATCCAGCATGCCAGCGACGTGCTGCAGTCCTTCCAGTCGCGCATGGTGCAGGGCGGCAGCGGCATCCTGGCCGCCAACGAGCGCCAGTCGATCGCCACCGACCTGTCGGCCCTGCGCGACGAGCTGCTGGGCGTGGCCAATACGCAGGACGAGAACGGCAACTACGTGTTCGCCGGCTACAAGCGCGACACCCGCCCCTTCGTGCAGACCGCCGACGGCGTGGTCTACCAGGGCGACGGCGGCGTGCGCCAGAGCCAGATCGGCCCCGACCGCTTCATCGACACCAATTTCTCGGGCACCTACCTGTTCGACAACATTCCCGGCGGCAAGGGCGGGCTGACGGTCTCGGCCGGCGACGGCAACATGGGCAGCCTGCTGCTGAACGGTATCTCGACGACGGATCGCGACGCCTGGCAGGCGGCGTCGGCTGCCGGGCCCTTCACGGTCACCTTCGGCGCCGACGGCGCCTACAGCGTGGCCGACGGCGCCGGCGAGGAAGTGTCTACCGGCACGCTGGCAGCCGGCGCGCAGTCGCTTACGGTGAACGGCGCCACCGTCACGTTCACCGGCACCCCGGCCGACGGCGACACGCTGTCGATCGGCGCCTCCGGCAACGCCAGCATCTTCGATTCGCTCGACAAGGCCATCGCCGCTCTGCAGATGCCCGATTCGCCGCAGGAATCCGTGCGGCGCGCCAATGCGCTGTTCTCGGCCGGCCTCGACATCGACGCCGGCTTCTCGCGCGCGCTGGAGGCGCGCACCGCGATCGGCACCCGCATCAACGAGATCGACGCCGCCACCAACGCCGACACCGCGCGCGGCGATGCGGTGCAGGACGAGATCTCGCGCGTGGTCGGCAGCGACATTTCGACGCAGACCGAATTGACCGGCGAACTGGCCAAACGAACGTACACTGTGCAGGCTGCGCAGTTGACCTACACCCGCGTATCGCAGCTGTCGATTTTCGACTACCTGTGACCGCATCCGCGCCCCGGCGCAGGGCCGCGGCGCAGCGGCCCGTGTCACGGAAGGACGCGCAGGCGCGATGGCGCGGTCTGTTTTCAACATCCTCGCGGTCGACGACGACCCGCCCAGCCTCGAACAGCTATCCGAACATCTGTCGTCCTACCGGGTGTGCGGCGTGCGCGATGCCGAACAGGCATGGGACGTCCTGCAGCACAGCGGCGTGGAGTTCGACCTCGCGCTGCTCGAGCGCCGGATGCCGGGCGTGGGCGGCACGGGCCTGCTGGCCCGCATCAAGGCCGACCGCCGCTTCGCCGACCTGCCCGTCATCATGCAGGCCGCCGACCCCGCGCCGCACGGCCGCGGCATCGCGATGGCGAAGATGCTGGCCTTCGACGACCTCGCCTATGCCGACGGCGGCCGCCAGGCCGTGGCACCATCCTGGCGCCTACTCCACCAGCTTGTGTTTGAGCGCGTAGTGCGTCAGCTCGGAATTGTTCTTGAGCTTCATCTTTTCGAGCAGGCGCGCGCGATACACCGACACCGTCTTGGGCGACAGCGACATTTCCTCGGCGATCTGGGTGAGGGTGCGGCCGGAGGCGATCATCGACATGGTCTGGTATTCGCGGTCCGACAGCAGTTCGTGCGGCGGCCGCTCGTCGCCCTGGCTCAGGTGGCTGGCCAGCTGTTCGGCCAGTTCGGGAGTGATGTACTTCTTGCCGCGCGACACCGTGTGGATGGCCTCCAGCACGGTCTCGGGCGGCGAATTCTTGTGCAGATAGCCCGACGCGCCGGCCTTGACGCAGCGCACCGCGTACTGGTCTTCTGGGTACATGCTCAGCATCAGCACGGCCATCTTGGGCCAGCGCTCGCGCACCTGCTTGAGGGCGTCGAGACCGCTCTTGCCGGGCATCGAGATGTCCATCAGGATCACGTCGGTCTCGGTCTTGCGCAGCAAGTCAAGCAGTTCGCCCGAGTCGGCCGCGTCGCCCACTACGTTGATGCCGCCGTCGGTCTGGGCGATCTGGCGCAGGCCGGAACGGACGATGGCGTGATCGTCGACGATGACCAGGCGGATCATTCTGCATCCTCGCGTTGCCGCGCAGGCTTGGCCGGGGTGGGTGGCATGGCCGTCTCCTGGGGATGAAGGGGAATCGAAATCATAAGTGTAGTGCCTCGCGATGCCGAGCCGTCAGTGCCCGGGCCGCCGCTGACGTCCATCCAGCCGCCCAGGCTGTGCACCCGTTCCATCATGCCGCGCAGGCCGAACGAGGTCTGCTTGCGCAGCGCATCGGGCGCCAGCCCGACGCCGTTGTCGTGTACTTCGAGGCTGAGCGCGGTGCCGTCGGAAAACAGTTCGATGTCGACCCGCGTGGCCTTGGCGTGCTTGAAGATATTGGTCAGGGCTTCCTGGAAGATGCGGAACACCGCGGTCGACTGCTCCAGCCCGAGGGCGAGGTCGTCCTGGTTGGTGTGCACATTGATCGCGATGCCCGAGTGCTGCGCGAACTCGCGCGCCTGCCATTCGATGGCGGCGACGATGCCGAAGTCGAGCACCGGCGGCCGCATCGCGCGCGCGATGCGCGAGATCGCCACTCCCAGCGAGGCCACCAGCTGCTCGGCCTCGTCCAGCAACTGGGCGGTGTCTTTCTCGCGCGAGCGGCGGCGGGCAAGCACCAGGTCGGCGCGGATCCGGGTCACCAGCGCGCCGAGGTCGTCGTGGATCTCGCGCGCCAGTTCCGCCCGTTCGTTCTCGCGCAGCATCTCGGTATGGCGCGACAGTTCGCGCAATTGCTGTTCGGAGCGGCTCAGCTCGGCCTGCGCGCGCGCCAGGTGGGTCACGTCCGACATCGACACCACGCAGCCGGCCGGTGGGTCGCCGCTCAGCGGGCTGGCCGACACCAGCAGCTCGCATTGCTCGCCGCGCACCGTCATGCCGAACGGCTCGCCTTCGACCGGCCGGCCATGCAGCGCCGGCGCCACCAGGGCCAGCAGCCGCGCCGCATCGTCGGCATGCGGCAGCGTGAAGGGACGGTGGATGACCTGGGCGGCGTCGAGCCCGGTCAGCGCCTGGGTGGCCGGGCTCCACAGCGTGACGGTATGGTCCTGCGCCACCGCGAACAGCGCCACCGGCGTGGCCGAGAAGATCGCGTTCAGGTGGTCGTGGGCGTCGGCCAGCGCGCTTTCGGCGCGCATGTGCCGCTGGCGCGTGGCGACCTCGCGCAGGCTGCGTTCCAGCGCCGGCGGCAGGCGGCGCAGGTTGTTCTTCATCACGTAGTCGTCGGCGCCGGCACGCATCGCCTCGACCGCGGTTTCCTCGCCGATGGCGCCCGAAACGATCAGGAACGGGCCGCAGAACCCGACTTCCTTGGCGATCTCCAGCGCGCGGTAGCCGTTGAATGTGGGCAGTGAGTGGTCGCTGATGATGGCGTGCCACTGCTGTTCCGCCAGCGCCCGCCGCATGCTCTGCTCGGTATCGACGCAGCGGGCCGAGACGTTCATGCCGGCGTTGATCAGCACGGCCCGCATCAGGGCGAAGTCGGCCATCGAATCTTCGACGAACAGGATCGACAGCAGGTCTGGGTCGGGATCCGGCAGGGACGGGTGGGGGCTTGCCATCGGTTGTGGGGGTATTGCGTGGTGGTGCGGCGGACGCCGCGGTCAAGGTGTGCGGCTTCCTGCCGATAATGATGCAATGATAGCCGGCGGCTGCCCGGCGACAACGAAGGCTAATGGTGAGCTTGAAATCCAGTCCGTCGATTACGCCGGAAAATCCCCTGTTTTCGGCATCGCAGCCGGACGTGCCCGGCGAATTCGCCTTTCACGGCGAAGATTTCGAACGGGTCCGCGCGCTGCTCAAACAGCATACGGGCATTTCGCTGTCGGAGGCCAAGCGCAGCATGGTCTACAGCCGGCTGGCGCGCCGCCTGCGGGCCAACGGCGTCACCTCGTTCCGCGCCTATCTCGACGCGCTGCGGCACGGCAAGCCGGAATGGGAGCATTTCGTCAATGCGCTGACCACCAACCTCACGTATTTCTACCGCGAGGCGCACCACTTCCAGATCCTGGCCGAGCACTTCAAGCGCCGCGCGCGGCCGGGCGAGGTGCTGCAGGTATGGTGCGCGGCCGCCTCCACCGGCGAGGAAGCCTGGACCATCGCGCTGACGGCCGCCGAGACCTTCGCCACGCTCGCGCCGCCGGTCCACATCCTGGCCACCGATCTCGACACCAGCGTGATCGACACCGCCCGCCGCGGCGTCTATCGCGGCGAACAGGTGGCGCGCATTCCGGAAGGACCGCTGCGGAGACACTTCGTGCACGAGGCGCCCGACCTGTACCGGGTCCGGCCCGAATTGCGCGCGCTCGTCACCTTCCGGCAATTGAACCTGCTGGGCGCCGATTGGGCGGTACGCGGGCCGCTCGACGCGGTATTCTGTCGCAACGTGCTGATCTATTTCGATCGCGCCACCCAGCTGCAGGTCGTCGAGCGCATGGCGCCGCTGCTGCGGCCGGGCGGCCTGCTGTTCGTCGGCCATTCCGAGCATTTTTCCCATGGGCAGCGGGTGTTCTCGCTGCAGGGCAAGACCGTCTACGTGCGCAACTAGGGCCGAGGTCGATGAGCGTTTGCGGTACTAACGGCCCGGTCCACGGGCCGGTGCTCCCCGGCCACCGGGTGCTGGTGGCGATCGGCGCCTCCACCGGCGGCACCGAGGCCATCCGCGACGTGCTGCGCGGCCTTCCGCCCAACCTGCCGCCCATCGTCATCACCCAGCACATGCCGCCGGGCTTCACCCGCAGCTTCGCCGAGCGCCTGGATCGCCACTGTGCGCTGCGCGTGAAGGAAGCCGAGCACGACGAGCGCCTGCTGCCCGGCCACGTCTACATCGCGCCCGGCCACGCCCACCTGCTGGTGCGCCCCGCGCTGCAGGGCTATACCGCGGCGCTGTCGGAAGGCGAGCCCGTCAACCGCCACCGGCCTTCGGTCGAGGTGCTGTTCCTGTCGGCCGCGCGCGTGGCCGGCCCGGCGGCGATCGCGGTGCTGATGACCGGCATGGGCAAGGACGGCGCGCGCGCCATGCTGGCGCTGCGCCGCGCCGGCGCCTACAACATCGTGCAGGACGAATCCACCAGCGTCGTGTTCGGCATGCCGCGCGAAGCGATCGCGCTGGGGGCGGCGCACGAGGTGGTGCCGCTGCCGCAGATCGGCGCGCGGCTGGCGGCGGCGGTGGCCGAGCGGCGGCGGATGTTCGGGGAGTAGGGAGGTGCCGCGGGGCGATGCCGCCCCAGGGCCGGTGCCGGCCTCAGCGCAGCCCCAGCACGTCCTGCATGTCGAACAGCCCGCTGTCGCGATCGGCCAGGAAGCGCGCGGCGCGCAGGCTGCCTTCGGCGTAGGTGGCGCGGCTGGAGGAGCGGTGGGTGACCTCGATGCGTTCGCCGGGGCCGCAGAAGAACACCGTGTGGTCGCCGACCACGTCGCCGCCGCGGGCGGAGGAAAAGCCGATGCTGCCCGGCTTGCGCGGGCCGGTGTCGCCGTGGCGGGCCCATTCGGCCACCTGTTCCAGCGGCCGGCCGAGGGCGGCGGCCACCGTCTCGCCCATTTTCAGCGCCGTGCCCGAGGGCGCGTCGACCTTGTGCTTGTGATGCAGCTCGAATACTTCCACGTCGTAGTCGTCGCGCAGGATGCGGGCGGCCACGTCGAGCAGCTTCAAGGTGACGTTGACGCCCACGCTCATATTGGGCGCGAACACGATGCCGACCCGCCGCGCGGCGTCGGCGATGGCGGCGCGGCCGGCCTCGTCGAAGCCGGTGGTGCCGATGACCAGCTTGACGCCGTGGCGAGCGCAGGCCTCCAGGTGGGCCAGCGTGGCCTGGGGCCGGGTGAAGTCGATCAGGCAGTCGGCGCCGGCCAGCGCGTCGAGGTCGGCGCGGATCGGCACGCCGCTGTGGCGGCCGAGGAATTCGGCGGCGTCGCGGCCGATGGCGGCGCTGCCGGCGTGGCCCAGCGCCGCGGCCAGTTCGAGATCGGGCGCCGCCAGGACCGCTTCGGTCAGCATGCGGCCCATGCGGCCGTTGGCGCCGGCGATTGCGATGCGCATGGTGCTCATTCCTTCGGCGTGGCGGAGGGCTGGGCGGACGGGTCGAGCGCGGCGGGCGCGGGCGTGCCGTCGGTGGTGGGCGGGCGATTGCGGTCGGGGATCAGCGGCGGCGAGATGACGGCGCCAGGAGCCGGCGGGGCCGCCTGGCCCTGCGGGGCGGCCCCGCCGGGCTGGCCAGGCGCAGCCTGGGACGCCGGCGCGCCTGTCTGATCCGGCGCGGCCTGGGCGTCAGGGGCGCCAGCCTGGCCGGGCGCGGACTGCGAATCCGGACCGGACGCCTGCGGCGGCTGGCTTGCCTGCGGCGCCGCGGGAACGGCGGCGGCCGGGGCCGGGGGCATGGTCTTGATCGTGTCGGTGGTCTGGAACGGCTGGCGCGCCGGCTGCGGGTCGCCCTCCCAGCGCACCAGGCGGTCGTCGGCGAAATACACGCTGAACTTGCGTTCCTCGGTAACGCCGCTCTTGCCGCCCTTGAACAGATAGGGGTAATCCCAGCGGTCGGCGTGGAAGATGTCGGTCAGCGTGGGGCTGCCCAGCGCGAACCGCACCTGCTCGCGCGTCATGCCGGGCCGCAGCAGGTCGACCTGGCTTTGCGTGATCCAGTTGCCCTGCTGGACGTCGGGCCGGTAGGGCCGGATGAAAGTGGGCACGTAATTGTTGATGGAACTGCAGCCGGCGAGCAGTGCGATCGCGGCCAGGGGCGCCAGGCGGGCGGACCGGCGGACGCGGCCGGCGGACGGACGTAGGGTTCGGGTTACGGCGTTTGGCACGGCGGCGCGACTCGTCTTACTAGAGGAAACCGTTATCATAAGGGCTGGATGCAGCAAGCGGCGACAAAGGTGCCACCATGACAGACCAGAGCGAACTCAAAAGTATAGGCCTGAAGGCGACCTTCCCGCGGCTGAAGATCCTCGACGTCTTCCGCAAATCGGAAGCGCGCCACATGAGCGCCGAAGACGTCTACCGCGCGCTGATCGGCGAAAGCGTGGAAATCGGCCTGGCCACCGTGTACCGCGTGCTCACCCAGTTCGAGCAGGCCGGCCTGCTCACCCGCAGCCAGTTCGACAGCGGCAAGGCGGTGTTCGAGCTGAACGAAGGCGATCACCACGACCACCTGGTTTGCACCAACTGCGGCCGGGTCGAAGAGTTCTACGACCCCGACATCGAAAAGCGCCAGCACCGCATCGCCAAGGAGCACGAGTTCACGCTGACCGGGCACGCGCTGTCGCTGTACGGCATCTGCTCCAAGTGCGCGGCGCGCTGAGGTCAATGGCTGCCGAGCATTTCCCGCGCGTGCTTGCGCGTGGTGGGCGTGATCTCGATGCCGCCCAGCATGCGGGCGATCTCGTCCACCCGGCCGCCGCGGTCCAGCGGCGCCACGGTGGATACCGCCCGGCCGTCGCGCTGTTCCTTGCCGACCCGGAAGTGCACGTTGCCGCAGGCCGCCACCTGCGGCAGGTGCGTCACGCACAGCACCTGGTGCAGGCTGCCCAGCTCGCGCAGCAGGCGGCCCACCACCTCGGCCACCGCGCCGCCCACGCCGCTGTCGACCTCGTCGAAGATCAGCGTCGGTACCCGGGCGGCCCGGCTGGCGATCACCGATAGCGCCAGCGATATCCGTGCCAGTTCGCCGCCCGAGGCCACCTTGGCCAGCGCGCGCGGCGTGGCGCCGGCGTGGCCGGCCACCCGGAATTCGATCGCGTCGGCGCCGGCGGGGCCCGGTTCGGCCGGCCCCAGCTCGATCTCGAAACGGCCGCCGCCCATCGCCAGCGTCTGCATGGCCTGGGTGACGGTTTCCGCCAGCGAGCGGGCCGCCTTGCGGCGCGCGCGGCTGAGCGCGGCGGCGGCGCCGTCGTAGGCCTTGCGGGCGGCGTCGGCGCGGGCCCGCAGCGCCTGCAGGTCGCTGGCGTCCTGCAGGGTGTCGAGCCGGGCCTGCAGTTCTTCCAGCCGTTGCGGCAGTTCCTCGGGCTGCAGGCGGAATTTGCGGGCGGTGTCGAACACGGCCTGCATGCGCTGTTCGACCTCCTGCAGGCGGCGCGGATCGAGTTCGAGCCGGTTCTGGTAGCTGTTGAGGTCGGAAATCGCTTCCTGCAGCGCGATGCGGGCCGATTCCAGCGACTCGGCCACCGGCGCCAGCGCGGCGTCGTGGCCGGCCAGCTGGCCGATCCGGTGCGCGGCGGCCGCCAGCCGGCCGTAGGCCGCGTCGTCGCTGTCTTCCAGCGCGGCCAGCGCCTGGGCGCTGCCGTCGATCAGCGACTGCGCATGGGCCAGCCGCGAATGCTCGGCCTGCAGCGTATCCCATTCGCCGGCGGCCAGCCCCAGCCGGCCCAGTTCGTCGGCCTGCCATTGCAGCCGCTCGCGTTCCTGCTGCAGGGATTCGGCATCGCGCTCGACCGCCTCCAGCCGGCGCGCCACGTCGCGCCAGGCGCGCCAGGCCTCGGCCACCGCGCGCCGCAGTTCGCCGTGGCCGCCGTGGCCGTCGAGCAGCTCGCGCTGGGAATCGGCCTTCAGCAGGCTCTGGTGGGCGTGCTGGCCGTGGATGTCGACCAGCTTTTCGCCCAGCTCGCGCAACTGGGTGAGGGTGGCTGGCACGCCGTTGACGAAGCCCTTGCTGCGGCCCTGGCCGTCGACCAGGCGGCGCAGCACCAGGCTTTCGGTGTCGAGCTCGTGCTGCGCCAGCCAGTCGCGCAGATCGGGCGGCACGTCGAACACCGCGCTGACCTCGGCCCGTTCGGCCCCTTCGCGCAGCACGGAGGCGTCGGCCCGTTCGCCCAGCGCCAGCGCCAGCGCGTCGATCAGGATCGACTTGCCGGCGCCGGTCTCGCCGGAGAAGACGGTGAAGCCGGGGCCGAATTCCACCTCGGTGCGGTCGACGATCACGAAATCGCGGATATGCAGGGCACGCAGCATACGGGCTAGTTAGTCGGCGGCGGCCCCGGACATCTGGTTCCAGTGCAATTTGCGCCGCAACGTGGAAAAGTAACTGTATCCGGCCGGATGAAGGAAGCGGATGGTGTGGTCCGCGCGTTTGACCACCAGACGGTCGCCCTCCTGCAGCGACGACCAGCTCTGCATGTCGAAATGCACGCTGCAGCCCTGGTCGTGGCCGCTGGGGGCCCGGGTGAGCGTGACTTCGATGGTGCAGTCGTCGGGGATGGCGATGGGGCGGTTCGACAGCGTTTGCGGCGCCACCGGCACCAGCACCAGGCCGCGCAGCGCCGGGTGCAGGATCGGGCCGTTGGCCGACAGCGCATAGGCGGTCGAGCCGGTGGGGGTGGCGATGATCAGGCCGTCGGCCCGCTGGTTCGACATGTACAGCCCGTCGACCTGGACGGTGGCCTCGATCATGCCGCCGGCGCCGGCGCGGCTCATGACCACGTCGTTCAGGGCCAGCGCCGATACCATCGGGGTGCCGTCGCGGACCACGCACGACGACAGCAGCGTGCGTTCCTCGGTTTCGTACTGGCCGTCGAGGATGCTGGCGATCGCGTCGGTGGCGTTTTCGAGCGGGATGCTGGTGATGAAGCCCAGCCGCCCGTGGTTGATGCCGGCCAGCGGCACGCCGAACGGCGCCAGCTGGCGGGCTAGCGCCAGCATCGTGCCGTCGCCGCCGACCACGATGGCCAGCGCCGCGCGGCGGCCGATTTCCTCGACCGTGGCCGACGGGTAGCCGGTCACGCCGGTATTGGCGGCGGTGTCGGACTCGAACAGCACTTCGCGGCCGGCATCGCGCAGCATCTGGGCGACGGCAAGCAGCGGCGCGGCGATGCCGGTGTCGTGGTAGCGGCCGACCAGGGCGACGGTGGGAAAATGCATGGGCTGGATTATAGGTCCGGGCCGCGCGCGCGCCGATGACAAAAACGTCCGAAGACCTGTCGTTGCGCGGCCCGGCGGCAAAAAACGCGGCAACCCCACTACAATAGGGACATGGACGAACGCGCGCGAACGCTACTCAAGGCACTGATAGAACGATACATCAGCGATGGGCAGCCCGTCGGCTCGCGTACGCTTTCCAAGGTGTTCGATCTGTCGCCGGCCACCATCCGCAACGTGATGGCCGACCTGGAAGATTCCGGCCTGATCCATAGCCCGCACACCTCGGCCGGCCGCGTGCCCACGCCGCGCGGCTACCGCATGTTCGTCGACACGCTGCTCACCGTCCAGCCGTTCGAGGTCGACGAAGCCTCGCGCATCGAACGGCTGCTGCCGGCGGCCGAGCCGCAGCGCGTGATCGCCGCCGCCGCCGGCCTGCTGTCCAAGCTGTCGAGCTTCGCCGGCGTCGTGATGGCCCCCCGGCGCACCCAGGCCTTCCGCCAGATCGAATTCATGCGCCTGTCGGAAAAGCGCGTGCTGCTGATCATCGTCACCCCCGAGGGCGATGTGCAGAACCGGATGCTCTCGGTGCAGCGCGACTACACCAGCGCCGAACTGACCGAGGTCGCCAATTTCTTCAACACCCATTTCGGCGGCAAGGCGTTCGACGACGTCCGCCAGACCCTCCAGCGCGACCTCAGCCAGCTGCGCGAAGACATCTCCCGCCTGATGCAGCAGGCGGTCGAGGCCGGCACCGAGGTGGCGGCCGACGAGGCCGACTCGGTGGTCATCTCGGGCGAGCTGAACCTGCTGGGCGTGTCCGACATGACGGCCGACATGGCTCGGCTGCGCAAGATGTTCGAGCTGTTCGAGAAAAAGACCGACCTGCTGCAGCTGCTCGACGTCTCCAGCCGGGCCCAGGGCGTGCAGATCTACATCGGCGGCGACTCGCAACTGGTGCCGGTCGAAGAGGTCAGCGTCATCACCGCGCCGTACGGGGTCGATGGCAAGGTGGTCGGCACGCTGGGGGTGATCGGGCCCACCCGCATGTCCTACGACCGGGTGATTCCCATCGTCGACATTACCGCCCGGCTGCTGTCCAACGCCTTGAGCCAACACTGAGCCCGCCGGCCGGGTTCGCGGCGGGCGCCGCGGGGCCCGCCCGCCACAGGATTCGCATGCCCCTTTCCTCCGAAACCTCTTCCCCCCGGGATGGCGCCCGCACCGGCCTGCTGCTGGTCAACCTGGGCACGCCCGACGCGCCTACGCCGGCCGCGGTGCGCCGCTATCTGGCGGAATTCCTGTCCGACCCGCGGGTGGTCGAGCTGCCGCGCGCGCTGTGGTGGCCGGTCCTGCACGGTCCGGTGCTGATGCTGCGGCCGCGCGAGGCCGCCCGGCGCTACGCCTCGGTGTGGACGCCGGAAGGATCGCCGCTGCTGGCCTGGAGCCGGCGGCAGCAGGCGGCGCTGGCCGCCGAACTGGCCGCCCGCGGGCACGAGGTCGAGGTGGCGCTGGGCATGCGCTACGGCAGCCCCTCGCTGGGGCAGGAACTGGACGGCTTGCGCGCGCGCGGCTGCGGCCGCATCCTGGCGTTGCCGCTGTATCCTCAGTATTCGGCCAGCACCACCGCCACCGTGTTCGACGCGCTGGCGCAGCGCATGGGCCGGCTGCGCGACCAGCCGGAGCTGCGCATGGTGCGCCAGTTCCACGACGACCCCGGCTACATCGGCGCGCTGGCCGCCCGCGTGCGCGATTTCTGGCGCCGCAACGGCCGCGGCCGCCTGCTGGTGCTGAGCTTTCACGGCCTGCCGCAACGCAGCGTGCGGCTGGGCGACCCCTACCATGGCCAGTGCCTGGAGACGGCGCGCCTGCTGGCGCAGCGGCTGGAACTGGCCGAGGGCGAAGTCATGGTCACCTTCCAGAGCCGCTTCGGCGCCGCCGAATGGCTGCAACCCTATACCGAGCCGACGCTGCAGGCGCTGGCGCGCGACGGCGTGGCCGAGGCCGACGTGTTCTGCCCCGGCTTCGTGGCCGACTGCATCGAAACCCTGGAAGAGATCGCCCAGCAGGCCCGGGCAGCTTTCTTGCGGGCCGGAGGCCGCGAACTGCGCTACATCGCGGCGCTCAACGACAGCCCCGAGTGGATCGGCGCCCTGGCGGACATGGCCCTACGGAATCTGCAAGGATGGCCGACCCGGCCCGCCGGGGCCGTGGCACCCGGCGCGGGCAACTGAAGCGAGATGGACGAACAACGCATCGACAAATGGCTGTGGGCGGCCCGTTTCTTCAAGACGCGCACCCTGGCCCAGGAAGCGGTGGAGGCCGGCCAGGTACGGATGGGCGGCGACCGCATCAAGCCCTCGCGCGCGGTGCGGCCGGCCGACGTGCTGCAGATCCGCGCCGGCGAGCAGGACTGGGAGGTGGTCGTCAAGGGCCTGTCGGCTCAGCGGGGCCCGGCGGTATTCGCTCGCACCCTGTACGATGAAACCCCGCAGGGGCTGCGGCGCCGGCTCGAGGCCCAGGCCCTGCGCCGGCAGAACCAGGATCCCTCGCTGGGGATCAAGGGCCGGCCCACCAAGCAGGACCGCCGCAGCCTGGACCGCTTCAAGCGCGGCGGGATGCCGTGACGGCCGGGCGCGCCGGGGCAGGCCGGGCGCAATTCCCCTCTTGAAAGCGCTGGCTTTATCCCCATCTCCCGCATAGCAATCGAACAAGTCACTGATTTTTCTGGATTTTTTAACTGGAGGAACCGATGTCGGCTGAGCAATCGCCTGGCGATCCGACCCACACCCGTCCCACGCCGGACGAGCCGAATCAGGCCCAGGCCCAGCCCCAGGCGGCCGAACCCCAGGGCGCCGACCCGCTGGCCGAGCTGCAGGCCCGCCTGGCCGAGGCGCAGGCCCAGGCCCAGGAGCATTTCGACGCTTTGCTGCGCGCCCGCGCCGAGGCCGAGAACGCCCGCCGGCGCGCCCAGGAAGAGGTGGCCAAGGCCCACAAGTTCGGCATCGAGTCGTTCGCCGAGAGCCTGGTGCCGGTCAAGGACAGCCTGGAAGCGGCGCTGGCCCAGCAGAACCAGACGCTGGAGTCGCTGCGCGAAGGGATCGACATCACCCTCAAGCAGCTGGCCGGCGCCTTCGAGCGCCACAAGCTGTCCGAGATCGCGCCCGGGCAGGGCGCCAGGTTCGACCCGCACCAGCACCAGGCCATCGCCTCGGTGCCGGCCGAAGGGCAGGCGCCCAATACCGTCGTGCAAACGCTGCAGAAAGGCTATCTGATCGCCGAGCGCGTGCTGCGCCCGGCGCTGGTGACCGTGGCGGCGCCCAAATGAGGCACCGGCCCGCGCCCGGCAGCCGCGCGATCCCGCCGCGGCGCATTGGCGAAGGCTATCGCCCTCATTGAAAAAAGCGCCAAGCGACTCATTTACTGTTCAACCAAATTTTTTCTGATCATTTTTCAGGAATCCGGATCATGGGCAAAATCATAGGTATCGACCTGGGCACCACCAACAGCTGCGTGGCCGTGCTCGAAGGCACCCAGGTCAAGATCATCGAGAACTCGGAAGGCGCCCGCACCACGCCCTCGATCGTCGCCTACATGGAAGACGGCGAGATCCTCGTGGGCGCGCCCGCCAAGCGCCAGGCGGTCACCAATCCCAAGAACACGCTGTACGCGGTCAAGCGCCTGATCGGCCGCAAGTTCAGCGAAGACGCGGTCCAGAAAGACATCCACCTGATGCCCTACCAGATCGTCAAGGCCGACAACGGCGACGCCTGGGTGCAGGTGCGCGACCGCAAGCTGGCGCCGCCGCAGGTGTCGGCCGAAGTGCTGCGCAAGATGAAGAAGACCGCCGAAGACTACCTCGGCGAGGAAGTGACCGAGGCCGTCATCACGGTGCCGGCCTACTTCAACGACAGCCAGCGCCAGGCCACCAAGGACGCCGGCCGCATCGCCGGGCTGGACGTCAAGCGCATCATCAACGAGCCGACCGCGGCCGCGCTGGCCTTCGGCCTCGACAAGAACGAGAAGGGCGACCGCAAGATCGCGGTGTACGACCTGGGCGGCGGCACGTTCGACATCTCGATCATCGAGATCGCCGACGTCGACGGCGAAAAGCAGTTCGAGGTGCTGTCCACCAACGGCGACACCTTCCTGGGCGGCGAAGACTTCGACCAGGTGCTGATCAACTACATCATCGGCGAGTTCAAGAAAGAGCAGGGCGTCGACCTGTCGAAAGACGTGCTCGCGCTGCAACGCCTGAAGGAAGCCGCCGAGAAGGCCAAGATCGAGCTGTCGTCGTCGACCCAGACCGAGGTCAACCTGCCGTACATCACGGCCGACGCCTCCGGCCCGAAGCACCTGAACCTGAAGGTCACCCGCGCCAAATTCGAAGCGCTGGTCGAAGACCTGATCAACCGCACCATCGAGCCGTGCCGCGTGGCCATCAAGGACGCCGGCATCAAGGTCTCCGACATCAGCGACGTGATCCTGGTGGGCGGCATGACCCGCATGCCCAAGGTGCAGGAGAAGGTCAAGGAATTCTTCGGCCGCGATCCGCGCAAGGACGTGAACCCCGACGAGGCCGTCGCCGCCGGCGCCGCCATCCAGGGCTCCGTGCTGTCGGGCGACCGCAAGGACGTGCTGCTGCTCGACGTCACCCCGCTGTCGCTGGGCATCGAGACCCTGGGCGGCGTGATGACCAAGATGATCAAGAAGAACACCACGATCCCGACCAAGTTCTCGCAGGTCTTCTCGACCGCCGACGACAACCAGCCGGCCGTGACGATCAAGGTGTTCCAGGGCGAGCGCGAAATCGCCGCGGCCAACAAGGCGCTGGGCGAGTTCAACCTCGAGGGCATTCCGCCGGCCGCGCGCGGCACGCCGCAGATCGAGGTCACCTTCGACATCGACGCCAACGGCATCCTGCACGTGTCGGCCAAGGACAAGGGCACCGGCAAGGAAAACAAGATCACGATCAAGGCCAACTCCGGCCTGACCGAGGAAGAAGTCCAGCGCATGGTGCGCGACGCCGAGGCCAATGCCGAGGAAGACCGCCGCGTGGCCGAGCTGGCGCAGGCCCGCAACCAGGCCGACGCGCTGGTGCACGCCACCCGCAAGTCGCTGACCGACTACGGCGACAAGATCGAAGCCTCTGAAAAAGAGGCGATCGAAGCCGCCATCAAGGATCTCGAAGGCGTGCTGAAGGACGGCGACAAGGCCGCCATCGACGCCAAGGTCGAGGCCCTGTCCAAGGCGTCGCAGAAGCTGGGCGAGAAGATGTACGCCGACATGCAGGCCCAGGCGCAGGCCGCGGGCGCGGCCGGCGAGGCCGGCGGCGAAGCCCCGCAGGGCGGCGCCAAGGCCGACGACAACGTGGTCGACGCCGACTTCAAGGAAGTCAAGCGCGACCAGTAAGCGGTACCTACGGAGCCGCCCGCGAGGGGGCTCCTTTTTTTGCATTGACCGGGGCCATGTATCGATGGCCCTGCGTCGTTCAGGCCCCCACGCACCATGGCAAAACGAGATTTCTACGAAGTGCTTGGCGTTGCCCGCAACGCCACTGACGACGAGATTAAAAAGGCCTACCGCAAGCTGGCCATGAAGTACCACCCCGACCGCAACCCCGGCGACAAGGACGCGGAAGAGAAATTCAAGGAAGCCAAGCACGCCTACGAGGTGCTGTCCGAGCCTGAAAAGCGCGAAGCCTACGACCGCTATGGCCATGCCGGCGTCGACGCCGCCGCGGCCGGCGGCATGGGCGCCGGCGCGGGCAGCTTCGCCGACGCCTTCGGCGACATTTTCGGCGAGATCTTCGGCGGCGGCCGCGCCCGCGGCGGCTCCCAGATGTACCGCGGCGCGGACCTGAAATACGGCCTGGAGATCACCCTCGAACAGGCGGCGGCCGGCTTCGACACCGAAATCCGCGTGCCGAGCTGGGACAACTGCGAAACCTGCCACGGCAGCGGCGCCAAGCCCGGCACCCGGCCCAAGACCTGCCCCACCTGCGGCGGCAACGGCGCCGTCCGCATGCAGCAGGGGTTCTTCAGCGTCCAGCAGACCTGCCCCACCTGCCACGGCAGCGGCAAGATCATCCCCGAACCCTGCCCGGCCTGCGAAGGCGCCGGCAAGGTCCGCCGCAACAAGACCCTGCAGGTCAAGATCCCGGCCGGCATCGACGACGGCATGCGCATCCGCTCCAGCGGCAACGGCGAGCCGGGCGTCAACGGCGGCCCCCCGGGCGACCTGTACGTCGAAATCCACATCAAGAAACACCCGATCTTCCAGCGCGATGGCGACGACCTCCACTGCGAGCTGACCATCCCGTTCACCACCGCCGCGCTGGGCGGCGACCTGGAAGTGCCCACGCTGGGCGGCCGCGCGCAGATCTCGATTCCGGAAGGCACGCAGTCGGGCAAGGTGTTCCGCCTGCGCGGCAAGGGCATCCGCGGGGTGCGCGCCAACTACCCTGGCGACCTTTACTGCCACGTGGTGCTGGAAACCCCGGTGCGCCTGACCGAGAAGCAGAAGCAACTGCTGCGCGAGTTCGAGGCGTCGCTGGGCGAGGGCGGCGACAAGCACTCGCCGCAGAGCAAGTCCTGGACGGACCGGGTCAAGGAGTTTTTCAGCTGACGGACCGTTCCGGCGTCGCCGCGACGTTTGTCTAATAAATGAGAATGGCCGCCCGAAAGGCGGCCATTCTCATTTATTGCCGCCGGCCCTTGCCGCGCTTATTCCCGCCGCCCCGTTTCCCGGCGAAATATGCCTTTTATCGGGGCGCTTCGCACTTATTCGGTGCGGAAAACGGGAAAGTCGGCAAAGGCATACAGGATATACATTTTTAGACAAAGGAAATATTATGATTCTCTCGTGACAGCGGAACGAATCCGTCACGGACGCAGCGGCATATGGGAAATGCCGGCGCTACAGGGGGAATATCGATGGGAATCAAGCCGTTCGACATCATGCCGGCCGCGGCCGGCGCAGCGCGCGCCCTGCCGGACGCCGGCCGCAGGCAATTCGCCGCCCGCATGGCCGCGCTCGGGGCGGGCGCCGCCGGGCTGGGCAGCCTGCGTCTGGCGCGCGCTGCCGGTTCCGATATCGTGCTGGCCAATTTCGGCGGCGATGCCTTGCGCGCCACCAATAGCTGTTATGTCGAACCGTTCCAGAAGGCCAATCCCGGCGTGAAGGTGCGCATCGACGGCTCGGGCCCGACCTCGGGCAAGGTCAAGGCCATCGTGGAAAGCGGCCGCATCTCATGGGACGTGGTGGACCGCAACTTCCACGGCTCGCTCGAACTGGGCCCGCAGGGCCTGCTGGAGGAAATGGATTATTCCATCGTCGACGGCAGCAAGGTCCTGCCCGGCTATGCGGGCAAATGGGGCCTGGGTTCCTATACCTACGCCAACGTGCTCACCTGGAACACCAAGGCCTTCGGTGGGCGGGCGCCGCGCACCTGGGCCGACTTCTGGAACGTCAAGGATTTCCCCGGCAAGCGCACCATGCGCAAACATACCGACGGCGTGCTCGAGGCGGCCCTGCTGGCCGACGGCGTGCCGAAAGACAAGCTGTACCCGCTCGACCTGCCGCGCGCTTTCAAGAAACTGCGCGAACTGAAAGACCACCTGATCTTCTGGAACAGCCATACCGAGAGCTACCAGCTGCTGCGCGACCGCGAGGTCACGATGGGCTGCCTGGCTTCGTCGCGCGCGGTGCCGCTCAAGCGCGACACCAAGGGCGAGATCGACTACACCTTCAACGAAGGCAGCTTTTTCGTATCGGGCTGGGCGGTGCTGAAGGGGGCGCCCAGCGGCAAGAAAGTATTCGAATTCATCGCTTCCACCCAGGATCCGCAGAGGCAGGTGGAGTTCTTCAAACAGATGGGCTGCGGGCCCATCAACCCGGCCGCCAACGCGATGATCCCGGCCGACCTGCAGGAAACCAACCCCTCCAATCCCAAGCACCTCGCCGTCATGGTGGCGGCCGACAACGATTGGTATGCCAAGAACAGCGCCGACGCGCTGAAGCGTTTTTTCGACGAAGTCCTGGCCTGAGGCGCCATTCCGGAGACCACAGCACGATGAGTCCGTCCGCCCTGGGCCGTACCGAAAGGCCTTCCACGCTGCACCTGGCCGCCGACGAGATCCCGGTCCTCGATCTCGGCCCCTACCTGGCCGGCGAGCCCGGCGCCATCGATGCCGTCGCCCGCGACCTGCTCTATGCGTCGACCAACGTGGGCTTCTATTACCTGAAGAACCACGGCATCCCGCAATCGATGATCGACCGCGTGTTCGCCGAATCGGAGCGTTTCCACCGCCTGCCCGAAGAGGAAAAGCAGAAGCTGAAGATCGACAAGAACAAGATCGGCTATTTCGGCGCCGAATCCACCGTCACGCGGCACAGCGAGCTGGGCAAGGGCACCAAGCCCAATCTTTATTCGGCCTTTTGCGTGCGCAACGACCTTGCGGCCGACGATCCCGACGTGCTGGCCGGCAAGCTGTTCCGCGGCTTGAACCAATGGCCCGGCAACCTGCCCGGCTTTCGCGAAAACGTGATGGCCTACAGCAACGCGCTGGAAAACCTGGGCCGCCGCCTGCTGCCGATTTTCTCGCGCGCGCTGAACCTGCCGCCGGATTTCTTCGACGCCGCGTTCAGGAAGCCGCTGCTCAACATGCAGTTGAACTACTACGCGCACCAGCCGGATTTCGACGGCAGCCAGTACGGGCTGGCCCCGCATACCGACCGCACCTTCATCACCATCCTGTGCCAGGCGAAGGTGCCCGGCCTGGAGATCCGCACGGCCGACGGCCGCTGGGTGGTGGCGCCCGCGCTGCCGGGGCATTTCCTGGTCAATACCGGCGACCTGCTGCGCCTGTGGACCAACGAGCTGTTCCTTTCGACGCCGCACCGGGTCATCAATACTTCCCAGGTGGAGCGCCATTCGATCCCGTTCTTTTTCAATCCCGATCCGGATACCGTGATCGAATGCCTGCCGACCTGCCAATCGGCCGAACGCCCGGCCAAGAATCCGCCGGTCACGTATTCGGACTATTACGAGTGGTTCGTGCGGCAGAACTACCCCGACGTGGTGACCGCGATGGCGGCCCACCGGCCGGCCGCATCCGCGTCGTCGTGAACGTGCCGCAACGGGACCGAAGAACTTGAGCCTAGTCGTAAGAAAGCTGAGCAAGCGGTATGGCGTCGTCAAAGCGCTCGACGACGTCGACATGGTGATCGAAAAAGGCAGCTTCACCACGCTGCTGGGGCCGTCGGGCTCGGGCAAGAGCACGCTGCTGATGTGCATGGCGGGTTTCATCGAGCCGACCTCGGGCGAGATCGAACTCAACGGCCGTTCGCTGGTGGGGGTGTTGCCCGAGAAGCGCGGGCTGGGCGTCGTGTTCCAGGGCTACGCCTTGTTCCCCACGATGACCGTGGCGCGCAACATCGCCTTTCCGCTGCGCATGCGCGGCTGGAGCGCGGCCGACATCGACCGCGCGGTCAGGCGCATGCTGCAGCTGGTGCAGCTGGAGTCCTTTGCCGGGCGCAAGCCGGCCGAGCTGTCCGGCGGCCAGCAGCAGCGCGTCGCGCTGGCGCGCGCGCTGTCGTTCAATCCCGAGATCGTGCTGCTCGACGAACCGCTGAGCGCGCTCGACCGCGCACTGCGCGAAAGCCTGCGGGCCGAACTGAAGGAGATCCATCGTTCCACCGGCACCACCTTCGTCATGGTCACCCACGACCAGGAAGAGGCCTTGTCCCTGTCGCAGAAGATCGTCGTCCTCAACGGCGGCCGCGTGGAGCAGCAGGGCGATCCGGTGGACATCTATCTGCGGCCGCGCACGCTGTTCGCGTCACGTTTCGTCGGCATGGCCAATCTGTTCGAGGTGACGGTGTCGGCCGTCGAAGACGGCGTGGCGGTTTGCGCGCTGCCCGACGGCGGCCGGCTGTTCGCGCCGGTCGACCCCGGGCGGCCGTTCTGCGCCGGCGACAAGGCCGTCCTGTGCGTGCGGCCCGAATCGGTCGAGGCGGGCGAATCGCCGGCGGCGCCTGGCGCGGCGGTCAACGTCCAGCGGGGCCGGCTGGTCTCCGACTGTTTCGAGGGCTTCGACCGCATACTGGAAGTCGATACCGCGGCCGGCCTGCAAAAAGTGCGGCTGCGCGCCGCCGGCGCGCAGCGCCGGTTCGACGTCGGCCAGCCGCTCACGCTGTCCTGGCCGGCCAGCGCCGGCCACCTGATCGCGGCGCAAGCGGCATGAGCCGGCGTGGCGCTTCCACGGCCTATCTGGCCTGGCCCGCGGTTGCCGTGCTGACCGTGCTGTTCCTGGTGCCGCTGGCGGCGGTGCTGGCCATCAGCGTGACCGATCCGCAGCCGGGGCTGGGCAACTACCGGCTGCTGCTGGAGTCGCGGGCGAGCCAGGCCATTTTCCTGAAGACGGCGCAGATCGGCGTCATCGTGACGCTGCTGGCCACCGCCTTCGGCTACCTGATCGCGTTCGCGATGATCCACGGCCAGCGCCGCTGGCAGACGGTGATCCTGGCCGGCGTGCTGATCCCGCTGTGGTCGTCGGTGTTGATCCGCGCCTTCGCCTGGGTGACGCTGCTGCGCAGCAACGGCCTGGTCAACCAGGCGCTGATGGCGGCCGGCATCGTCGACATGCCGCTCGAACTGATGCGCAACGACGTCGGCGTGGTCATCGGCATGGTGCATGTCATGATCCCGCTGGCCACGCTGCCGATCTATTCCGTGATGCGCGGCATCGATCGCCGGCTGGTCAGCGCCGCCCGCACGCTGGGCGCCAGCGAGACGCGGGCCATGCTGGAGGTGTTCGCGCCGCTCACGCTGCCCGGCGTGGCGGCCGCGGCGGTGCTGGTGTTCGTGACCTCGATCGGCTTCTACGTGATCCCCGCCGTGCTGGGCGGCGGCAAGACCGTCATGATCGCCGAATACATCGAGGTGCAGATCAATTCCACGCTGCGCTGGGGCCTGGGGACGATGCTGGCCGCGGTGCTGCTGGCCGCCGTGGGCTGCCTGTTCGCGATCGGCGCGCGCATCCCGGCGCTGCGCCAGCGCTACGGAGGCTGACGCCATGCTGCAACGCGTTGCCAGGCTCTGCACCGTGGCGCTCCTGATCTATCTGGTGCTGCCGCTGCTGGTCATCGTTCCGGTATCGTTCACCGACGAACGCACGCTGTCGCTGCCCAGCGAATCGCTGTCGCTGCAGCACTACGCCAGCCTGTTCGCCGACGGCGACTGGCTGGCGGCTGCCGCGCAGAGCCTGCTGATCGGCGCCAGCTCCGCCACGCTGGCCACCGCGCTGGGTTTCCTGGCCGCCAGCGCCGTGTGGCTGAACCGGGGGCTGTCCACGCGCATGGTCACGGCGCTGGCGGTCATGCCCATGGTCGTGCCGCCCATCGTCACCGCGCTCGGGCTGTACAAGCTCTACGTGCCGACCCGGCTGATCGACACCTATGCCGGCGTCATCGCCGCGCACGTGATCGTCGGCCTGCCCTATGCGTTCGTGCTGTGCCTGGCGGGGCTGTCTGCCACCGCGCCGAGCCTGTTCCATACGGCGCGCTCGCTGGGGGCGCCGCCGCTGGCGGCTCTGTGCCGGGTGGTGCTGCCCAGCGTCTGGCCGGCCGTGCTGTCGGGCTGGATCTTCGCCTTCCTGCACTCCTGGGACGAACTGCTCATCACGCTGTTCGTGTCCAGCCGCACGGTCTACACGCTGCCGCGCATGATGTGGGACGGCCTGAACGAGAACCTCGACCCGGTCATCGCCTCGGTGTCGGTCCTGCTGCTGCTGCTTTCCACGCTGCTGCTGTTCGCCAGGGAACTGCTGGGCAGGAAAGCCGCCCCCCTACGCGCTTCGCGCGCCCCCCAGGGGGCGATGCGGGCGGAACGGCGGAGCCGGATCCGCCGCATCCTGGATGGAGGCGGCGCAGGTTCGCACGATTGAGGTGGCGCGTGGCGCCATGGAATTGGACGGAGATATGGAATGCCAGATACACCGCTGCCGTTGCTGATCCAGGGGAGCCGGCTGCTGGACCCGGTGTCCGAACTGGACGACCCCGCCGTCGAAGACCTGTTCCTCGACGGCGGCCGGATCGCCGCGCGCGGCGCCGAGGCCGTCAGCCGCGCGGCGGCGGTCGCACATCGACGCATCGACGGCGAAGGCATGCTGGCCGTGCCCGGCTTCGTCGACGCCCACTACCACTCGCACGACGTGCTGCTGCGCGGCCTGTTCGAACAATGGCCGCTGGACGTATGGAGCCTGCACAGCTTTCCGTCGTACTACCCGCCGCGCAGCGCCGACGAAGTGGCGCTGCGCACCGCGCTGGGGGCGGCGGAATGCCTGCTGGGCGGCATCACCACGGTCCAGGACATGGTCACCATCGTGGGGCCGAACCGCGCCCACGTCGACGCCGTTTCAGCGGCCTATGCCGAGGCGGGGCTCAGGGTCTGCCTGGCGCTGCAGATCGGCGACCGGCCGACGATAGACACCATGCCGTTCTGGCGCGAACAGCTGCCCGCCGGGATCGCGCAGCGGTTCGCGGCGCCGATCAGCCCCGGGGCGATGCAGGAGCTGGTGCTGGCGGCGATGGACGCCGGCGCGCGCGACGGACTGAGCTGGGCCCTGGCGCCATCGACCCCGGAGCGCTGCAGCGAGGAACTGCTCGGCTGGGTCCGCGACGCCTCGGCGCAACGCGGCCTGCGCGTGTTCACCCATGTGTACGAGGCCCGCGCCCAGGCCGTGCTGGCGCGGCTGCGGCACCAGCGCGACGGCGGCTCGATGATCGCGCTGCTCGACCGCGTGGGGCTGCTGAACGAACGCCTGACGGTGGCGCACGGCATCTGGATCGCACCCCACGAAATCGAGCGCATGGCGGCCGCCGGCGCCAGCCTGGCCAGCAACCCGGTGGCCAACCTGAAGCTGCTCGACGGCGTGGCGCCGGTCCACTCCTATATCGAGGCCGGCGTCAACGTCGGCCTGGGCACCGACAACTGCAGCTGCAGCGATGCGCACAATATCTTCCAGGCGATGAAGATGTTCGCCATCTTCCTGGCGTACCAGGACGGCGACGGCGAACAGCGCGCCGCCCGCCGCGCTTTCCGGGCAGCCACGCTCGGCAGCGCGCGGGCACTCGGACTCGAAGGCGAGGTCGGCACGCTGGAGGTCGGCCGCCGCGCCGACGTCGTGCTGATCGACACCCGCAACCCCGCCTACCGCCCGCTGCACAGCGCCGTCCGCCAGCTGGTGTACGGCGAATCGGGGCGCAACGTGCATACGGTGGTGGCGGGCGGCAGGGTGGTGGTCGAGGGCGGCAGGCTCGTCTCGCTGGACGAGGAAGCGCTGTACCGCCGCGCCGACGCGGCCCGCGCCGCGGTGCAGGCCGACCACGCCGCGCTGCGCGACAGCCACCGCGACGTGCTCGGCCACCTCTGGCGGATCCGCCGGCTGGTCGAGGATTTCCCGCTCGACATCGACCGGCTCCGGTTGAACTGAGCGCGGCTGAGGCAGGTCCGGTTCAAGGCTTGCGCAGGAAGGCGCCGACCGCATCGGCATGCTCGGCGCTGGTGGCGCATAGGGCCTGCGCATGCCGGGCGAGATCGAAAATGTGCGTGGCCGACGCGTCCAGGGATTGGTTCAGGATGCTCTTGCTCAGCGCCAACGCGGTCGGAGAGCCCTTGCACAGGGACGCTGCCCAGGAGATCGCCGCGGGCAACAGCGTTTCCGCCGTTTCGAGCTTGTCGACCAGTCCGATCGACAGGGATTCGGCCGCGTCCACCCGGCGGCCGGAATAAATGAGTTCCTTGGCTCGCGACAGGCCGACGCGCCGGGGCAGCAGGTACAGGGCGCCATCGGGGACGAGGCCGCGCGCGACGTAGCTGAAGATCATGGCGGCGGAGTCGGCCGCCACGACGAGATCGCAGGCCAGCGCCATGTCGCAGCCGACGCCGGCTGCCACGCCATTGAGCGCCGCCACCGTCGGCTTGCCCAGGTCCATCAAGGCGCGGATGCTCTCCATGGTGCGCGTCTGCCGCTGCCACGTCGAGAAAGCCTGTCGCCCGGGCGGCAGCGCCAGCCGTTGCCGCATGGCCGAGATGTCGCCGCCGGCGCAGAAAGCCGGGCCGGCACCGGTCAACACCAAGGCGCGCGCCTGGTCGTCGCGGCCTACGGCGTGCAGCGCCTGGAGCAATTCTTCGCGCATCGCGTCGTCGATGGCATTGCGCACCTGGGGGCGGTTCAGCGTGAGGATGGCGACTCCGTCGGCGCGATCGAGTGTCAGGTGGCTGTATGGGGATGTCGTCATGGCGATGGCGTCGCGGGATAGTACAGGGAGATAGCCTCGGCTACGCAGGCTGGCCGGGCCGAGCCGTCGATTTCCACGACGCACAGCCATTCGAACTGCCAGGCTGCTTGTTTCTCCGCAAAAGCGGCCGACGCCAGCGTGAAGCGCGCGCGGATCCGGTGATCCACGGGCACGGGCGCGGTGAAGCGTACGCGGTTCAGGCCGTAGTTGACGCTGTGCGCGGCGTCGGTCACGCGGATGGCGTCGGTCCTGAAGCGGGAAAGCATCGACAGGGTCAGGTAGCCATGGGCGATGGTGGAGCCCGCCGGCGTGGCGCGTGCGCGCACCGGGTCGGTATGTATCCATTGGAAGTCGCCCGTCGCCCGCGCGAACAGATCGATCTGTTCCTGGGTGACCAGGTGCCAATCGCCGACGGCCACTTCCCGTCCGGCGCACGCCGCCAGTTCCCGCAGTGTGAAATCACGCCTCATCGTCGCTCCGGACATCGGTCATTGCAGCGGAATGTTGGCGGCTTTGATGAGATCGGCCCACCGTTTGGCGTCGCTGGCTACGCGCTCGCCCAGTTCGTCCGGCGTGCTCGACTTGACGACATACCCGCCGGTGGCTTCCAGCCGCTTCCTGACCTCGGCGTCGTCGAGCGCCGCCACGATTTCCTCGTTCAGGCGGCGAATGATTTGCGGCGGCGTGCCCGCCGGCGCGAAGAAGGCCAGCCAGCCGTCGGGCATTGAAAAGCCGGCCAGTGTTTCGCCTGCGACCGGTATGGACGGCATCGCGCTCACGCGGCGCACTCCGGTCAGTGCGATGGCCTTGACCTTGCCCGTCTGCAAGTGAGGATAGGCCACTGGCAGATTGAGGAACATGAAATCGACCTGGCCGCCCAGCAGATCGGTCAGGCCGTAAGGCTCGCCGCGATACGGCACGATGACCGCTTCGAACTTGCCTGCCTTCTGGAGCATTTCGCCGGCCACCCGGTTGGTCGTGTTGCCGATACCGAACGTGAGCCTGCCGGGCGCTGCCTTGGCCAGGTCCACGACGTCTTGCAGCGTGTTCGCGCGGTGGTCGGCCCGCGCAATCATGACCGCCGGGATCTCTCCGGCCATCGACACCGGGACGAGGTCCTTGATCGGATCGTAGGGCAGGCTCTTGAACAGGCTCTGGTTGATGGCGTTGGTCGAGTTCGAGCCCAACAGCAGCGTGTAGCCGTCAGCCGGCGCCTTGGCGACGTTGGCCGCGCCGACTATGCCGCCCACGCCTGGCTTGTTTTCCACGATCACAGGCTGGCCGAGTCCTTCGCGCATGTGCTCGGCGATCACGCGCGCCACGACATCGGTGATCGAGCCAGCGCCGAACGGAACCACGATCTGGACCGGCTTGGCCGGGAAGCCGCCGGCGCCGGCGGCCAGCGGCGCCAGCAGCGTGGCCAGTCCCAGCGCGCGCCGGATTGTTGAAATCGAAATCTTGTTGTGCATTTCTGGTCTCCTCCAGAGGTTCATGAAAGTTCGTCGAGCAGGATCCGGTCGAACATGCCTCGCCGCCGCAGTTCGCCGTCGATCATCGCGGCTTGTCCCATCGCGAAGACGCTGCGTATGCCCAGGTTCCGGTCCAGCACCAACAGGTCGGCGTCACATCCGGGAGCCAGCCGGCCCTTCTGCGTCAGACCCGTGGCCCGCGCCACGTTGCTGGTGACGGCCGCCAGCGCCTGCGGCAGTTCGGCTATCCCTTCATCCATAATGCGGCACAGTGCCCGGTGCAGATTGCGCATCGGCATGTAGTTCGCCACCCGCGGCTTGTTTTCCCCCTTTTCTTCCTTAGGGGGCGCCCCGTTGCCATCGGAACTGATCAGGATCCGGTCGGCGCCCACGCCGGCTTCCAGCAGGCGCCGGTAGGCCTCGCTGGGCAGCGTCGCGCGGGCGTAATTGTTCTCGGGCGAATAATTGGCGCCAATGTCGACCCAGCCGCCGCGTCGGCCCCATTCCGCGGCGTCCTCCATGTAGCCGTCGGTCTGGTTGACGTGCGAGGGGATGAAATGCGTGATCGGTATGCCCGTTTTCTCGACGACCTGGAACATGGGCTTGAGCACCTGGCTCAGGTATGGGGGAACCTGCAGGCACAGATAGCCTGCCTTGCGGCTGAGCCGACCTGCCAGCAGGCCGGCGACGGCCGCCTCGGCCACGTACTGGGCGCCGGCGCCGAAACTGTCGTAGCCGTATCCCAGTTCGGAGATGGAAATCTCGCCAACGCCAATGATCTCGTCCACGAACGCGATGTCGGTCCGGATCATGCCGGTCAGCGTGGGGACGGGATGTTCCAGCGTGGCACCGGTCAGGCAGTAGGCCGATACGCCGTCCTCGCGCAGTGCTTTTGTCTTGGACACCAGCGCGGCCATGTTCTTGGACGTGGCGTCGAAGCCGAGCATGCCGATGACGGAGGTGATGCCCGCCTTGATCAGTTGCGACGCCTGGAGCTCCGGCGCGCGGCTGCTGAAGCCCAAACCGCCCCCGCCGCCCAGCACGTGGGCGTGATTGTCGACGAAGCCGGGGCACACGATGTCGCCGCCGGCGTCGTATTCGTCGCATTCCAGGCCGCCGGTGGTCACGCCGCATTGATGGATGGCGGCGATCTTGCCCGAACAGACGACGATGTCCCGCAGACCTAGCGGTTCGGGGGCATGGAGATTTGCGTTGCGGATGATTTTCATGGTTTGTCTGCTCCCGTTTCCTCCAGTTCCTCAAGTACTTCTTGAGTGTGTTCCCCCAGCTGGGGGGCGTGGTGCCGCAACTGCCAGTCGTGGCCGGCGAAGCGGATCGGGCTGCGCCAGAGCCGGTAGCGGCCTTGCGTGGGATGGTCGGCCGACAGGAGCATGCCGACCTGTTCCAGGTGAGGGTCCGCCCAGAGCGCTTCCATGGCCAGCACCGGCGCCGCGGGAATGTCGCGGCGCTCGCAGAATTCGAGCAGTTCCGCGGAACTGCGAGTGGCGGCAAAGGCCTCGACGATGCGGTACAGGTCGTCGATGTTCAGCGCCCGGTCGGCCAGCGTGGCGTAGCGCGGATCGGCCGCGATCTCGGGGCGTCCGGCGTAGGCCAGGAAGTCCTGCCAGTTGCGATCGGAATACGGCAGCAGGCATACGTAGCCGTCGAGCGTGCGGAAAGGCTTGCGCATCGGGCTGACGTTGCGGGCCCAGCCGATTTCGCCCAGCGGCGGATCGAAAGTGGCGCTGGCGAGGTTTTCGGCCAGGTTGAAGGCCACCATGCTTTCGAACATCGGGACCTCCACCTCGGCGCCGATGCCGCGGACGGCGCGCTGGTGGCAGGCGGCCAGAATCGCAATGGCGATCATCTGGCCGACAACCTTGTCGCAGATCATGGCCGGTACGTATTGGGGCGTGCCCTGGACCTTGGCGAACATGGCCGCGAGACCCGACCTGGCCTGGATGACGTCGTCGTAGGCGGGTTTGTCTGCATCTGCGCCGCCCGAGCCGAATCCATAGGCCTTGCAGACGATGATGCGGTCGTTGACGGCTTTCAGCCGTTCATAGCCGGCGCCCAGCCGTTCGGCCACTTTGGGGCGGAAGTTGTGGAGCACCACGTCGCAGCTGGCCGCGAGCCGCCACAGCTGCTCGCGTCCCTCTTCCGTCTTGAGATCGAGGACGGCACTGCGTTTGTTGCGGTGCAAGGATAGGAACAGGCCGCTCATGCCGGTGCCGCGCTGTGGCTTGTAGTAGCGCGTCTGGTCGCCGGAGGGGGGCTCCAGCTTGATGACGTCGGCGCCGAGGTCGGCCAGGATCTGGGATGCATATGGGCCCATCACGACGGTGCTCAGGTCGAGAATCCTGAGTCCGTGCAGGGGGCCGGAGGGAGAGTTCGCTGGTGAAGTCATTCGCTGCCTCGTTGGTGCACGCATTCTCGAGGCAGCATCGCTATTCGTGAAATACTGTTTTCAGGATAGACTGATACGAAATTCGAATGACCGGAACAGAATTCGAGGGCAGTGGTGGAACTGAAGCGTATTAGGTACTTCCTGGCGGTTGCGGAAGAACTGCACTTCGGCAGGGCGGCGGCGCGGCTGAATATGTCGCAGCCGCCATTGAGCGAGCAGATCCGGCTGATGGAGGAAGACACGGGCATCCGCCTTTTCGATCGCTCCACCCAAGGCGTGCGCCTGACCGCGGCCGGCAGCGTCTTGTACGACGCAGTACGGCGCGGCGTCCAGATCATGGATCTGGGCGTCCATTCCGCGCGGCTGGTAGCCGCCGGTCAGGGCGGCCGGCTGGTCATTGGCTTCGTCAGTTCCGCGAGCATCACGATCGTGCCCCGGCTGGTGCGCCACCTCACCCAGAGCTTGCCGGCGGTAGAGCCCCAGCTCAGGCAGTACGGCAGCGCCCGTGAGATCGAAGAAGACCTGGTCGGGAACGCGCTCGACATCGGCCTGGTCCGTCCGCCTGTCGTAAGCGCGGGGCTGACGGCGGTGCACCTTATCGACGATGCGATGTTGTGCGCGCTGCCGGATGTACACCCGCTGGCGAAGCGCAAGTCGATCGCCATCGAAGAACTGGCCACCGAGCGTTTCATCATGTTCTCGTCCAGCACGCCCAATAACGTGAACTTGCTCGTGCAGCGCGCCTGCGCCAGGGCCGATTTCATTCCCCGAGTGTCGCAGTACGTCAACGACGTCTATGCCATGGTGGGGCTGGTGGCGTCGGGCCTTGGCGTGGCGTTGGTGCCTCGTTCATTGGCCAATCTGGCAGTGCACGGGGCGAAATTCGTGCCGGTAAGGAATGTGGTCGAACAGTTCACGCTGAGCGTGGCCTGGCGCGCCGACGAGCGCATGCCGGTGGTCCGCCGCGCGGCCGAGACGATCATCGAACTGTTCGCCGGCGCCGGCAAGGCGCCGGCGTCGTTCCCCGCTACTCTTTGAATGTGCCGGCCACCGCCGTGCTGAACGATCCGGGCTTCAGGTACTTGCGCAGCGCCTCGTTCACCTGACCGGCCGTCAACGCCCCAAACTTGCGGTCCAGCTCGGCCGAGTAGGCGAAGCTGCGCTTGAGTTCGATGTAGTCGGACCACGTACGCACCACCGTGCGGTCCTGCGCGCGCGCCAGGCGGCGCAGGTTCAGCAGCGAGGCGACGCCGTCCTTGACCTCGTCGGCGGTGAAGCCGTCGCGCAAGGCGCGCTGGATCTCCTCGTTCACCGCCGTTTCCAGCCGGGCGCGGTTCGACGGCGCATAGATCGCGTAGATCGTCCAGTTGCCCACCGGCAGGAACGAGGATACCGACAGCGCGCTGCGCACGTTGTACGACAGGCCCTCGCGTTCGCGCACCCGGGTCCAGAGGCGCGACGTTTCCGAGCCGCCGAGCAGGTAGTTGGCCAGGTAGGCGGCCGGGAAGTCGGGGGCGGTGTCCTGCATCTGCACCGGCTGGGTGGCCGAATAGTAGGCGTTGGCCTTGTCGGGCAGCGACAGGTCGAAGCGCTTCGGCGGGATCGGCCGGTACGGGTCGTCCACCCGGGTGTAGGCCGGCGCCTGCCGCCAGCCCTGCAGGCCGCGCGCCAGCGATTGCTGCACCGCCTGGGCGTCGAAATCGCCCACCGCCACGAAGGAAATGTTGCCGGCGCCGTAGAAGCGCCGGTGGAAGGCCACCAGGTCGTCGCGCTTCAGGCTTTTCGTGATGGCCACTTTCTCGTCGAAGGTGGGCACGTAGCGCAGGTCGTCGGCCGGCCACGGATTGCCGTTGCGCGCCAGCGCGCGGCGCGCCACCGCCACCGGCTCCTGGCGGTCGTTTTCGATCGCGGTCAGCTCGCCGCGGCGGAATTCGTCGAGCTGGTCGTCGGGGAAGCTGGCGTTGCGCAGCACGTCGAGCGCCAGCTCCACCGCCGGGCCGAGATTGTCGCGCGTGGTGGAAATGCTGACACCGACGTCGGTGGCGCTGCCGCCGAAGCCCACGCTGGCGTGCAGCGCGTCGAAGCGGTCTTCGATCTGCTGGCGCGTCATGCTGGCGGTGCCGCGGTCGAGCAGCGCCGCGGTGGCGTAGGCTACGTCGCGCTGGCCGCGCAGGCTGTCGGCATCGCCGAAATGCAGGATCAGCCGTGCGTTGACCACCTTGCCGCGGGTCTGCTTGGGCAGCAGCGCCAGTTCGACCGGGCCGTTGTCCAGCTTCAGCGTCGTGCGCCGGGTGCGCGCGTCGATGTTGGCCGGCGTCGGGTCGAACGCCTCGCCCTGCGCGAAATCGGGGTCGCCGCGATAGCCCTTCAGCGCCGCCGCCAGGTCGACCGGCTGCGGCAGCGGGGCGCGCTGCGGCGTTTCGGTCGGCACGTAGCTGCCCAGCGTGCGGTTGGATTGCAGCAGATAGCTTTCGGCCACGCGCTGCACGTCGGCCAGCTTGACCCCGCGGACGCGGTCGCGCTCCAGGAAGAACAGGCGCCAGTCGCCCTGGGCGATGCTTTCCGACAGCGACACGCCCACCCGCTGCGGATCGCTGTAGGCCTGGTCCCAGTCCTTCAGCCATTTGGTGCGGGCGCGTTCCAGTTCCTCGGCGGTGATGGGCTCGGTCCTGGCCGATTCCAGCGTGGTCAGCAGCAGGTCGCGCGTGGCGTCCTGGATCGGGCCCGGCGGCAGCTGCGCGCCGAACATCGCCACGCCGGGATCGTACATGTCGAAGGTGAAGCCGAAGGTGTCGGAGGCCAGCTTGGACTCCACCAGCGCCTTGTACAGCCGGCCCGACGGCGCGTCGCCCATGATGCCGGACAGCAGTTCCATCGCGGCCGAGTCGGGATGGCCGCCTTGCGGGATGTGGTACATCGCGCCCAGCAGCGGAGCGCCGCCGGTGCGGCGCAGCGTCACGGCACGCTCGCCGTCCTGCACCGGCTCCACCGTGTACAGGCGCGGCAGCGCGCGCGTCGGCCGCGGCAGCGGGCCGAAGGCCGAGGCGATGGTGGCCAGCGTGCGCGCCGGGTCGAAATGGCCGGCCACGATCAGCACCGCGTTGTCGGGCTGGTAGTAGGTGCGGTAGAAAGCGCGCAGGCGGTCGATGTCGACGCCTTCGACGTCGGAGCGGGCGCCGATGGTGGTCTTGCCGTAGTTGTGCCACTGGTAGGCGGCGGCCATCATCTTGCTCATCAGCACCCGGAACGGGTTGTTCTCGCCGCTTTCCATCTCGTTGCGCACCACGGTCATCTCGGAATCGAGGTCTTCGCGGGCGATGCGCGAATTGACCATCGCGTCGGCCTGCCAGCGCAGGTACCAGTCGAGGTTGTCGTCGTTGGCGGCGAAGCTGGCGAAGTAGTTGGTGCGGTCGGTCCAGGTGCTGCCGTTGGCCTGCAGGCCGCGGCGGGAGAACTCGCCCAGCGCGTTGCGCTGGGTCTGCGTGCCCTTGAACATCATGTGTTCCAGCAGGTGGGCCATGCCGGTCTCGCCGTAGTTCTCCTGCCGCGAGCCCACCAGGTAGGTCATGTTGACGGTGGTGGTGGGCTTGGACTGGTCGGGCGCCAGCAGCACGCGCAGGCCGTTGTCGAGACGGTATTCGGTGATGCCTTCGACCGCGGTGACTTCGGCCACGCCGGCCGGCGGCGCGGGCGGCGTCTGGGCCTGGACGGCAGGCAGCAGCAGGACGGCGGGAAGGATGGCGCGGGTGGCGAAGCGGCGGAAACCGTAGGCGAAGGGCGGGAGCGGCTTGGTCATTTGGGCTTCTTGTAAGGGCTGCTGGTCGGCGGCGGGATCGAGCTTGGAGTGCGGACTCGCGCCGGTGTTCCCGCCGGCAGGCCGCGTTATGTTACGCCCGGCACGTCGGCCCTGGGCGGCGTGCGGCCGGCCGCGCTATTTCGACAGCAGCCGCATGGCCTGTTCCAGCCCGCTGAGCGTGACCGGATACATCCGGCCCTGGACGATGCGGCGGATGATGTCGACCGACTGGCGGTAATTCCACAGGCCCTCCGGCTCGGGGTTGAGCCAGGCGAAGCGCGGGAAGGCCGCCGTCATGCGCTGCAGCCACGCGGCGCCGGCCTCGGCGTTGTTGTATTCCACCGAGCCGCCGGGCTGCAGGATCTCGTACGGGCTCATGGTGGCGTCGCCCACGAAGATCAGCCGCCAGTCTGGGTTGTAGGTGCGCAGCACGTCCCAGGTATGGAAGCGCTCGGCGTGCCGGCGCCGGCCGCTTTTCCACAGCCACTCGTACAGGCAGTTGTGGAAGTAGAAGACTTCCAGGTTGCGGAATTCGCTGCGCGCCGCCGAGAACAGCTCTTCGACCCGCTGCACGTGGCTGTCCATGGTGCCGCCCACGTCGAGCAGCATCAGCACTTTCACCGCGTTGCGCCGCTGCGGCACCATGCGCAGGTCGAGCCAGCCGGCGTTGCGCGCGGTCTGGCGGATGGTGCCGTCCAGGTCCAGTTCGTGTTCGGCGCCTTCGCGCGCGAAGCGGCGCAGGCGCCGCAGCGCGACCTTGATGTTGCGGGTGCCGAGTTCCACGCCGTCGTCGTAGTCGCGGAAGCTGCGCGCGTCCCAGGCGCGCGCCGCGCCGTTGCCGCGTTCGCGCTGGTCGCGGCCGTCGTCATCGCCGCCGATCCGGATGCCCTCGGGGTGGTAGCCGCCGTTGCCGAAGGGCGAGGTGCCGCCGGTGCCGATCCACTTGCTGCCGCCTTCGTGGCGTTCGCGCTGTTCCTCCAGGCGCTGGCGGAACAGTTCCATCAGCTTGTCCCAGCCGAGCTTCTCGATGGCCGCCTTGTCGGCATCGGACAGGTCGCGCGCCAAGCGCTTGACCAGCCAGTCGAGCGGGATCTCCTTGCCGGGCGGGAAGGCGGCCGCGATGCCGCGGTAGTAGCTGCCGAACGCGAGGTCATAGCGGTCGAACAGGGTTTCGTCCTTGATCAGCGCGATACGCGCGAGCAGGTAGAACTCGTCCAGCGACGGCGCGATCACCTGCCGGCCCAGGGCTTCGAGCAGGGCCAGGTATTCCTGGATCGACACCGGCAGCTGGTGCCGGCGCAGGTGGTAGAAGAAATCGATCAGCATCGCGGATCTCCACGGCGTGCCCAGGCCATGGGCGTCAGGGCCCGCGCCGGCCGTTGCGCGCCATCAGCACCAGCCGCTCGAACAGGTGGACGTCCTGCTCGTTCTTCAGCAGCGCGCCGTGCAGCGGGGGGATGAAGGCGTCCTGGTCGCCGCTGCGCAGCGCCTCGGCGGGAATGTCTTCGGCCAGCAGCAGCTTGAGCCAGTCCAGCAGTTCCGAGGTCGACGGTTTCTTCTTCAGGCCCGGCGTTTCGCGCAGGCGGAAGAAATTGTCCATCGCGGCCGCCAGCAGCTCCTGCTTGAGGGTGGGGAAATGCACGCCCACGATGCGCTGCATGGTTTCCTTGTCGGGGAAGCGGATGTAGTGGAAGAAGCAGCGGCGCAGGAAGGCGTCGGGCAGGTCTTTCTCGTTGTTGGAGGTGATGATCACCAGCGGCCGGTGCGCCGCGCGGATGGTCTGGCGCGTTTCGTACACGTGGAATTCCATGCGGTCCAGCTCGCGCAGCAGGTCGTTCGGGAATTCGATGTCGGCCTTGTCGATCTCGTCGATCAGCAGCACCACCGGGCGGTCGGCCTCGAAGGCCTGCCACAGCACGCCGCGCACGATGTAGTTGCCGATGTCGCGCACCCGTTCGTCGCCCAGCTGCGAGTCGCGCAGCCGCGAGACCGCGTCGTATTCGTACAGCCCCTGGCTCGCCTTGGTGGTCGACTTGATGTGCCATTGCAGCAGCGGGCGGCCCAGCGCGCGGGCCACTTCCTCGGCCAGCATGGTCTTGCCGGTGCCCGGCTCGCCCTTGATCAGCAGCGGCCGCTCGAGCGTGAGCGCCGCGTTGACGGCCAGTTTCAGGTCGTCGGTGGCCACGTAGCTGTCGGTTCCGTCGAAGCGGGCCGGCGCGGCGGAGGAAGAGGGTGCGGACATGGGGTTCGGGGTTCCTGATGTATTATTAGGGGTTGAGTGGAGGAGGGGACTGCGCCCAGGGCCGGTCCAGGCCCTGCTCTTGCCGCCCGGTACCGGTTTCTTCGATCTGCAGCGCCTTCCAACAAGAGCCTTCTAAATGAAGTTGAGCATAACGAAGCGGGCCGCGCCCGCGCTGGCCGCCCTTGCCGCCTGTGCGGCCGTCGGCTCCGCCGCCGCCCAGTCCGCCGCACCCGCCCCCATCACCGGCAACGCCGAAGCCGCGCGCGACAAGGTCTCGATGTGCATCGGCTGTCATGGGATCCCGGGCTACCGGGCCAGCTTTCCTGAAGTGTATTCCGTCCCGATGATCGCGGGGCAGAACGCCAAGTACATCGAATCCGCGCTGAAGGAATACGCCAGCGGCGCGCGCTCGCACCCCACCATGGTTGGCATTGCCAAGAGCCTGTCCGAGCAGGACATCGCCGATGTGGCGGCTTATTACTCCAACCTGAAGTGAGGCGGGGCACCATGAAATCGATCAAGCGCGTATCCCTGGCCCTCGCGGGCGCCCTGCTGGCCTGCGCCGGCGCTTCGGCCGTGGCGGCCGGCTCGGCCGAGGCCGGCAAGGCCGTCTACCAGCGCGTCAACTGCGCCCAGTGCCACGGCGCCGACGCCAAGACCACCACCGATCCCAGCTACCCCAAGCTGGCCGGCCAGCATCCCGACTACCTCGTGCACGCGCTGCGGGCCTACCAGCGCGGCCAGACCAACGCCGCGCCCAGCGCCAACATCCGCAAGAACCCCATCATGGGCGCCTTCGCCGTGCAACTGTCCGACCAGGACATCCAGGACGTCGCCGCCTACCTGTCCGACCTGCCGGGCGACCTGGCCGTACGCAAGTAAGCCGGGCCCGCGCAACGCGGGCTCGCGCCAGACGGGCCGCGCCGCCCGGCAAGGCCGCTAGCGGCCGGCGCGCCGCCGGATGAGGTCGATGTAGGCCTCGGTATCGAGCGGCCTGCCCAGGCGCTGGGCTTCCCATACCACCTGTCCCAGGCATTCCATGACCTCGTGGGCCGCCTGGTGGGCGTCGCTGCGCTGCACCAGCGCCTGGTAGGCGGCGCGAACGCCGGGCGGCTGATCGATCGAGAGCTGTTCGGCGATCGCCAAATGCATGGAGAGATGCAGGAAGGGGTTGGTGCGGCCGGCCTCGACGCTGTAGTCGGCGGCCAGCGCGTCGCCCCGTTCCAGGTCGGCATGGTATTCCGGGTGTTCCAGGATCCAGTCGAGCGCCATCGCCTCGATCGGCGCGAGGACTTCCCCGGCGCGGTGCTTGCGCCAGGTGTCGACGAAGAATTGGCGGACCTGGTCGCGGGTCGGATTGAAGATCATGGCTTCATTGTACGGCGCCCGCCCGGGCCGCGTGGCGCTGGCCCGGCGAATACGGGATAATCGTCGCCACACAGAAGAGACGGCGGCGCCGGCCGCCCGCACAGCCGGAAATCCCATCGCATGTCCTACCAGCACATCCAGGTGCCCGCCGAAGGGGCCCCCATCCGCGTCAGGGCCGATTTCTCGCTCGACGTGCCCGATCAGCCCATCGTTGCCTATATCGAAGGCGACGGCACCGGCCGCGACATCACCCCGGTGGCGATCGCCGTGGTAGACGCGGCGGTGGCCAAGGCCTACGGCGGCGCGCGTCGCATCCACTGGATGGAGGTCTATGCCGGGCGCAAGGCCACGGAGCGCTACGGGCCGGACGTGTGGCTGCCGGACGAGACCGTGGCCGCGCTGCGCGAGTTCGCGGTCGCGCTGAAGGGGCCGCTCGGCACGCCGCCCGGCGGCGGCTGGCGCTCGCTGAACGTGATGCTGCGCCAGCGGCTCGACCTGTACGTATGCCTGCGGCCGATCCGCCACGTGCGCGGCGTGCCGTCGCCGCTGCTGCGGCCCGAGAAGACCAATATGGTCATCTTCCGCGAGAACTCGGAAGACATCTACGCCGGCATCGAATACGCCGCCGGCTCGCCCGAGGCCATCGAGCTGATCTCGGTGCTGAAAGACCGCCTCGGCGCGCGCCAGCTGCGCTTCCCGGCCACCTCCGGCATCGGCGTCAAGCCGGTCTCGCGCGAGGGCACCGAACGCCTGGTACGCAGGGCGATCCAGTACGCGATCGACCACGACCGCCGCTCGGTCACGCTGGTGCACAAGGGCAACATCATGCGCTACACCGAGGGCGCTTTCCGCGACTGGGGCTACGAGGTCGCGCGCCGCGAGTTCGGCGCGGTCACCATCGACGGCGGGCCGTCGTGCCGCATCGCCAATCCCCGCACCGGTCGCGACGTCATCGTCAAGGACAGCCTGGTCGACGGCTTCGCGCAGTCGATGCTGCTGCGTCCGGTCGAATTCGACGTGATCGCCACCATGAATCTCAACGGCGACTATCTTTCGTCGGCGCTGGCCGCGCAGGTGGGCGGCGCCGGCATCGCCCCGGGCGCCAACATGAGCGATTCGGTGGCCGTGTTCGAGGCCACGCACGGCACGGCGGTCAAGTACGCCGGCAAGGACTATGTCAACCCCAGTTCCGAGATCCTGTCGGCCGAAATGATGCTGCGCCACATCGGCTGGAGCGAAGCGGCCGACCTGATCGTGCCGGCGATGGAAAAAACCATACTCTCCAAGCACGTGACCTACGATTTCGCGCGCCAGATGGAAGGCGCCACCCAGCTGTCGTGCTCGGGGTTCGGGCAGGCGGTGATCGGGAATATGTAGCGCGCAGCCGCCGAGGCGGCCGGCCGGAAAATCAGCGCGCGTATTAGACGCTGCGGCGCCGCCACGCTTGGTGGTCGACAAGTTGCATGGGGCGATTCAGAAGGCCCTGCAGGTGTCCGGCGGACGCGCCCGGCTGGTCGACATGGGCGGCGAGGTGCCCGGCAGCACGCCGGAGGCGACGGCGGCGGTCAGAGGTTATTGGCCGCGAAGGTGTCGCACTGGTCGAGCCGGCCGGACTTCCAGCCGCGTTCGAACCATTGCACCCGCTGCGCCGAACTGCCGTGGGTGAACGAATCGGGCACCACGTAGCCCTGGCTCTGCTTCTGCAGCCGGTCGTCGCCGATGGCGCTGGCGGCGGTGAGCGCCTCCTCGATGTCGCCGGCTTCGATGATGTGGCGGGCCTGGTCGGCGTTGCGCGCCCAGATGCCGGCGTAGCAGTCGGCCTGCAGTTCGATCCTCACCTGGATCTGGTTGGCCTGGCGCTCGCCCACGCTGCGCTGCATCTGGCTGGCCTTGCCCAGCGTGCCGAGCAGGTTCTGCACATGGTGGCCCACTTCGTGGGCGATCACGTAGGCCTGGGCGAAGTCGCCCGGCGCCTTGAAGCGCTGGCTGAGCTCGTCGAAGAAGCTCAGGTCGATGTAGACGCGGCGGTCGTTCGGGCAGTAGAAGGGGCCCATCGCGGCCTGGCCGGTGCCGCAGGCCGTTTGCGTGGCGCCGCGGAACAGTACCAGGCGCGGGTCTTCGTAGCTGCCGTTGGTCTGTTCGCGGAACACGGCGCTCCAGGTGTCTTCCGTTTCGCCCAGCACGCGGGCGACGAAGCGGGCCTGCGGATCGTCGGTCGGCACGCCTTGCGATTCCGTCTGCGGCGCCTCGCCCGGGCCGCCCGCCATCTGCAGCACGACCGAGGGATCGACGCCGAAGTACATGGCCACCAGGGCCAGCACGATGGTGCCGATGCCGATGCGGCCGCCCAGGCCTGCCATGCCGCCGCCGCGGCGGTCTTCCACATTGCTGCTTTCTCTTGAATTGTCCAGGCGCATGACGGTTCCGTCGGTCGGGTCCGCAGGTTTTTTTCCGGCGGCAATATCGCACGAATTTCTCATAAATCACGGCCGCCGCGCGCGCTGCCGCGCCCACTATTTGCAAACAATCGTCACCAACCGCCGGCGTGGCAAGCCCGTTCGGAACCGGTAAATATTGCAAGAGGGTTGTATATTCGGAACGAGGCCCGGCCCGGGCCGGGCCGGCCGCGATGCGGGCGCGGCGCAGAGTCCGGCCCGCGCCGGGCGCGTGCCGGCGCCACGCGCCCGGCCACGGGGGCCAGGGCGCGCAAAACAGGCATCGGTTTTGCATGGCTGACGGATTCGCATCGCCACCCAGGGAGTCACATGCTTATTTCCTTCGATAACGCCGCCGGCCGCCGGGCCGCCGCCTCCCCGCCCGCGCCCGCCAGCCGGCCGCGCCCGGCCAGGCCGGAGAGCCCCGCCGACGCCGATCCGCGCGCCGCCGAACTTTGCGAGGGGCTGCTGCGCCGCTCCGCGCGCATCGATCCGAAATTCCTGTACGACGCCCAGGGTTGCGTGCTGTTCAGCGCGATCTGCGAACTCGACGAGTACTATCCCACCCGCACCGAACGCGAGATCTTCCGCAGCCAGCGAGAGGCCATCGCCCAGGCGCTGCCCGACCCCTTGCAATGGGTGGACCTGGGCTGCGGCGACTGCGCCAAGTCGCGCGACTGGCTGTCCCACGTGGGCGCGCGCCGCTATCTGGGCGTGGACATCGCCGCCGAGTGGGTGACGGGCGCGGTGGCCTCGCTGGGTGCGCAGCATCCCGGCATCGAATGCGTGGCGGTGGGCGCCGATTTCACCGCCGGGTTCGACATCCGCGACCGGCTGGGCGATGTGCAGGCGCTGCCGCCGGTGCTGTTCTATCCCGGCTCTTCGATCGGCAATTTCGCGCCCGATGTCGCGGTGCCGATGCTGGCGGGCTTTCGCCGGCACCTGGGGCCGCACGGCCGGCTGCTGATCAGCGCCGACCTGCGCAAGGACACCGCCGTGATGAAACGCGCCTACGCCGACGCGCTGGGCGTGACCGCGGCCTTCAACCGCAACGTGCTGCGGGTGTGCAATCGCCTGACCGGCAGCGATTTCCGGCCCGAGAACTTCCTGCACCAGGCGCGCTTCGACGAAGCCCGCAGCTGTATCGAGATGCGCCTGGTGGCCGGCAGCCGCCAGTTCGTGCGCATCGGCGGTCAATTGCGCGTGTTCGAGGAAGGCGAGGCCATCGTCACCGAGCACTCGTACAAATACACCCCTGAACGCTTCGGCGCCCTGCTGGACGAGGCCGGCTTTTCCTCGCACCGGATGTGGACCGATCCGCACGGATGGTTCGGCGTGTTCCTGGCGCAGCCGTGATGGCGGCGGTGGCGGCCGTACGGCCGTTCGAAGGCGAGGACCGGCACGTTGCGCTGGCCGGGCGGCTGCGGGCCGTGCGCGCGGCCACGCTGGCGCTGCTGGAAGGCCTCACGCCCGAAGACTGCATGATGCAGTCGATGGCGGAGGCCAGTCCCGTCAAGTGGCACGTCGGCCACGTCAGCTGGTTTTTCGAGACCTTCCTGCTGGAAACCGGCGAACCGGGGTTCCGCCCCTTCCATCCGCGCTTCCGCGAGCTGTTCAATTCCTACTACGTCGGGGTCGGCGCGCGCCAGCCGCGCGGCTGGCGGGGGTTGCTGTCGCGGCCGGCGCTGCAGGAGGTGCTGGATTACCAGCACGCCGTGCAGCAGCGGCTGCTGGCCTTGCTGGGCCGCGGCGGATTGCCGGCCCAGGCGCTCGACCTGATCGAGCTCGGCATCAATCACGAACAACAGCACCAGGAACTGATCGTCACCGACCTCAAGCATCATTTCTGGCACAACCCGCTGCGGCCCGCGTGGCGCGGCAGCCCGGCGGCGCCCGCGGAAAACGCCGCGCCGGCCGGCTTCGTCGCCTTCGACGGCGGCCTTTGCGAAATCGGCCACGCCGGCCCGTCGTTCGCGTTCGACAACGAGCGGCCGCGCCACCGCGTCTGGATCGCTCCGTTCGAATTGGCGGCGCGGCCGGTGTCCAATGCCGAATTCCTGGCCTTCATCGACGACGGCGGCTACCGCCGGCCCGAGCTTTGGCTGTCGGACGGCTGGGACGAGCGCTGCCGGCAGGGCTGGGAGGCGCCGCTCTACTGGTGGCGCGACGACGGCCCCTGGCACAGCTACACGGTGGCGGGCGACGCTCCGCTCGACCCGGCCGCGCCGGTATGCCATGTGAGCCATTACGAGGCGGACGCCTACGCCCGCTGGGCCGGCGCACGCCTGCCGACCGAGGCCGAATGGGAAGTCGCCGCCGCGGCGACGGCGCCCGGCCCCGCCGACGACTTCGCCGAAGGCGGCGGCTTTCATCCGCGGCGTCCGGGCGCCGGCCGCCTGGCCGGCCTGTGGGGCGGCGTATGGGAATGGACCCAGAGCGCCTATTTGCCGTATCCCGGTTTCGAGGTGGCTCCCGGCGCGGTCGGCGAATACAACGGCAAGTTCATGATCAATCAGATGGTGCTGCGCGGCGGCTCGTGCGCGACGCCGCGCAGCCACATTCGCGCCAGCTACCGCAATTTCTTCGGGCCGGCGGCGCGCTGGCAATTCTCGGGCCTCCGGCTGGCGCGCAAATGACAGCGGGTACTATCACGACTTGCGTATACTGCGCGCTCATCCGTCTCTTCCTGCCTGCGGAGCCCGAAACCGATGCCCACCCCGCCTGATCCGGCACCTGAACCGACCCCGTCCGCCGCATTGCGCATCCTGGTGGTGGACGACAACCGGGATGCGGCCGAGGCGCTGGCGATGCTGCTCGAAATGTTCGGGCACGAGGTGCGCAGCTGTTTTGACGGCGAGGCGGCGGTGCAAGCCGCCCGGGAGTGGGCGCCCGGCCTGGTGCTGCTCGACCTCACCCTGCCGGGCATGGACGGCTGCGAGGCCGCGCGCCGCATCGCCGCCGACGCCGGCGCGCAACGCGCGCCGTGGCTGGTGGCGCTGTCGGGTCATGCCGGCGCCGAAGAGCGCGAACGCACGCGGCAGGCGGGTTTCCGCCAGCACCTGGTCAAGCCGGTGCCGATCGAAGTGCTGACGGCCGTGGTGGAGCAGGCCGTGCGCTGGCGCGCCGCCTAGTTCCCGGCGGCGGGAACGACGCTTGCACGGATCCGGTTTTCATCGAGGAGACCGCCATGCCAGCCGTTCCCCCACCCGACGCCCCGCCGGGAGAAACCACGTCGAAGGACGAACTCGGCCGCGACCAGCCGCGCCTGCCGCACGAACACGACGAATCGGGGCATAGCCAGGAAAGCGGGCCGCGCAAGGTGATCCGCCAGGCCTACGACGACGTGCAATCGGGGCAGGAAGACACCGACCTGCGATCGACGCGCGGCCAGCGCGTCGATGTCGTGCCGAAGAATACCGATACAGAATCGCCGAAGCGCGGTTGATCGGCAGGCCCCGCCCGTGCCCGTGCGCGGGCGGGCTGCCCTCAGCGCCCGGCGCCGCCGGCGGCGGGCGCCTTCTTCGTGGGTACCGGCGCCTTCGAGTTGGCGGCGGCGCCCCGCACTTCCGACAGCAGCGCCTGGCAGTTGGCGTCGGTGCCCGGCCCGGTCTCGATCAGCGGTATCAGCGCCGCCAGCGGGTTGATCAGGCCCAGCGCCACCGCCGCGCCGGCGCGCGCGAACAGGCGGGTCTTGTCGATGCTGAAGCCCGGCTTGCCGAAGGTGCCGATGATGTTGACCGGCGAGCGCAGCGACAGGATGCTCTTGTCCTTGGGCAGCGGTTCCAGCCGCACCGCGAGTTTTTCCGAACCGAAGTCGATCGAGCCGCTGCCGTTGATGCGGGTGTCTTCGGTATCCAGCACCATGCCCTGTACCTTCGCCAGCCCCTTGTCCACGTCGAAGGTCGACACGGCGCAGCGCAGCCGCGTCTTGCGGTCGCCGCCCACCAGGTAGCCCAGCGCCTGACCCGCGTCGAGCCCGACCACCTCCATCAGCAGCACCGACAGATCCCCGCCGGTCACCGCCAGCCCGATCGTGCCGTCGGCGCGGCCGAGCATGGTGCGCACCGAATTGCCGGTGGTCTTCAGGCGGACGTCGGCGCCCAGCGTGCCGTCGCTTTTCTTCATCAATTCGATATTCGGGAACAGCCGGCTCAATTGCCCGCGCCGCAGCGCGATCTGCGCATCGGTGCGGATCACCGGCTGCCGCGCGTCCAGCGTGATGTCGGAACGCAGCAGACCGCCGGCATAGCCGAAATTCAGCGGCGTCAGCTTCAGCACGCCGTCGTTCAGCAGCAGGTGGACGGAGAAATCGTCGAACGCCCACGGGCCTTCGTAGCGCACCGAGCCGGCATCCAGCGATACGTCGGCATCGATCGCGTTCAGGCGGCCGATATGGAATTCGTTGGCCGGCAGCACGCGGCCTTCGGGGTCCGGCGGCTTGGGCGTTTTCTGCTTGCTGCCTTTGTCGCCGGTGCCGATCAGCGGGCCGAGATCCTTGATGTCGAGCACGCGGCTCTTGAGCTGCGCGGTCAGCTTGGGCCGCTCGGTACGCTGTTCGTAGGTGGCGTCGCCGGCGATGTCGGTTGAGCCGATGGTGCCGCGCATGCCGGTCAGCCGGAAATTCATGCCTTCGCGGTGCAGCCGGCCGCGGATGCGGTAGGGCGGGGTATCGGGCAGCGGCAGGTTGATGAAGGGGTAGAGCTTCGACAGCGTCGGGCCGGCGATGTCGAGCGCCACGTCGACCTGGGCCGCGCCCAGCACGTCGCCGATCTGCCCTTGCGCGTGCACGCGGGTGTCGCCGCCCTTGCCATCGATCAGGAAGGGGAAGGGCGTGCCGGAATCGCGCAGCGTCAGGATGCCGCCGGTGAAGGCGGTGCCGCCGAAGGCGCCGCCATGGTAGTGGCCGTCGAAGTCGAGCCGCAGGCCGTACTCGGGGCCCGCGGGCGTGGCGTTCGGCGCGGCCGCGGACGGGGCGGCGGGCGCTGCAGGCGTGGACGAGGCCGGTGCGGGTGCGGACGAGGCGGACCCGGACCCGGCCGCGCTGGCCGCGCTGCCGCCGGCGTTGCCATTGCCCGGCACGGCGATCGGCTGCCCGGTCGGCGTGGAGGCGCGCAGGTGGGCGGTAACGTCGAGCGGCCGGTCGTCGTAGTAGACGTCGACCCGATCGAGCGTCAGCGTCTTGAGCTGCACGTCGGGCGGGGTGTCGTCCTCCTTTTTGTCCTCGCGCTCCGGCAACGTCCAGTTGTTGCTGCCGTCCTTGTCGCGCGCCAGGTGGACCTCGCCGCCGCGCACCGCCAGCGTCTCGATCCGCACCGCCTTGCGCAGCAACGGCAGCAGGCGGATGCGGGCATCGATGGCTTCCACGTCGGCCATCCTGTCCGGCTGGCCGCCGGGCACGTTGGCCACTTGCAAGCCGCCCAGGTGGATGCGCAGCGTGGGCCGCAGGGCCATGCGAAACTCGGCCAGCGACACCGGCCGGCCGAGCTGCTTGGTGGCGATGCGTTCCACCGGGCCGCGCAGGAAGCGCCAGTCCGTCAGCAGCGCGGCGGCAACCAGTACCGCCAGCACGGCAGCCACAGAAATCGCGATTTTTGCTTTTTTATCCATCCCGACGTGCTGCCTCCAAGTCGATGCCGGTCAGGCGTGCCGGCGCAGTTCTGCAGGGGGTACCTTCATCAGGCCCCGGTATTTGGTAACGGTGCGGCGCGCCACCACCACGCCCTGGTCGGCCAGCATGCGGGTCAGCGATACGTCCGACAGGGGATCATCCCGATTTTCCGACGCGATCATGTCCCGCAGCAAGGCCCGCACCGCGGCCGCCGAACATTTGCCGCCGGTTTCGGTGGCCAGCTCGCGCGAGAAGAAGTGCTTGAACTCGAACACGCCGCGCGGCGTGGCCATGTATTTGTTGCCGGTGGCGCGCGAGACGGTCGATTCGTGCAGGCCCAGTTCGTCGGCCACCTTGCGCAGCACCAGCGGCTTGAGCGCGATCTCGCCGTAGTCGAAGAAGGTGCGCTGGTGGGCCACGATGGCTTCGGCCACGCGCTGGATGGTGGCGAAGCGCTGTTCCACGTTGCGGATCAGCCAGCGCGCTTCCTGCAGCTCCTGGGCCAGCGGCGCGCGATCGTCGCAGCGCGCGCGGCGAAACAGCTGGGCATAGGCCTGGTGCAGCCGGGCGCGCGGCATTACCGCCGGATTGGTGGTCACCACCCATTTGCCCTTGATCTTGCGCACGATGACGTCGGGCACGATGTGGTCGGTTTCGGCGCGCGCGAACCGCAGGCCGGGCTTGGGATCCAGGCTGCGGATCAGCCGGCAGGCCACGGCCAGCGCTTCGTCGTTGCAATCGAGCCGGCGCCGCAGCTCGGCGGTCTCGCGCCGCGCCAGCAGGTCCAGGCAGCCGGCGGCGATGCCGCGCGCCAGCGCCAGGCCCTCGGTATCGGGATCGAGCGCGTCCAGCTGCAGCAGCAGGCATTCCGACAGGCTGCGCGCGCCCAGCCCGGGCGTATCGAGCTGCTGTACCAGCCGCAGGGCCACCGCCCATTCCTCCTGGGCGGGGGCCGGGTCCAGCGAAAAGGCCGCGGCCAGTTCGTCGAAGCTCTGGCGCAGGTAACCGTCGTCATCGAGCGCCTCGATCACCACCTCGGCCAGCAGGCGGTCGCGGTCGCCCAGCCGGTAGCCGCACAATTCGCGCTGCAGGTGGTCGTGCAGGTCGGGCGCGGCGCGCGTCCATTGGCCGATGTCGTCGGCATCGTCGTCGCGGTCGGCGCGGCTGGCGCGGCCGTAGTCCGTCGCATAGGCGGCCGAGTCCGCCGCCGTCACCACTGCCTCGGCCGGCGCGACGGCCTCGGCGGCGGCAGGTGCGTCGCCTGCCTCCTGCCGGCCGTCGGCGCCGGCCGCAATGGTCTCCTCGTCTTCCTCCAGGAAAGGATTGCTGGCGATCGCATGCTGCAGTTCCTGAGTGAACTCAAGCGCCGACATCTGCAGCAGCCTCACCGACTGCTGCAGGCGCGGAGTAAGCGAGAGCTGCTGCCGCGCGCGCATTTCGTAGCTGGCCTGTACCACGGATTTTTCCCCTAGAAGTAAAGCCCACCCCTACGCGCTTCGCGCGCCCCTCAAGGGGCGGCACTGGCGGACCGGCGGAGCCGGATCCGCGGTGCCCTGGGGGGCTGCGGCTTTAGGCGCGGCGACATGAATGACTGGGATGCCGTTACGCCGGTGGGCGTCCGTGGTCGTGCAAACTCCATGCCATGCCCGAACGATATGCGGGACGCGGCGCCGGCAGCCGGAGCGTTGGCGGGATTTGCGCCGGCCGGTAAGTTTTACGCATGAGTTGCGGACGCCGGCGCCGCAACCCGCGTGCCTGCCGCATGGGCACGAGGTTTGCCTCTGCTGCCGCATCGGGACTCTGGCGGCCGCAGCCGGCCGCGATGCCATGAGACGGATCGTGCGACTGCTGTCGGCCGCGGCCTGTATTGCCATCCTGAGCCACTGCGCGGCCTTGCCGGATGCCGGCACGGTGGAGCAGGAAGGGGCGCCGGTAAGGATATCGACCGACAGCGGCTGGCTGACCTACCGGCAGAGCCAGCGCATCATCGGCCGCCTGGCGCGCGGCAACGGCGATTTCCTGGCCCGCCACCTGCAGGTCGAAGAAGCGGTGTCGCCGACGCCGCTGGTGGCCGGCAACAAGGTCACGCTATTCAGCGACGGGCCTTCCACCTATCGCGCGATGGGCGAGGCGATCCGCTCGGCGCGCCAGTACATTCACCTGGAAAGCTACATCTTCGAGGCCGACGAGGTCGGCAACGGACTGGCCGACCGCCTGATCGCCAAGCGCGCCGAAGGCGTGGCGGTGGCAGTGATGGTGGACGACGTGGGGACGCTGAACGTGCCGCGCGAGCTCTTCGACCGCATGCGGGCGGCCGGGATCCAGGTCGTTTTCTTCAATCCGGTCAACCCGCTGAAGGCGCGCGGGGGCTGGTCGATCAACCAGCGCAGCCATCGCAAGATATTGGTGGCCGACGGCAGGATAGGCTTCGTCGGCGGCATCAACATGAGCAGCGTCTATTCGTCGCGGCCCAGCCTGCGCGGCTCGTCGGGCCGTTCGGGCGGCGGCAAGGAAGGCGGCAAGGAAGGCGGCAAGGAAGGCGGCAAGGAGGCCGCGGACAACGCGCCGTGGCGCGACACGCACCTGAGCATCGAAGGACCGGCGGTGGCCGACATCGAGCGCGTGTTCCTGGCCGGCTGGCACGACCAGAAGGGACCGCCGCTCGATCAGCGCGAGTTCTTTCCGCCCCCGCGCACGGCGGGGCCGCAGGTGGTGCGCATCCTCGACAACGACCCAGGCGGCAAGGATACCTACGCCATCTACCTGACGCTGCTGTCGGCGATTTCGACCGCCGAGCGCTCGGTGCACATCACGATGGCCTACTTCGTTCCCGACCCGGCCTTCGTGCAGGCATTGTGCGACGCGGCCAGGCGCGGCGTCGACGTGACGCTGATCCTGCCCGGCTTCAGCGATTCATCGATCGTGCTGCACGCCGGGCGCTCGCATTACGACGAACTGCTGGCGGCCGGCGTGCGCATCTACGAGCGCCGCGGCGCGCTCTTGCACGCCAAGACGGCCGTGGTGGACGGCGTGTGGTCGACCGCCGGCTCGAGCAACCTCGACTGGCGCAGCTTCACGCTCAACCACGAGATCAACGCCGTGATCCTGGGCGAGGCGTTCGGCGCCGAAATGGAAAAGCTGTTCGCCGCCGACCTGCAGGCCTCGCAGCCCATCGACCCCGCGCAATGGGCGCGGCGGCCGGTGAGCGAGCGTTTCATGGAATTCTTCTCGCGGCTGGGCGAGCGCTGGCTGTGAGGCCGCGCCGTCAGCCGCCGCTCTTGGCGCCTGCCTTGTAGGTTTCGAGCCGGTTGTACAGCGTCTTCAGGCTGATGCCGAGCGTGCTGGCCGCCTGCCTCTTGTCGCCGCCGAAATGCGCCAGCGTGGCCAGGATGATCTCGCGCTGCGCGTCGAACAGCGGCGTGCCGACCCATACTTCCACGCTGCCTTCCTTGCGCACCGTGCGCCGGCCGCGCGGGGCGGGCGCCGGCGGCGCGAATTCCACCACCTGGTCGGCCAGGATGAAGGCCCGGTGCACGGCATTCTTCAGTTCGCGCACATTGCCCGGCCACGGATTCTGGCGCAGCGCCTCCAGCGTGCGGCGGGAAAACGTCTTCGAGGTTTTTTCCGCGGCGTTGAACTGGTCCAGGAAGCGCTGCGCCAGCAGTTCGATGTCGTCCTGCCGCTCGCGCAGCGGCGGCACGCGCAGCGGAATCACGGCCAGCCGGTACAGCAGGTCTTCGCGGAAACGGCCTTCGCGCGCGGCCAGCTGCGGATCGCGGTTGGTGGCGGCGATGACCCGCACGTCGACCTGGATCTGCTCGGTGCCGCCCACGCGGTGAAAGCTCCCGGTTTCGAGCACCCGCAGCAGCTTGATCTGCATCTCGGGCGCCATTTCCGTCACTTCGTCGAGGAAAATGGTGCCGCCAGCGGCGTTCTCGAAATAGCCGACGTGCTGCTGCAGCGCGCCGGTGAAACTGCCTTTTTCGTGCCCGAACAATTCGCCTTCGATCAGCGAGGCCGGAATGGCGCCGCAGTTGACCGGAATGAACGGGCCGCCGGCGCGTTCGCTCTTGTCGTGGATGGTCTTGGCGATCAATTCCTTGCCGGTGCCGCTTTCGCCGATGATCAGTACGGTCAGCGCGGTGGCGGCCACCCTCTCGATCTGCCGGTACAAATTGCGCATCGGTTCCGATGTGCCGTACAGCAGGCCGAACGGTTGGTCCGGGCCGCCGGCGGCGAGCGTATCCGGCATTGCACGCGCGCGGCCCCGGGTGCCGGGCCGGACCTCCGGCGCGCGCGCGCGGCGGGATGGGGCGCCTGTCTGCATCGATGTCCTTGTCTTCTTGCTGTGGCACGCCTGGCCAGCGCGCATCCCGTCCGTTGCGCGGGCCTTCCGCATTATCGGGCGGAACAGGCTTGCCGGTTATGCATTTATATCCATATGTCGGGCGCATTGCCCGTGCGTATGGCGGCAATCGTACCGCGTTTGGGCGCCCAGCCCAGGCGAAGAACGTTACTTGGTTGGTTGTTGGTAACCATTGTTCGCACCGCATTGCGCCCATGGGTAAATTTACACCGAACGATGCAATTCTTGCCGTCGGCCGCCTGGTCGGACGCCCGGCGCGGCCCGGCGGCGTCCGATCCATGCGGGTTTGAAGTTTCTGCTCGGCTGGCACGAAACCTGCAAAGACCCTGTTGCCCGGGGCTTCGCGCGATATGGCCGCGAATATGGCGGCGCGCCGGGGCATCGATCATAAACGCAGAGCGGCCCGGCCGCCTTTCCTTTTCGGAAGGGTCACTCTCTATACAAGGAGTAAGCGATGTTGCGATGGGCAGCCATTTTCCTCGTAATTGCACTGATCGCGGCCGTGCTCGGTTTCGGCGGTATCGCCGCGGGCGCCGCCGAAATTGCCAAGGTATTATTCTTCATATTCCTGATCATTTTCGTCGTCACCCTCCTGATGGGAGTTTTCCGATAGCCGGAACGGCGACGGAAAATCAAACCTCAAGGGAGCCAATATGAAATCGAGAATGTCCGGCGTGCAGCGGAGCACGCAGCAGATCGCCGACAGCGTGCGGGGCCTGGTCGAAGGCGCCGAGGAGTTGTTGAAATCGACCTCGTCGTATGCCGGCGAAGACCTGGACGGCGCGCGCGGGCGGCTGAGCCGCCAGCTCACGCGGGCCAAATCGCTGTTCGACGACCTGGAATCGACGGCTGCCGATACCTACCGGCAGACGTCGGCCCAGGCCGAGGCCTATGTGCGCGACAACCCCTGGCGCGCAGTCGGCATCGCCGCGGCGGTTGGGGTGCTGGTCAGCCTGGTGGCCTTGCGCCGATGAAGTCCGGACCGGGCGCTCCAACGCCCGGCCATACGCTATATTTTTTCAGGTCGCGCCATGCGACGCCGCCGGTACGGCGGCTGCCGGCATGGCGCGCGCTTTTCTGCGCCACAACTAGACGAGACGATAAGACGGAGTTCGTTGCATGCCTCACGTATTGATCGTGGATGACGAAGCCAATACCCGCGCCGCGCTGGGTGAGATCGTTGCCGACGAAGGCTTCACCACGGCCGTGGCGGCCGACCTGCGCGAGGCGCGGATACAGATCATCCGCCAGGCGCCCGACGTGGTGCTGACCGACCTGAAGCTGCCCGACGGCTCGGGCATGGACCTGTTCAAGGAACTGGACCCGAGCATCCCGGTGGAAGTGATCCTGATCACCGGCCACGCCAGCGTCGAAAGCGCCGTGGACGCGCTGCGGCTGGGCGCGGCCGACTACCTGGTCAAGCCGATCAACATGCAGCGGCTGAAGGCCATCCTCGACCGCATCCCGCGCGCCGGCGACCTGAAGGCCGAGATCGGCTCGCTGCGCGGCGAGTTGCGCCGCTTCGGCCGTTTCGGCCGCATGCTCGGCAATTCGCCGGCCATGCAGCAGCTGTACGACCAGATCGGCAAGGTGGCGCCCACCGAAGCCACGGTGCTGCTGATCGGCGAAAGCGGTACCGGCAAGGAGCTGGCCGCGCAGACGGTGCACGACCTCAGCCTGCGCCGCAAGCGCCCCTTCCTGGCCGTCAATTGCGGGGCGATCTCGCCCAACCTGATCGAAAGCGAGATGTTCGGCCACGAGCGCGGCAGCTTCACCGGCGCGGAGCGGCAGCACAAGGGGTATTTCGAGCGCTCGCACGGCGGCACGCTGTTCCTCGACGAGATCACCGAGATGCCGATCGAGCTGCAGGTCAAGCTGCTGCGGGTGCTGGAAACGGGCCTGTTCATGCGGGTCGGCACCAACCAGGAAATCGAAAGCGACGTGCGCATCATCGCCGCCACCAACCGCGACCCGCAGGAGGCGGTGGCCGAGGGCAAGCTGCGCGAAGACCTCTATCACCGGCTCAACGTCTTCCCGCTGCACCTGCCGCCGCTGCGCGAGCGCGGCAACGATGCCGAACTGCTGGCCAAGAGCTTCCTGGCGCAGCTCAACGAGGCGCACGGCACCGACAAGGCCTTCAGCCCCGAGATGCTGGCCAGCCTGGCCGCCCATCCGTGGCCCGGCAACGTGCGGGAACTGAAGAACTACGTTCAGCGCGCCTACATCATGGCCGACGAGGGCACCATCGGCGCCTTCGCCGCGCCGATGCAGCTCAACACTTCGCGGCCGGCCACCGAATCGGCCATCACCATCCCGGTGGGCATGTCGCTTGCGGAGGCGGACCGGCAGCTGATCTTCGCCACGCTGGAGCATTGCGGCGGCGTGAAAAAGCATGCCGCCGAGGTGCTGGGGATCAGCCTGAAGACCCTTTACAACCGCCTGGAAGAATATTCAGCTTCCGACGCCAGCGCGGAATAGCCGGCAACGCCGGTCGTTGCGTGCGGATAGGCAAGGAGATCTCATGGCATCCGTGCAATTCCATTCCGTTCCTCCGAACCCGCCGGTTAGCGATCCGCCGCCGATAGGCGATCCGCCCCGGCCGCCGATCGGCGATCCACCGCCCCCGCCGGCCTCGCCCGAGCCGGATCCGATCGATCCTGATCCGGGGCAGCCCGAAGAGCCCGACGAGGTTCCGCCGCCGCCCGCGCCGCCGCGCCACTGAGCGCGCCGGCGCGGGCGGCGGAGCGTCCGGTGGCGAGGCACGCTTCATGCTGGCTTCATAGCGGTGTCCACGCGAGGAGAATTCGTCATGTCGCTTATCGTCGCAGCCCGTTTCGATAGTTTTCCCGAGGCCGAGGCGGCCGCCCGGCGCCTGTTCGGCCAGGGCATCGCCGAGGAGGACGTATCCATCTTTTTCGTCAATCCCGCCGGCCAGCACGACCGTTATCCGCTCGGCGGCGATACACGTGCCGATCCGGGCGCCAGGCATGCGCACTTCGGCGCGTTGGCCGGCGCCGGGCTGGTCGGCATGGCCGGCGCTGCGGTGGGCGGGCTGGTATGGATCTATGGCGATGTTTCGCCGCTCATGCTTGCCATCGCAATCATGGTCGGCGCCTACATCGGCTCGCTGGCCGGCGCGCTGGTAGCTACGCGGTCGGCCGCCCGCCGGGCGGTGGCGGGGCACAGCACGGGCGTGCGCCGCGCCGGCGTATTGACGGCTGTGCATGTCACGCCCGATAACGAGGCGCAAGTGGCGCGCACGCTAAAGGCCTGCGGCGGTCTGGACGTGGAAAAGGCCGCCGGGCGCTGGCGCGACGGCAACTGGGTCGATTTCGATCCGGTCGCTCCGCCGGTACTCAGCGACAAGGTGCCGCCGCGTCCGGATCCGGCGGCGCCGAACAGTCCCCGCACCGCCGGCACCGCGGGCTAGCTAGTCCGCCGGCCCACGGACGGCCGCGGCGGCATCCGTGTCGTCGCTGTCGCCCGGGTTCGAACGAACCAGTTCTTCTTCTTCGACCACATCGTCCGGCACGAGATCGCCCCCAGTGGGGTCATCCTCTCCCGGCCTCACCGACACGCGCTCGCCGGTCCCGGCCGAGTCCGTGTCGCTGTCCGAGCCTCCCAATCCGGCCACGTCGCTCCCCGAGTCCGAAGCATCGCTCGGGCCGAGATCGCTGATGCTCCGGCCCTTGCGCGGATCGAGTTCGGTGCCGTCGTCGTCATGCAATAGGGTGCTGGTCGCCATGTCTGTTCTCCTTTCGTTGGTGCCCGGGCCGTCTTCACCACGGCCAGACCTGCAGGCAGAACGGCAAGCGGCGTGCCTGCCGGGCCGCGGCATGTCGCAGCCAGACCGATGGATGACGGGCTTGCCCGGGGGCGCGGAAATTACGCGGCGCGCCGCGCGCCGGCCCGCGAGCGGGGCGCGGGGGCATCGGCCGGCCGGGTCTTGTCGCGGTACTCGCACAGGTCGGCGATGCCGCACTGCGGGCACTTGGGCGTGCGCGCCACGCACACGTAGCGCCCGTGCAGGATCAGCCAGTGATGGGCGTCGAGCAGGAATTCCTTGGGCACGACTTTCAGCAGTTTGCGTTCGACCTCGACCACGTTCTTGCCCGGCGCCAGCCCGGTACGGTTGCTGACGCGAAAGATGTGGGTGTCGACCGCCATCGCCACCTGGCGGAAGGCCGTGTTCAACACCACGTTGGCGGTCTTGCGGCCGACGCCCGGCAGGGCCTCCAGCGCCTCGCGGTCGGCCGGCACCTCGCCGCCGTGGCGCTCCAGCAGCAGCCGACAGGTGGCGATCACGTTCTTGGCCTTGGTCTTGTACAGGCCGATGGTGCGGATATAGGCCGACAGGCCTTCCTCGCCCAGCGCCAGGATTTTTTCCGGCGTGCCGTGCTCGGGGAACAGCCGGCGCGTGGCCAGGTTGACCGATTTGTCGGTCGCCTGGGCCGACAACATCACGGCGATCAGCAACTGGAAGGTGGAGCCGTATTCGAGTTCGGTCTGCGGCGTGGGATTGGCCGCGCGCAGCCGCTCGAAGATTTCCTTGCGTTTGGCGGGATTCATGGAGAGGGGGAGGCGGCCGGCGGCCGCCGGGCGTGGGTAGTGGACACGTCAATGGGCGCCGCGCCGGGCCCGGGCACGGGCCAGCGCGGCGGCGAGAATGGCGCGCTTGCGGTCTTCGGCATCGGCCGGCGGCCGGCCGTCGCCGGTGCGCGCGGCGGCAGGGCCGGCCGCATCCGCTTCGCGCGCCGCGGCAGGGCCGCCTGCCTGCGTTTCGCGCGCCGCCGGCTCGTCGCCGCCAAGCCGCCGCGCGCGCCGGCGATCGCGCGCCCGCGCGGCGTCGGCGTCGGCCGCCGTCCAGTCGCGGCCGGCGGGCTCCATCCGGATGCAATCGACGGGGCAGGGCGCCACGCACAGCTCGCAGCCGCTGCACAGGTCGGGCAGCACGGTATGCATGCGCTTGTTGGCGCCGACGATGGCGTCGAGCGGGCAGGCCTGGATGCACAGCGTGCAGCCGATGCAGTGGCGCTCGTCGACCACGGCGACGGTGAGCGGGCCCGGCCGGCCGCGCTGCGTATCGAGGGGCACGACGGGTATGCCGAGCAGCGAGGCCAGCTGCGCGATGCCCGGGTCGCCGCCGGGCGGGCAGCGGTCGATGCCGGCCTCGCCGCACGCGATGGCCTCGGCATAGGGCCGACAGCCGTCGAACCCGCAGCGGGCGCATTGGGTCTGCGGCAGGATGGCGTCGATGGCATCGGCCGCGGCCCCGTGGGGGCGCGGCGCGGCGGGGGGATCAGGCGGTCTCGGTGGCGTGCTCATGCGCCCGGATGAATTCGGCGATTTTCGGGCAGATGATATCGCGCCAGCGGCGCCCCGAGAAAATGCCGTAGTGGCCGCAATTGGGCGCCGTGAAATGCTGCTTGTGGGCGGCCGGGATGCCGCTGCACAGTTCCTGCGCGGCGCGGGTCTGGCCCGAGCCGGAAATATCGTCGAGTTCCCCCTCGATGGTGAACAGCGCCACGTTCTTGATCAGCGCGGGCTTCACCGGCTTGCCGCGCACCTTCCAGGTGCCGCGCGGCAGCCGGAATTCCTGGAACACGATACGGATGGTATCGAGGTAGTACTCGGCCGGCATGTCGAGCACGGCGTTGTATTCGTCGTAGAAACGGCGATGGGCCTCGGCGTCTTCGTCGTCGCCGCGCACCAGGTCGAGATAGAAGTCGTAGTGCGACTTCAGGTGGCGGTCGGGATTCATGCTGACGAAGCCCGCATGCTGCAGAAAGCCCGGGTAGACCTGCCGGCCGGCGCCCGGGAAACGCGGCGGCACGCGGTGGATCAGCTGGTTCTCGAACCAGGAATACGGCTTGGTGGTGGCCAGGTTGTTGACCTGGGTGGGCGATTTGCGCGGGTCGATCGGACCGCCCATCATCACCATCGTGCGCGGCAGCTTCGGGTCGTTGTCGGCGGCCATCAGCGACACCGCCGCCAGCACCGGCACGGTGGGCTGGCAGACCGAAATCACGTGGACGTCGGGGCCCAGCAGGCGGATGAAATCGCGGATGTAGTCGACGTAATCGTCGAGATGGAAGGGCCCGGCCGAGAGCGGCACCATGCGGGCATCCACCCAGTCGGTTACATAGACGTCGTGGCGCGGCAGCAACGCGCGGACGGTATCGCGCAGCAGCGTGGCATGGTGGCCGGACAGTGGCGCGACGACCAGCACGGTCGGGTCTTGTTGCGACGCATCATCGGCGTCCGCCGGCCGGTCGAACGTCCGTTCGAAATGAATGAGGTTGCAGAACGGTTTCGACATCAGGATGCGCTCGCGCACAGTGGCGTTCACACCGTCGGCCGACGTGGTGGTCAAGCCCCAGGCAGGTTTTTCGTAATCCTTGCCGAGCCGGTAGAGCAGTTCGTAGCCGGCCGCGATCCGCCTCGACAAAGGCGTATACGCGAGGGGGCTGTACGGATTGGAGAACAGTTGCGCGGTGGCGTCTGCCAACTGGGCGAAAGGCGTCAACAGCGCACGCTGCATCTCATGCAATTGATAAAGCATCGGTACTCCGTAACCCCTGGAGGGATAAACCGATTATTGCGCCGCGATTGGTATAGTGCAATGCACAAAATGCAATGCGCGAAACAGGGCCGGCGCTCGATCGCCTGTCATTCACCAGTAATTTTCGACCGCAAGATTACCCGGTTTGCCGCGCCGCGACGCGCCGAAACCGCGGCCGGCCAATTCCTTGCGCAGGTCAGCCACCATGGCCGGGTTGCCGCACAGCATGACGCGCGAGCGGGACGGATCCAGCGCGACCCCGGCCGCGCGTTCCAGCGTGCCGTCGGCCAGCAGGGCGGTAATGCGCCGGTCGAGCGCGCCCGCCACGTGTTCGCGCGTGACCGACGGCAAATAAACCAGCTTGCCGGGCTGCTCGCGGCATAGCGCGCCGAAATATTCGTGTTCGCGCAGCCCTTCGATCATGTCGCGATAGGCCAGTTCTTCGGCCGTGCGCGCGCTGTGTACGAGTATCAGATGGCGGTAGCTGTCCCAGACTTCAAGATCCTGCAATACCGAGAGGAATGGGGCCAGACCCGTTCCCGAGGCCAGCATCCACAAGTCTTCGCCCTGCGGAAAAGCGGCCGTGGTCAGGAAACCGTAAGCCGTTTTCTCGACCAGGATGGGATCGCCCTCGCGCATGTGCTCCAGCCGGCTGGTGAATTCCCCGCCGGGCACCACGATGGAAAAGAACTCCAGGAAATCGTCGTGTGTGGCCGACACGATGGAGTACGCGCGCCAGACCGCCTCGCCGTCCTCGCGCCGCAGGCCCAGCCGGGCGAACTGCCCCGGCGCGAAGCGAAAGGCCCGGTCGCGCGTGGTGCGGAACGAGAACAGCTTGCCGGGAACCCAGGTCCGTACCCAGGTGATCGTTTCGGCGGTGTATTTATCCTGGCTCATCGATATGCAGTCCCTCAACAGCCCCCGCCTGATCCAGGGCACGGCGGGTCCGGCTCCTCCGGTCCGCCAGTGTCGCCCCCTGGGGGCGCGAAGCGCGTAGGGGGGCTATCTTTCCAGCAGGTCGAGCTTGCCTTCCTTGTCCTTCCATTCGTCGGCGTCGGGCAGCGGCGGCTTGGTGCGGGTGATGCTGGGCCAGGAACGCGCCAGTTCGGCGTTGAGCTGGATGAAATGCATCTGGTGGACGGGCACGTCTTCCTCGGCCAGGATGGCGTTGGCGGGGCATTCCGGGATGCAGACGGCGCAGTCGATGCATTCATCGGGGTCGATCGCCAGGAAGTTGGGCCCCTCGCGGAAACAGTCCACCGGACATACATCGACGCAATCGGTGTACTTGCATTTGATGCAATTCTCGGTGACGACGTGAGTCATGAAATACTCCGGGCGAGCGGTCGAAAAATTCGGCTAAGCCAATGATTTTACCGGACTCCCGGATCGCGGGCCGCGATAACCCCTCGGCCGGCGCGGCGCGCCGCGCCGCGGGAAGTTTGCTCCTCGCTGTGCTATGTTGGAGAATTCACCGCCACGACAGGCGCGGCAACAAGGAGACCCCGATGCGCAGTACCCTCACCGCACTCAGGAAAAAACTGGCGGCCGGCCGCAAGCTATCGATGCTGACCTGCTACGACGCCAGTTTCGCCCGGGTGTTCGACGAGGCGGGCGTGGACTGCCTGCTGGTGGGCGACTCGCTCGGCATGGTGGTGCAAGGGCGCGATTCGACGCTGCCCGTCACGGTGGCCGACATCGCCTACCACGTCGCCTGCCTGCAGCGCGGTTCGCCCCGCGCCTTCCTGCTGGCCGACCTGCCGTTCGGCTCCTATCAGGAAGGGCCTACCCAGGCGCTGCGCAACGCGGTCACGCTGATGCAGGCCGGCGCGCAGATGGTCAAGGTCGAAGGCGGCGCCGAACTGGCGCCCACCGTGGAACTGCTGGTGCGCAGCGGCATCCCGGTATGCGGCCACGTCGGCCTCCTGCCTTCCCACGTCCATGCGCTGGGCGGCTTTCGCGTGCAGGGCAAGGCCCAGGCCGAGGCCGAGCGCATCGTGGTCGACGCGCAGGCGCTCGAAGCCGCGGGCGCGGCGATGCTGGTGATCGAGGCGGTGCCAGAGCCGGTGGGGCGCGCGGTGTGCGAGCAGACCAGCCTGATCACGATCGGCATCGGCGCCAGTCCCGCCTGCGACGGCCAGGTGCTGGTGCTGCACGACATGCTCGGCGTGACAGCCTCGCCCGCCAAGTTCGTCAAGAACTACATGGCCGGCGCCTCCACCCGGGGCGACGCGGTGGCCGACGCCGTGCGCCGCTACGTGGAAGAAGTCGCCAGCGGCGCCTTTCCCGGCCCGGAGCACGTATACGGCGCGGCGGCGGAGGCGGTGCCGCGCATCTACGGCGCCTGACGCGCAGGACAGCCGACGATGATCATCACCTCGCTGCTCGATACCGACCTGTACAAGTTCACGATGATGCAGGTGGTGCTGCATCATTTTCCCGCGGCCCAGGTCGAATACAAATACAAATGCCGCACGCCCGGCATCGACCTGCGCCCGTACGTCGGCGAAATCCGCGACGAGATCCACGAGCTGTGCCAGCTGCGCTTCACCGACGAAGAACTGGCCTACCTCGGCAGCATGCGCTTCATCAAGAGCGACTACGTCGACTTCCTCGGCCTGTTCCACCTGCCCGAGCGCTGCATCTCGGTCACGGAGTCGGCCGAGGTGCCAGGCGAGCTCGATATCGTCGTCAAGGGGCCGTGGCTGCATACCACGCTGTTCGAGATCCCGGTGCTGTCCATCGTCAACGAGGTCTACTTCCGCAACCGGCACCGGGTGCCCGCCTACGACGAAGGCCGCCAGCGGCTCAACGCCAAGATCGACATGGTGCTGGCCGATCCCGAGCTGCGCGACATCCGCATCGCCGACTACGGCACGCGCCGGCGCTTTTCCAAGGCCTGGCACGAGGAAGTCATCACCACGCTGAAGAACCGGATGGGCGAGTGCTTCGCCGGCACCAGCAATGTGTTCTTCGCGATGCGCCACGGCCTGACGCCGCTGGGCACGATGGGCCACGAATACCTGCAGGCCTGCCAGGCGCTGGGCCCGCGGCTGCGCGATTCGCAGATCTTCGGCTTCGAGATGTGGGCCCGCGAGTACCGCGGCGACCTCGGCATCGCGCTGTCCGACGTCTACGGCATGACGGCCTTCCTGCGCGACTTCGACATGTATTTCTGCAAGCTGTTCGACGGCGCCCGCCACGATTCGGGCGACCCGTTCCAGTGGGGCGAGCGGCTGATCGCGCACTACCGCGCCAATCGCGTCGACCCGCGCACCAAGACGCTGGTGTTCTCCGACAGCCTGACCTTCCCGCTGGCCATCGAACTGGCCAAGCGCTTCAAGGGGCGCTGCCAGACAGCCTTCGGCATCGGCACCAACCTGACCAACGACCTGAGCTACCAGCCGCTGCAGGTGGTGATGAAGATGGTCCGCTGCAACGGGCAGCCGGTGGCCAAGGTGTCGGACACGCCCGAGAAGACCATGTGCGACGACAAGGCCTATCTGGCCTATCTGCGGCAGGTGTTCGAGATCCCGGGCTAGCCGGGCCGTTTGCGTCGCTGCGGCGGGGTGCGCCGCCGGGCCGCGTGCGCGGCCATCGCTTTCATCTCTTTCCGTGCGGCAGATCGACGTGGATCACGCTATGGTCCGCCGAAGGCGTTTCGCAGCTGCCGCAGGTGCTGCAGCCGCTGTCGCAGCCGCCGGCGGCTGCCGGTTTCCGCGCCCAGCGCCGGCCCAGCGCCTGCGCCCAGCCCGGATGGCCGGGCCGCTCCAGCCACGCGCCGGCGCCGGCCAGCAGGCTCGCGCGGGCGCGCGGCGCCAGCTTGCCGAAGGCGGTGAACAGGCAGGCCGCGACGATGGCGACCACGACGAAGGTCTCGAATACCGAATAAGCCGTCATATCCAGTCATCCATATGGCATGCCGCCGGCGCTACACCGCTCCGGATGCGGCGGATCCGGCTCCGCCGGTCCGCCTGCATCGCCCCTTGAGGGGCGCGCGAAGCGCGTAGGGGTGGACCTCGCCTTGCGCGCGAAGCGCGTAAGGGTGGGTTCATCCCGTCAGCATCCTCGTGACGTGATAGGTGATGAACGACGCCAGGTAGGCCAGCACGAACAGGTAGATGGTGGCGGTGGCCACCATTTTCCAGGACCCCGTTTCGCGCCGGATCACCGCCAGCGTCGACAGGCATTGCGGCGCGAACACGTACCAGGCCAGCAGCGAGAACGCGGTGGCCAGCGGCCATTGGGCGGCGATCAGCGGCGTCAGCATGGTGGAGGCGCTGTCGTCGTCGGCCGCGCCCGACAGCGCGTACACCGTGGCCAGCGCGCCCACCGCCACTTCGCGCGCGGCCAGGCCCGGCACCAGCGCGATCGAGATCTGCCAGTTGAAGCCGATGGGCGCGAATATGGTTTGCAGCGCCGCGCCGATGCGGCCGGCGAAGCTGTATTCGATGGCCGGCCCCACGGCGCCCTCGGGCGGCGCGGGATAGCTCGACAGGAACCAGATCAGCACGGTCAGCGCGAGGATGATGCCGCCCACCCGCGACAGGAAGATCCGGGCGCGTTCCCACAGCCCGGTGGCGATGTCGCGCAGGTGTGGCACGCGGTACGAGGGCAGTTCGAGCAGCAGCGCGTGCTCGGCGGTGTCGCGCCGCAGCCGCTTCATCACCCAGGCCACCGCCAGCGCGCTGGCGATGCCGGCCACGTACAGCACGAACAGCGTCACGCCTTGCAGGTTGAAGATGCCCAGCACCGGACGGCCGGGCACGAAGGCGCCGATCAGCAGCGCGTAGACGGGCAGCCGCGCAGAGCAGGTCATCAGCGGGGCGACCAGGATGGTGGTCAGGCGGTCGCGCGGGTCCTGGATGGTGCGGGTGGCCATGATGCCGGGAATGGCGCAGGCGAAGCTCGACAGCAGCGGGATGAAGGAGCGGCCGGTGAGGCCGGCGCCCAGCATCATGCGGTCGAGCAGGAAGGCCGCGCGCGGCAGATAGCCGGATTCCTCCAGCAGCAGAATGAACAGGAACAGGATCAGGATCTGGGGCAGGAACACCAGCACGCTGCCGGCCCCGGCGATCACGCCGTCCACCAGCAGGCTGTTGAGCGGCCCTTCGGGCAGCGCCGCGCCGACCAGGCCGCCCAGCGCGCCGACCGAGGATTCGATCAGGTCCATCAGCGGCTCGGCCCAGGAGAATACCGCCTGGAACATCAGGAACATCACCGCCGCCAGGATGGCGAGACCCCACGCGGGATGCAGCACCCAGCGGTCGATCGCGTCATCGATCTCGGCCGTGCGGCGCGGCATCGATACCGCGGCCCGCAGCAGGCGGTTGACCTCGGCATGCAGGTCGGCGCCGTCCGGCAGGGGCGGCGGCGGGGGCGGGGTGCCGGCGTCGAGCGCTTGCAGCAGGGGGCCGGCGCCGCCGCGGCGCACCGCCACGGTTTCCACGATGGGAATGCCGAGGTCGGCCTCCAGCCGCGCGCGGTCGATCCGGATGCCGCGGCGCGCGGCGGCGTCGCACATGTTCAGCGCCAGCACCATCGGCAGGCCGAGCTGCTGCAGCTCGAGCACGAAGCGCAGGTGCAGCCGCAGATTGGTGGCGTCGACCACGGCCACCAGCATGTCGGGCCGCGCTTCGCCGCGGAAATTGCCGAGGCAGACGTCGCGCGTGATGGCTTCGTCGGGGCTGGTGGCGTGCAGGCTGTAGGCGCCCGGCAGGTCGAGCACGCTGACCGAGCGGCCCGACGGCGTGAGCAGCCGGCCTTCCTTGCGCTCGACCGTCACGCCGGCGTAGTTGGCGACTTTCTGGCGGCCGCCGGTCAACTGGTTGAACAGCGCGGTCTTGCCGCAGTTGGGATTGCCAACCAGCGCGATGCGCGGCGGCGTCAGGGGAGTGGAAGACATGCGGTCAGGAGGCCAATGGAACGACCAGCACCCGGGCGGCTTCGTTGCGGCGCAATGCGAAACGGGTGAAACCGATCTGCACCAGGATGGGATCGGCCCCGATGGGGCCGCGCGCCACGATCCGCACCGGCTCGCCCGCCACGAAGCCCAGGTCGCGCAGGCGGATGGCGATCGGATCCACGGGGGTGGCGTCCTGCACGGCGTCGACGGCGGCATTCTGGCCATGGGGCAGTTCGGACAGGCGTAGCGCCATGGGAATCCCTGCTGAATGAAAACGATTGCTAATTATAGGAAGTATAGGATCAATGGGCGCCGCCGGGTGCCGGTTCCGGCAAAAACGCGCCGGAGCGGGCAAGGCGTGCCATCATACGCGGCTCCATACCCCGCAAAACACAGGAGGAGCTCCATGTCCCGCCCCGTCGTGGCGATCACCCGCCGCCTTTTCCCCGACAGCGACCAGCCCCTGCAGAGCCGGGCCGAGGTGAGGCTGAACCCGGCCGACACCCCGCTCGTCCCGGCGCGCATGGTCGAGTACGCCGCCGGCTGCCAGGCGCTGGTGGCGACCGCCGGCTGTCAGGTGCCGGCCGAGGTGATCGAAGGCCTGCCGGGGCTGAAGCTGATCGCCAACGTGGGCGTGGGCTACAACAACATCGACGTGGCCGCCGCCAATCGCGCCGGCGTCATGGTCACCAATACGCCCGACGTGCTGACCGAGGCCACCGCCGACATGGCGTGGGCGCTGCTGCTGGGCGCCGCGCGGCGCACCGGCGAATCCGAGCGCTGGCTGCGCGACGGCAAGTGGAACGTGTGGGGCATGGGCCTGTGGCTGGGCGCCGACGTGCACGGCGCCACGCTGGGCATCATCGGCATGGGCCGCATCGGCCGCGCCATCGCCCGCCGCGCCAGCGGCTTCGGCATGCAGGTCCTCTACCACAACCGGCGCGAGCTGCCGGCGGAGGAAAGCCAGGGTGCGCGCTGGGTGGGCAAGGAGGAATTGCTGCGCAGCGCCGACCACGTGGTGCTGGTGGTGCCGTATTCGCCGGCCACCCACCACATCGTGGGCGCGCCGGAACTGGCGCTGATGAAGCCGACCGCGGTGCTGGTCAACATCGGCCGCGGCGGGCTGGTGGACGACCGCGCGCTGGCGCAGGCGCTGCAGGAAGGGCGGATCGCCGCGGCCGGGCTCGACGTGTTCGAGGGCGAGCCCAAGGTCGCGCCGGAACTGCTGGCGGCGCCCAACGCGCTGCTGACGCCGCACATCGGCAGCGCGACTTCGAGCGCGCGGCGCGCGATGGCCGACCTGGCGATCGCCAACGTGGTCGACTGGCTCGACGGCAAGCGGCCGCGCACGCTGGTCAATCCGGAAGTGCTGACTGGCGCGTAAACATTGCTACGGGCTCTTGCCGCGGCACCCGCCCGCGCCGGCGATACGGTATCTTGCCGCCTCGACAACGGGAGGGAATCGACATGAAGGCTTCGCTGATCATCGGCGTGCTGCTGATCGTGCTGGGCGTCGCGGCGCTGGGCTACAAGAGCTTTTCGTACACGTCGGAAGAAACGCTGCTGAAGGTCGGCCCGGTGGAGGCCACGGCCGACACCCGCAAGACGGTCGGCATCCCCACGTGGGCAGGCATCGCCGCCATCGCGGTGGGCCTAGTAGTAATCGTCGCTGGCCGGAGGCGGGGGTAAAGCCCTGACGCGCTTGGAGCACCCCTTCCAGGACGCCGCGGATCCGGCTCCGCCGGTCCGCCAGCGTCGCCCCCTGGGGGGCGCGCGAAGCGCGTAGGGGGGGTCAACGCACCTCTGCGGTTTCGGCGGGCTCGCGGGTGGCTTCGGCGCCTGCGGGGTGCAGCGGCGGGCGCGAGGCCAGGGCGGAGGGCAGGGCCGGCAGCTCGAAGGCGCGGCGGCGTTTCGGCTTGGCGGCGGCGGGGGGCTCTTCCATGCTGAGCCGGGTCCAGTAGACCAGCTGCAGGCGGCCTTCGTCGTCTTCGGCCAGCGCCGACAGGCTTTCCACCCAGTCGCCGTCGTTGCAGTAGAGCACGCCCTCGACCTCGCGGATCTCGGGCTTGTGGATATGGCCGCACACCACGCCGTCGTAGCCGCGCCGCCTGGCTTCGCCGACCAGCACGTGCTCGAAGTCGGTGATGAAGGCCACCGCGTTCTTGACGCGGTGCTTCAGGTACTGCGACAGCGACCAGTAGTGCAGCCCGAGCCGCCGCCGCACGCGGTTGAAGTGCAGGTTCAGCCACAGCGTGAAGGTGTAGAGCGTGTCGCCCAGGTGGGCCAGCCATTTGCTGTGCTGGATGACGCCGTCGAACTGGTCGCCGTGGGTCACCCACAGCCGCCTGCCGTCGGCCGTGACGTGCACCGCGTCGTCCTGCACCTCGATGTCGCCGAAGGCGTAGCCGATGAACTGGCGCGCGAACTCGTCATGGTTGCCGGGGATGAAGATGACCCGCGTGCCCTTGCGCGCCTTGCGCAGCACCTTCTGCACCACGTCGTTGTGGGCCTGCGGCCAGATCCAGCTGCGGCGCAACTGCCAGCCGTCGATGATGTCGCCGACCAGGTACAGCGTGTCGGCTTCGTTGTGGCGGAGGAAGTCCAGCAGGTGCATCGCGTTGCAGCCAGCGGTGCCCAGATGCAGGTCTGAAATCCAGAGGGTGCGCCAATGCCGGGGGGCTGTCGTTGTCATGCTCGACGTCTGCCATGTGTCCGTTTAATGAATGGAAACATGGCGCGATGACGTCTTCGTGACCACATCACGAATATCCGATGACGCATGCCCCGGCGGGGGAAAACCCCGTCCGCGGCGGACCCGGGGGACCGTCCCGGCAGCGTTTCAGGCGCGCGGATGCAGCGCTTGCAGGCGGCCGTCGAGGTAGTTGCGCACGGCGCGGTCGGACAGCAGCGCCATGTGGCCGACGCCGCCGCGCACCAGTTGCGGCGCGCCGTCGACCAGCGCCTGTCGCGCCGGCGCCACCACGTTGTCGTGCAGCGACGCGATGCAGGTCAGGCGGTCCGCCGCGCCGGCCTGTTCGCGTCCGGCCAGCGCCCGCAGCCACGGGCTGGCGGGCAGCATCTGCGGCGCGCATTCGCCGCGCCCGTAGCGCGCGCTCCAGGTGCCGTGGTGCGGGGTGCCGAGGGTGATGAGGTGCGCGATGGGAGCCTGCGGCGACTGGCACAGCGCGGCGCGCGCCGCCAGCCCGCCCATGCTGTGCGCGACCACCACCACCGCCGGGTGCCCGGTGCGCGCGGCCAGCCGGGCGGCGGCCGCGGCCACCTGCGCGCCGAAGTCGTCGATGCCCGCGTGCGGCGGTTCCAGGTCGGGCGCGTCGACCGCCCAGCCGCGCCGCGCGAGCCAGGTGTCCAGGCCGCGCCAGATGCCGCGGTTGCAGCCGTAGCCGTGCACCAGCAGCACGCTGCCGCGCGCGCCGGCCGGCAGCCGGGGCGGCCAGCGGTGGCGCCAGGGGATGTCCAGGTACATGTTGCGCATCGACAGCGCGGCCTCGCCTGGCAGCGCGCGCAGCCAGCCCCAAGCCGGCGGCGCGTCGGGGCCGCGGCAGCGCCGGGCGGCGATGGCGAAGCCGATGGCCACCGCCAGCGCGTGCAGGCCGACCGCCAGGCCGGCGCTGGCGGCGACCGCGCCGGCCACGCCCAGCCGCGGCGACAGTGCCCACGCGACCAGCGCGCCGAGCACGAGCACCCCCGCGATGAAGGCGCGCATCCGGGCGGCCATCATGGCGCCGCTCCGGCGGTGCGTCGTGCCGGATGGAAGCAGGCGCCTCCGGCGCGCAGGCAGCGCGGCGGCGGGCCAAGCAGGAACGTCGAAGCCGGCATCCGGCGGCGCGCTGCCGCGATCAATCTCAATCGCGCGTGGACACCAGCCGCGTGCCGAGCAGCCGGTCTTGCGGGAATTGGGCCTCGCGGTCGAACGCCGACCAGATGAAGCCCAGGCCCGACAGCGTGATCGGCCAGGCCAGCACGTAGCGCGCGACCGCCTTCCACAGCGGCACGCGGCCGCCGCCGGCGTCGACCAGCCGGATGTTCCAGGTCTTCATCGGCAGCGTCTGGCCGCTGATGCGCCAGCACGACACGAAATAGGCGCCGATCACCAGGAACAGCCAGGCCTGGCGCTCGTGGCGCAGCATCAGCGCGTTGCGGCTCTGGGTAAGCGTGTCGAACAGGTAGTCGGCCACGAACACCACGCCGAACAGCAGGATGGATTCGTACATCATGCAGGCGAAGCGGCGCCAGCGTCCGGGCGCGGGCATGGGCGCCGGGGCGGGCGCGGCGGAAGGGATCGCGTTCATGGGCCGTAAGATAACCCGAACGGCCCGTCGTGCGCAGGCCACGCGGCGCGCCGGGCGCACCGGCGGCGGCTTGACTGCGGTGCAGCAAGCCTGCTAATGTGACCGGCTACCCGGAAACGCCAAAAAAGTCTACGGGTACCTGCTTCCGATGCGGCGCCTCACACATGGGCGCCGCCCCGCTTGGCAACCAATCCAGCCCAGGTCCGCGCCACAAGCGTTGCGGCCGCCCAGCCACCTGCTGCGCGGTCCGGCCCTGGCCTTCCGTTTCAACCTTCAGCGCCCGTTCCGGAGAACGTGGGCTGGACCGGCAAGGTGTCCGGGCAGAGCGGTTCCGTGAACCGCGAAGCGCCGCCGCATGTTGCCGGGGCCAGTGCAGGTCAGGGCCGTCGCCGTTTTCGGCGGGGCCGTCCGGGGTGGCTGCGCGGACTTTGAATGGACGCACATTCAGATGGAAATGACAGGCGCCGAGATCGTCGTGCGCAGCCTTGCCGATGAGGGCGTCGAACACGTGTTCGGCTACCCCGGAGGCTCGGTTCTGTACATCTACGACGAGATCTTCAAGCAAGACAAGTTCAAGCACATCCTGGTCCGGCACGAGCAGGCCGCCGTGCACGCGGCGGACGCCTACTCGCGCGTGTCCAACCGCGTGGGCGTGGCCCTGGTCACCAGCGGCCCCGGCGTCACCAACGCCGTCACCGGCCTGGCCACGGCCTACATGGATTCGATCCCGCTGGTGATGCTGACCGGCCAGGTGCCCACCGCGGCCATCGGCCAGGACGCCTTCCAGGAAGCCGACACGGTGGGCATCACGCGGCCGTGCGTCAAGCACAACTTCCTGGTGAAAGACGTCAAGGACCTGGCCGAGACGATCCGCAAGGCCTTCTACATCGCGCGCACCGGGCGCCCTGGGCCGGTGCTGGTCGACATCCCGAAAGACATCACGGTGGCCCGCTGCAAATACCACCCGCCGAGCGGCGAGATCCGGATGCGTTCGTATTCGCCGGTGGTCAAGGGCCACCAGGGCCAGATCAAGAAGGCCGTGCAGCTGCTGCTGCAGGCCGAGCGGCCGATGATCTACACCGGCGGCGGCGTGATCCTGTCCGACGCCGCGCCCGAGCTGACCCGGCTGGTGCAGATGGTCGACGCCCCCGTCACCAACACGCTGATGGGCCTGGGCGCGTTCCCGGCCAGCGACCGCCGCTTCGTCGGCATGCCCGGCATGCATGGCACCTACGAAGCCAACATGGCGATGCAGCACTGCGACGTGCTGGTGGCCATCGGCGCGCGCTTCGACGACCGCGTGATCGGCAATCCCAGGCACTTCGCGCAGAACGCCCGCAAGATCGTCCACATCGACATCGACCCGTCGTCGATCTCCAAGCGCGTCAAGGTCGACGTGCCCATCGTGGGCGACGTGAAAGACGTCCTCGGCGACTTCATCGCCCAGTACGAGGCCGCCTCGCGCGATGCGCCGTCCGAGCCGGGCCGCCTGGCGCCGTGGTGGAAGCAGATCGAGGCCTGGCGCGGGCGCGAATGCCTGAAGTATCGCCGTTCCGACGACGTCATCAAGCCGCAGTTCGTGATCGAGAAGCTGTGGGAAGTGACCGGCGGCGAAGCCTTCGTCACCTCCGACGTGGGCCAGCACCAGATGTGGGCCGCGCAGTACTACCGCTTCGAGAAGCCCCGCCGCTGGGTCAATTCCGGCGGCCTGGGCACGATGGGCGTGGGCCTGCCGTACGCGATGGGCGTGCAGATGGCCCACCCGGGCGCTGACGTGGCCGTCATCACCGGCGAAGGCTCGATCCAGATGAACATCCAGGAGCTGTCGACCTGCCACCAGTACGGCCTGAGCCCGAAGGTGCTGTGCCTGAACAACCGCTACCTGGGCATGGTGCGCCAGTGGCAGCAGATCGACTACGGCTCGCGCTATGCCGAGTCGTACATGGATTCGCTGCCCGACTTCGTCAAGCTGGTGGAGGCCTACGGCCACGTCGGCCTGCGCATCGAGCGCCCGGGCGACGTCGAAGGCGCGCTGCGCGAGGCCTTCGGCAAGCACAAGAAGCGGCTGGTGTTCCTGGATTTCATCACCGACCGCACCGAGAACGTCTGGCCGATGGTCAAGGCGGGCAAGGGGCTGACCGAGATGCTGCTCGGTTCCGAAGACCTGTAAGGAGCACGCATGAGACACGCCATATCCGTGCTTCTGGAAAACGAAGCGGGCGCGCTGTCCCGCGTGGTGGGGCTGTTCTCCGCCCGCGGCTACAACATCGAGACCCTGACCGTGGCGCCCACCGAAGACGCCACGCTGTCGCGCATGACCATCGTCACCTCCGGTTCCGACGACGTGATCGAGCAGATCACCAAGCACCTGAACCGCCTGGTCGAGGTCGTCAAGGTGGTCGACCTGACCGAGGCACCCCACATCGAGCGCGAGCTGATGCTGATCAAGGTGCGCGCGGTAGGCAAGGAACGCGAGGAAATGAAGCGCATGGTCGACATTTTCCGCGGCCACATCGTCGACGTGACCGACAAGAGCTACACCGTCGAGCTCACCGGCGACAAGAGCAAGCTGGACGCCTTCATCGAGGCGCTCGACCGCGCGTCCATCCTCGAAACGGTACGCACCGGCAGTTGCGGCGTGGGCCGCGGCGAGCGCGTACTGAAGATTTGAATTCCCGGAGAACCCCATGAAAGTTTTTTACGATAAAGACTGCGACCTGTCGCTGATCAAGGGCAAGAACGTGGCCATCATCGGCTACGGCTCGCAAGGCCACGCGCACGCGCAGAACCTGAACGATTCGGGCGTCAACGTCACGGTCGGCCTGCGCAAGGGCGGCGCCTCGTGGAACAAGGCCGCCAACGCCGGCCTGGCCGTCAAGGAAGTGGACGAAGCGGTGCGCGGCGCCGACGTCGTCATGATCCTGCTGCCCGACGAGAACATCGCCAAGGTCTACGCCGAGAACGTCGGCCCGAACCTGAAGCCGGGCGCCGTGCTGGCCTTCGCCCACGGATTCAACGTGCACTACGGCGCCGTGGTGCCGCGCGACGACATCGACGTCATCATGATCGCGCCCAAGGCCCCGGGCCATACCGTGCGCTCCACCTACACCCAGGGCGGCGGCGTGCCGCACCTGGTGGCCGTCTACCAGGACAAGTCCGGCGCCGCGCGCGACATCGCGCTGTCGTACGCGATGGCCAACGGCGGCGGCCGCGCCGGCATCATCGAGACCAACTTCCGCGAAGAAACCGAAACCGACCTGTTCGGCGAGCAGGCCGTGCTGTGCGGCGGCACGGTCGAGCTGATCAAGGCCGGCTTCGAGACGCTGGTGGAAGCCGGCTACGCGCCCGAGATGGCCTACTTCGAGTGCCTGCACGAGCTCAAGCTGATCGTCGACCTGATCTACGAAGGCGGCATCGCCAACATGAACTACTCGATCTCGAACAACGCCGAATACGGCGAGTACGTGACGGGTCCGCGCATCGTGACCGAAGACACCAAGAACACGATGCGTGCGGTGCTGAAAGACATCCAGTCCGGCGAATACGCCAAGAGCTTCCTGCTCGAGAACATCGCCGGCGCGCCGACGCTGAAGTCGCGTCGTCGCCTGACGTCCGACCACCAGATCGAGCAGGTCGGCGGCAAGCTGCGCGACATGATGCCCTGGATCCGGAAGAACAAGCTGGTCGATCAAAGCAAAAATTAGGTCCCCCCGTACGCGCTGGCGCGCGCCCCCCAGGGGCGGTGCTGGCGGACCGGCGGAGCCGGATCCGCGGCACCCTGGATGGGGCGGGGGCTGGCGTAGGAAGGGAGTGCTGTGGAGGCCCTGGTGTCTATTTGATGATGCCGGGGCTTTCTTTTTGGGTCTGTGGGAATGGGTTTTGCTGTGGGGAAGTGCGGCGCGGGATCGGGCCGCGCAACGGCAGATGGAGGTTCGCCATGGATATTTCGCTCAAGCCTCTGGATGAGCAGGTCGTGGTCATTACCGGCGCGTCGAGCGGCATCGGGCTGGCGACGGCGCTGGCGGCGGCGCAGCAGGGGGCGCGGCTGGTGCTGGCGGCGCGCAGCAAGCAGACGCTGGACGAGATCGTCGAGCGTATCGGCGCCAGCGGCGGCGAGGCCGTTGCGGTCGAGGCCGACGTGGGAGTGCGGGCGGACGTGGAGCGAATCGCGCGGGTGGCGCTCGAGCGCTTCGGGCGCATCGATACCTGGATCAATGATGCGGGCATTTCGGTGTACGGCCGCCTGGACGAGGTGTCCGACGAGGACAGCCAGCGCGTGTTCCAGACCAATTTCTGGGGCGTGGTGTACGGCTCGCTGGTGGCGGTGCCGCATTTGAAGGCGGCCGGCGGCGGGGCGCTCATCAATGTCGGCAGCGAGGCCTCGGATGCGGCGGTGCCGCTGCAGGGCATGTATTCGGCCAGCAAGCACGCCGTCAAGGGTTTCACCCATGCGTTGCGGATCGAGCTGGACGCCGACAAGGCGCCGGTGTCGGTCACGCTGATCCAGCCGACGGCGGTCGATACGCCTTTTCCCGAGCATGCCGGCAACTACCTGAGCCAGGAACCCAAGCTGCCGACGCCGATGATCGATCCCGACAAGGTGGCCGCCGCCATCCTGGACGCCGCCACCGAATCGGCGCGCGACGTCCGCGTCGGCGCGATGTCGGTCATCAACACCACGACGGCCAAGGTGCTGCCGGCGCTCGGCGAGGCGATGGCGAAGATGCAGATCGGGCGCCAGCAGCGGGCCGAGCCGCCGCATTCGCGCGAAGGGTCGCTGTACCGGGCCGGCGAGTCGGGCCGCGTGCGCGGGCGCGGCAACCAGAACGCCGCCGATCCCGCCCAGGCGCGCCGCGCCAACGTCCGGGACGGCGGCCTGCGGTGAAGGGGCGGCGCGGTGGCCGCGATGTTGCGTGCGGCAGACGTTTCACCTCTCGGCCGTGATCGGCTATAGCATAGGGAATCCCGACCGTCAGGTATGGCCCGCGCCGTGGTGCCTGCACCGATGCCCCCCAACGAAGCGGAACGCCAGTTCCGCGTGCAGCAGCTCTGCCTGACCGACAGCACGCCGGACAGGGCGTTCGATCGCATCGTCGCGATGACGGCCGAGTATTTCGAGGCGCCGATCGCGCTGATTTCCATCCTCGACGAGCAGCGCCAGTGGTTTCGCGCCAGCGTGGGCCTGGGCGTGCGCCAGACGCCCCGCCGGGACGCGTTCTGCGGCTACACGATACTTGGCCGGGATGTGCTCGAAGTGCCGGACACGGCACAGGACGAGCGGTTTCGCGACAATCCGCTGGTGACCGGGCCGCCCGGCATCCGTTTCTACGCCGGTATGCCGCTGGTAACGGAAGACGGCCTCGGCCTGGGCAGCCTGTGCGTCATCGACACCAGGCCGCGGCCGCCGCTGAGCGCGCGCGACCGCTCGATGCTCCGGCATTTCGCGGGGCTGGCGATGGGCCGCATCGCCACGCTGCGCGACCGCAGCTATATCGACGAGCCCACCGGCCTGTTCAATCGGCTGCGCCTGGAGGCGGACGTGGGGATGGCGCTGGAGCGGCGCGAACACCTGGTGGTCGTGGCCGCCGACATGCTGTCGCCGCGGTTCGTCAACGACATCGTGAACGCGCTGGGCTACCCGTTCTTCAACGAACTGATGCTGGCCATGCAGGACCGCTTCCAGTCGCTGCTGCCGCCCGGCTGCCTGCTGTACAAGATCACGCCGACGCGGTTCGCCTTTCTGCTCGGGCCGGCCCACCGCGGGCTGGAGCAGGGTCTCTACGAGCGCATCCTCGGGGGCTTCCACGCGCCGGTGATGTGCCGCGGCATCCCGGTGCGCGCCGAGGTCGGCCTGGGCGTGCTGCCGCTGGATGCCGGCCGGCGCGAGCGCCAGGACTGGCTGCGGCTGGTGGTGAGCGCCGCCAACGAAGCGCGCGACCGCGACATCGGCTGGACGCATGTCGAGCCGGAAATCGACCGGGCGCAGCAGCGGGCGTTCGCACTGCTGACCGGGCTGTCGCGCGCCGTCGCGACCGGCGAGCAGCTGTGGCTGGCTTATCAGCCAGTCATCGAGCTGGCCACCGGCCAGTGCACGGCGGTCGAGGCGCTGCTCAGGTGGCGGCATCCCACGCTGGGGCCGATCGGGCCGGGCGAATTCATCCCGCTGGCCGAGAAAACGGCGCTGATCCGGCCGCTGAGCCGCTGGGTATTGCAGCGCAGCGTCGAACAGGCGGCGGCATGGCGGCGGCGGGGATTCGCGTTCAAGGTGGCGATCAACGTATCGGCCCAGGATTTCGCCGGGCCGTCGTACATCGATCTGATGATCGAACTGCTGGCCCGGCATGGCGTGGATCCCGCCGGCTTCAAGCTCGAATTCACGGAAAGCGCGCTGATGAGGGATCCGAAAGAGGTGGCGCGCCTGCTGCACCGGGCGCACGACGCCGGCGTGACGATCGCCATCGACGATTTCGGGACCGGCTACAGCAATTGGACCTATCTTCGCGACCTGCCCGCCAGCGTGGTCAAGCTCGATCAGTCGTTCGTCCGCAACCTGGGCGCCGGCGAGCGGGACAGGCTTCTGGCCCGGACCATCATCGAACTGGCCGGGCAGCTGGGATACCGGGTGGTGGCCGAAGGGATCGAGACCGCGGAAACGCTGGCGCTGTTGCGGCAGTGGGGGTGCGACGAAGGCCAGGGCTATTTGATCGCCAGGCCGATGACGGCCGAGGCGCTGGCCCAATGGATGGACGCGCACCGGGCCGGCGGTGGGCAAGCCCTACTTCGAAAGCCAGACGCCCTTCAGTGACGAGCGCGAACCGTCGGGATCGAAATCCAGGCCGTGCACGCGCTTGTTGTAGAAAGTGTAGAACGGCGCGTCCATCACCGGCAGCAGGGGCAGGTCGCGCATCGTCACGCGCTGCAGGTCGTAGAACTGCTGCACGCGCTTGGCAGGGTCCGGCTCTTTCTGGTAGGCCTCGATGATCCTGTCGACTTCGGGGCTGGCATAGCCGGTAGCCGAGATGTAGGGCACGCCGGGCGAGACGGCCTTCGACCAGTACTGGCGGGTCAGCCCCATTTCCGGGTCGAACAGGGTCGAGAAGCCGTTGATGATGACGTCGTAGTCGTAGTTGGTCCAGATCTTCTTCAGGTAGGCCGACGGTTCCGACGATACGGGCTTGACATCGATGCCCACCTTGCGCAGGTTCTGCCGCAGGTATTCGCCGGCCGGCACGAAGGCGTTGGAGCTGGGCGACAGGTCCAGCTGCACCGAGAACCGGATGCCGTCGGCCTTGCGCGGGTAGCCCGCTTCGTCGAGCAGCTTCTCGGCCAGCGCCGGGTCGTAGGCGTAGGTCGGCTTGTCCTTGGTGTAGAACCTGGTCAGCGAATCCGGGATCGGGCCGTCGGCCGGCTTGCTCAGGCCGTACCACACGGTGTCGATCAGGCCCTGCTTGTCGACCGCGTGGGCGAAGGCCTGGCGGACCTTCAGGTTGCCGGTGATCGGGCGCTTCAGGTTGAACATCAGGAAGTAGATCTGCGCGTTGTAGACGTAGCCGCGCGGATCGAACACCAGGTCTTGGTTCTGGCGCAGGCGCGCCACGTCGGAGAACGGCACGCCGGCGAACGGCAGGTACAGGATGTCGCCGGTCTCCAGCGCCGCCGCGCGCGCGGCCGGGTCGGGGATCTCGCGGAAGATCAGGCGGTCCAGGTAGGGCTTGCCCTTGTCCCAGTAATCGGGGTTGCGTTCGAGCTCGACGTATTGGCCCTTCTTCCATTCCTTGAAGCGGAACGGGCCGGTGCCGATCGGCTTGGCGTTGTACGGATTGGTGCGGACGTCCGTGCCCTCGTACAGGTGTTTGGGGATGATTTGCGCCTCGGCCGTGTTCAGCGACAGCAGGATCACCGGCGCCGGGTGCGACAGCCTGAGCACCGCGGTGTACGGGTCGGGGGTTTCTACGTCTTCGACCGCGCTGAAGGTGATGCGGGCGCGCGGATGCACCTTCTTCAGCACTTCCATGATGCTGTAGCGCACGTCGGCCGAGGTGAACTCCACCCCGTCGTGCCACTTCACGCCCTTGCGCAGGTGGATCGTGATGCGTAGCCCGTCGGGCGATACGTCGAGCGAGGTGGCCAGCTGGCCGTGGGCGTTCTGCTTGTCGTCGTAGGTGAACAGGCCGTCGAAAACGTTCGCCGATACCGCCGAATTGGCGTACTGGTTGTTGAAGGTGACGTTGAGCTGGTTGGGGGCGGGATATATCGCGGCCACCAGCGTGCCGCCGCGCACGGGCTGCCCGGCGGGAGCGGGCTGGGCCGCGGCGACGGCCGGCGGCAGCATCGCCATGGCGACGGCCGTGGCCACGATGGCGGCGGCGCGGGATAATGTGGAAAACATTTTTGGCATATTCTCAACTCGGGTTGTCGATGCCGCGGATTCTACGGATTATTCCGGCGCGCAATAGATTATTTTCTAATATGTATTTACATATGCGGTTGATATTCATGGATATTTTCACCATATCGAATATGGCCGGGTAATATCGAAAGATGTTTTTCTTGGTTTTCTCCGTGCGTGGGTTGGATATTATTTCGAGAATCCATTCGCGGAGAAAATCCAATGAGCGCCCAATTGCAGATCCCGCCGTCCTTCCCGTGGTCGGCCGCCGAGCAGCAAACCCGGGAAGACCTGGCCGCCGTGGCGCGGTCGCTCGCGGAACTGGGCTGGACCAAGCTGGTTTTCAATCACATCACGGCGCGCGTGCCCGACCAGCCCGATGCCTTCCTGGTCAATCCCGCCGGCGTGTTCTACGACCAGTTGCGGGCGTCCGATTTCGTCAAGCTCGATCTCGACGGCAACCCCGTCGGCCCCAACCGCTGGACCTTCGGCCGCGCCTCGTTCGTGATCCACAGCGCCGTCTACGCGGCCCGGCCCGACGTGGTGGCGACGATCCACACGCACACCGACGGCGGCACCGTGGTGTCGGCGCTGCAGGAAGGGCTGCTGCCGCTGACGCTGGAAGGCGCGCAGTTCTACAGCCGGGTCGGCTACCACGACTTCGAAGGCATGGCGCACGACATCGACGAGCGCCAGCGCATCGGCGCCGACCTGGGCGACCACGCCGCGCTGTTCCTGCGCAACCATGGGCTGGTGGTGACCGGCTCTACCATCGCCGAGGCCTTCCACCGCAACTACAACCTGGAATACGCCTGCCGCATCCAGGCCCAGGCGCTGGCCACCGGCCGCCCGCTGAACCTGATCTCGCACGAGGCGGCCACCAAGACGGTGGCGCAGGTGAAAGCCAACCCGGCGCGCAGCGAACCGCTGCTGGCGGCCATCCACCGCCGCCTGTCGCAGATCGATCCGTCCTACAAACTCTGACCGTCCTGGCCGGCCCGGCCAGGCACCCTCGCCAGCGCAGTCATTCGACGCCGCCGCATGGCGGCGTTCATCTGGCCGCGGGCGCCAGCCAGACGTCCTTCAGCGCCGACAGCACGCCGTCCGGCTTCACGTTCAGCCCGTGCGCTGACGTAGGGGACGCCGGGCTTGGCCGCCTTGGACCAGAACAGGCGGGTCAGGCCCGGCTCCGGGTCGAGCAGCGGCGAATAGGGCTGCAGCAGTACGTCGAAGTTGTAGTCGATGTCGGTGCCGATCTGGTCGATGCGGTGCGAGGCGTTGTGGTGGATGTGCACTGCGCGGTAGACAGGCAGTAGCGGGCGGTCTGCTCGACCACCAGCAGCGACACCAGCGGATCCTTGTCCAGCGCGCCGCCGCCCAGGCCGCCGATTTCCTCGCTCAGCGCGGCGGCGCCGTAGCCGGCGGCCACCAGATCCTTGAGGTTCTCGAGCGGCGTGGCGGCCTTCGCGTCGTAGTCCGCGGCGCGCGCGGCAAAGCGCGTGCGGCCGAGTTCGCCGACGGTCTCGTAGATTTCCCGTTGTCTGGGCGTGCAGTCGAAGTCCATGATGTCTTGGAGGAGTGGAAAGGCGGAGCGTCAGGGGGTGTGCGCGGCCCGGGCCGCGGCGGCGCCGGCGGGCAAGGCCGCGTGGGCCGGCGCCTGGCGGCGCATGAAGTGCACCACCTGGCCGGTCTGGCCGGCGGGTTCCGGCCGGCCCGCCAGGGCGTCGCGCAAGTGGCAGGCCACGGTGTGCCCGGGCGCGATTTCCTCCAGCGCCGGCGTCCGTTCGCGGCACAGCGCGACGGCATGCGGGCAGCGGGTATGGAAGCTGCAGCCCGCCGGCGGCTGGAACGGATTGGGCAGGTCGCCCTGCAGCATCGGCTTGTCGGCGATGCGAACCCGGCGCGGATCGAGCACCGGGATCGCGCCGATCAGCGCGCGGGTGTAGGGGTGCGCGGGACGGCGCCAGATCTCGGCGCGCGAGGCCAGTTCGACGATGCGGCCGAGGTACATCACGGCCACCCGGTCGGCCACGTGCTGCACCACCGATAGATCGTGGCTGATGAAGAGATAGGCCATGCCGTGCGTGCGCTGCAGGTCGGCCAGCAGGTTCAGGATCTGCGCCTGCAGAGATACATCGAGCGCGGAGACCGGCTCGTCGCACACGATCAGCTGCGGATGCAGGGCCAGCGCGCGGGCGATGGCGATGCGCTGGCGCTGTCCGCCCGAGAACTCGTGCGGCAGGCGCTCGGCCATGTCGGGCCGCAGCCCCACCTGCTGCATCAGTTCCTGCACGCGCGCCTTGCGCTCGGCCACGGTGCCCAGCTTGTGCAGCGCCAGCGGCGTCTGCAGCAGCTTGGAGATCCGCTGCCGCGGGTCGAGCGAGCCGCCGGGGTCCTGGAACACCATCTGGAAGCGCTTGCGGTGCGGCCGCAGTTCCGACGGCGAAAGATGGGTGATGTCGAGATCCTCCAGCCGGACCGATCCCGAATGGGGTTCGAGCAGGCGCATGACGGCCTTGCCGAGCGAGGATTTGCCGCATCCCGATTCGCCGACCAGGCCCAGGGTCTCGCCCGGGGCGAGCTCGAACGATACGCCGTCGACGGCATGCAGCACGCCGCGCCGGGTCCGGTAGCGCACGTGCAGGTCTTGTACGCTGAGCAGGCTCATGGCAGGGCTCCGGTGAGATGGACGCCGTCGCCTCGCAACTGGTGGCAGGCGGCGCTGGCCTGCGCGCCGAACGGCAGCAGCAGCGGCCGCGCGGCGCGGCAGACATCGGTGGCGATGTCGCAGCGGGCGTGGAAGGCACAGCCGCCCTGGCCGCTGCCGGGCGCCGGCACGATGCCCGGAATCTCCTGCAGGCGCCCGCGTTCGCCCGCGGCGCCCGGCGTGAAATGCGGCCGCGCCTGCATCAGCCGGCGGGTATAAGGGTGCAGCGGCCGGTCGAACAGGCCGGTCACTTCCTGTTGCTCGACCTGCCGGCCGGCATACATGACCAGCACCCGGTCGGCGTTCTCGGCCACCACGCCGAGGTCGTGTGTGATCAGGACCAGCGCCATGCCGAGTTCTTCCTGCAGCCGCTTGAGCAGCGCGAGGATCTGGGCCTGGATGGTCACGTCCAGCGCGGTGGTGGGTTCGTCGGCGATCAGCAGCGAGGGGTTCGAAGCCAGCGCCATCGCGATCACCACGCGCTGGCGCATGCCGCCGGACAGGCGGTGCGGGTACTCGTCCAGCCGGTGGCGGGCCTGCGGAATGCGGACCAGTTCCAGCAGTTCCTCGGCGCGCGCGCGGGCCGCCTTGGCGTCGACCGCCTCGTGCGCGCGGATGGCCTCGGCCAGCTGGGCGCCGATCGTCATCACGGGATTGAGGGCGGCCATCGGGTCCTGGAAGATGATCGCCAGCCGGTTGCCGCGCACGGCTCGCATGCGCTTTTCCGGCAGCGCGGCCAGGTCCTGGCCTTCGAACGCGACGTGGCCGTCGATGCGCGCCGTGCGCGGCAGCAGGCGGGTCAGCGCGAGCGCGGTAACCGACTTGCCGCAGCCCGATTCGCCCACGATCGCCAGCGTTTCGCCGCGGCGCACGGAAAAGGTCAGGTCTTCGACCACGGCGATGCGGCGGCCGGCGCCGGCGAAGCTGACGCCCAGGCGGTCGACCGCCAGCACCGGCGCGCTTGCCGTGCCCTCCTGTCGCCGCGCGACATCCTCCCCGCGGGCGGGCGCACTCATCGGGCATGCCCCTTGGGATTGAGCGCGTCGTTGATGCCGTTGCCGAGCAGCGTGAACGCGATCACGGTCAGGCAGATGGCCAGGCCGGGCTCGGCCGTCATGTACCAGGCGGTGCGCAGCACCTGGCGGCCGGCCCCGACCATGGCGCCCCACGACATGCTTTCGTTGTCGCCCAGCCCCAAGAAGGAGAGGGCGGCCTCGGCCAGGATGACGTGGGCGATCAGCTCGGAGGCCGCCACCATCACGGGCGACAGGCTGTTGGGCAGGATGTGGCCGAGGATGATGCGCCCGTGGCCCATGCCCATCGTCACGGCCGCGCTCACGTAGTCGTACTGCCGCGCGCGCATCGCCTCGGCGCGCACCAGCCGCGCGATCTGCGGCCACGAAGTCAGCCCCAGCGCCAGCGCGATGCTGGACTGCGACGGGCCGAGAATGATGACCAGCGCGATGGTGAACAGCAGCGTCGGCATGGTCAGGAAGATTTCGGTGAAGCGCATCAGCGCGTCGTCCAGCGCGCCGCCGAAATAGCCGCACACCACGCCCACCAGCACGCCCACCGCTACCGCCAGCAGCGTGGCCGCCAGTCCGATCGCCAGCGACTGGCGCGCGCCGTGCAGGATGGCCGAGGCCATGTCGCGGCCGAGCATGTCGGTGCCCAGCGGGAAGCGGGCGTCGGTGCCGGGCCAGATCGTGGCCGCGCCCACCATGTCGCGCGGGTCGCCCGGATACAGCCAGCCGGCCAGCAGCGCCGCCGCCAGCGCCGCGCCTACCAGCAGCAGGCCGGCCAGGGCCGCCGGCGAGCGGACCAGCCGCCGGCCCAGTTCGTGCGCGCGCACCGTCATGCCGCCACCTCGATGCGGGGGTCGAGCACGGCATAGAGCAGGTCCACCACCAGGTTCATCGCGACCACCAGGAAGGAACTGCACAGGAAGATCGACAGGAACAGGTTGATGTCGCGCGCCGTGACCGCGTCGTAGGCGATGCGGCCGATGCCGGGCCAGCCGAAGACGGTTTCGATCACCACCGTGCCGCTGAACAGGCCGCCCAGTTGCAGCCCCGTCACGGTGGCGATCGGCAGCAGCGCGTTGCGCAGCACGTGCCGCACCACCACGCGCCACTCCGAAATGCCCTTGGCCCGCGCGGTGCGGACGAAGTCCAGATCGAAGATTTCGAGCATGGCCGAACGCGTCAGCCGCACGTACAGCGCCAGGTAGAAACAGCCCAGCGATAGCGCGGGCAGAACCAGGTGGGCGGCCACGTCCTTGGCGTAATCCCAGTTCGAGGCGTAGTCCATGCCGACCGTGGTCAGGCCGGCCACCGGCAGCCAGCGCAGCTTGACGCCGAACAGCACGATCAGCATCAGGCCGACCCAGAACAGCGGGGTGGCGAAGCCGATGCTGGAGACGACCGTGATGCCCGTGTCGAGCGGCGTGCCGCGGAAGCGGGCGGCGATGGCGCCCAGCGCGATGCCCAAAGCCACGGCGAACAGGATGGCGGTCAGCGACAGCAGCAGCGTGGCAGGCAGCGCGCTCCAGATCAGTTCCGACACCGGCATGCTGTCGCGGAACGAATAGCCCAGGTCCAGGTGCGAGACGTTCTTCAGGAAGGTCAGGAACTGCTCCTGCACCGGCACGTCGAGGCCGTACAGCTTGCGCATGTCTTCCATGTATTCGGCAGTGGCGCCGCCCGACTCGCCGGCGATCACGTCGACCATGTCGCCGGGGGCGCTTTTCATCAGCACGAAGGAAACCAGCACGATCACGAGTGCGGTCGGGATCACCTGCAGCAGGCGCTTGAGCAGGTAGCGGTGAATGGGGGCGAGGCGAAGGGCGGCCGTCATCGGTCGGGTTTGCGATCCACGAAAAATGCAAAGCCGGCCATGCGGCCGGTTTCGGTACTATTATTTATCCGGCCGGAAATAAGAATGAATTTGTTTGCCGAAGAATATGCGGTTTTATTAATAAGGCAACCGCTGCCGGCATATATCGGAAAAATATCGTGGCGCGGCGTGCGTGGGCATCCTGCTGGGCTCTAGTGTTTCCGGCGGCGGCCGGCAACACAGAAAAGATAATAAGGATATTTAATACTGTGATATTGACTGCAGCCCGATTGCAATAAAATCCAGAAACCCGGCCGGCTGCCGCGATGCAGCATCGGGGCGCACGGGCGAGCCGCATCCGGATCGGGAATGGCCATCGTCTTCGCGGCGCCGCCGTTCATGTCCGGAAGCATCGAGGGTCGTCATGGAACTGCGTCATCTCCGCTATTTCGTCGCGGTGGCCGAAGAGGGGCACGTCACGCGCGCCGCACACCGGCTCGGCATGCGGCAGCCGCCGCTCACCCAGCAGATCCAGATCCTGGAGCGCGAACTGGGCGTGCAATTGTTCGACCGCAGCCCGCGCCGGATCGAACTGAACCAGGCCGGCAGATTGTTCCTGGACGACGCGCGCGACATCCTGGCGGCCGCCGACGCCGCCATCCAGAAGGTGCGCCGCTTCGATCCCGCCTCGCAGCGCACGCTGCGCGTGGGCTTGACCACCTCGTCGGCCATCCATTCGCGGACCCGGGCGCTGCTGAACCGCTTCCGCGACGACGGGCACGTCGCGTCATTGCACATCGAGGAAGGCGCCGCGATCGATCTGCTCAAGGCCCTGGCCGATGAAGCCCTCGACGTCGCCTTCATCCGCGCCGACGCGCCGCCCACCCAGGCGCTGGCGTCGCAGTGGCTGGCCGAGGACGATCTGGTCGTCGCGCTTCCTGCCGACCATCCGCGGGCGGAGCAGGACTACCTGAATCTGCACGATCTGAAGATGGAGAAACTGGTGATCTACCGGCAGGAGCGGTGCGTGGGCATCGCCCAGATGCTGCTGGCGCGCTGTGCCCGCTCGGGCTTCGAACCGAAGGTGGCGGCCGAAACCCGGCGCTTGCTGTCGGCGCTGAACATGGCCGCCGCCGGAGGCGGGCTCACCGTCATTCCACGCTCTATGGAGGCGTTCCGGCTGGACGGTATCGTCTACCGGCCGCTGGTGGCCAGCCCGTCGCTCACGGCGCCGGTCAATATGGTGTACCGGCGCAGCGATACGCGGGAGGACGTGAGGCGGTTCCTGGATATGGGGCAGCGGGTATCGGAGGCCGAACTGGTGGCGTAGGGCTGCCTGGCCTTGGCCGTGACAGGCCTGGCTGGTGCAGCTTGGCAGGGTACTTTCCCTCAGCGTGCGTGCATGGGCGCCGCTTCCCAGCGCCTTCCGGAATGCTCGGCCTGCCACAGGTCGTAATCCGCCTGCATATGCAGCCACATGATCGCGGTGGGCGCAGGGATCCACTTCGACAGCCTGATCGCCAGATCGGGCGTGACGCCCGATTTGCCATTGATGAAACGCGACAGCTGGACACGCGACACGCCCAGCTGTGCGGCTGCCTGGGTCACGGTCAGTTCGAGCGCCGGCAATACGTCTTCCTTGAGGACGCTGCCGGGGTGAGGGGGGCTGTGCATGCGCACGATCTGCTCCTAGTGATAGTCCTGGTAGTCCACCAATCTGGCGTCTTCTCCTTCGAAACGGAAGGCCAGCCGCCAATTGCCGTTGATCCACACCGCCCAATGGCCCGTCAGGTCCTGCCCTTTCAGCGGGTGCAGGCGCCATCCGGGAACGCCCATGTCTTCGGGCCGCGCCGCGCGATTGAGCGCAAGCAGCTGGCGCCGGAGCTTGTCGGCATGGGGGGCGTGGATCTTGGCCCTGGAGCCCGTTTCAAAAAATAGTTGCAAGCCCTTGTGGCGGAAGCTTTTTATCATCTGATTTCGTTCCTTATTGTATCTTGTATCGATACAGGATACAAACGGAGCGTTGTCATCCGGGCAGCACGCGCGCCCGCCAGGCACCTGCTTCCGTATGCGTGACTTCAACCCGGACGATGGGCCGCGGCGTATCGTTGCCGGTGTCGCCACGCGCCGGCCCGGCGTCCGTGGTGCGCGAGAAGACCTCGCCATCGGCGGCGGTGGCGATCTGTAGCGTTACCCGGCGCGCTTCGGTGCTGGCGTAGGGATTGATGCCTATCTGGTAGATGCCGGGCAGCAGGCGGGCGGCGTCGCAGGTGGCGTAGTAGTGTTCCGGGCCGTCGGCGACGGTGTCGTCCGTGTCCAGGTAGCCGCTGTCGCCATGGCGCTGCCGGTAGTAGACGTGCGCGCCGCCGGGTTCCGCTACATGGAGGTCGACGTCGCCGGGGCCGTCCCAGGTGATGGTTGCCGTGAAGAAGCCGGCGTTTTCGGGCGACCCCGGCGTGACCAGCGCGCGCAGTGCGGCTTGCAGGGCGTCGGCGGTCTGTTGCCCGGATTGCAGGTCGGTGGCGAGATAGGTGGCCGCGAACATGTGGCCGCTCGGGTCCGTCAGCAGGTGGCCGGCCGGCAGGTAGGCCGTGATGGGCGGGACGGAGGCGGCGCCTTGCAGGCGCAGCGCGTTGATGACCAGGTCGAGGTCGGCCAGCACGTGCGGGCCCGACAGGGTGGGCGAGGCGGGCGCCACGTGGATGGCGCGGATGCGGCCGGAGCCGGCCTTGGCGGCGGCTTCGCGGTAGGCCTGGTTCATGAAGAGATTGCCTTGCGAATGGGCGACCAGGATCAGTTTCCGGCCTTCGGCCAGCAGGCCTTGGATGCGGGTGCGCTGGGCGGCATAGGCGGACGCCAGCGGCGGGTCGCTCAGCAGGGCGGACCAGCCGGCGGCCGATTTGGCGATGAGATCGGTGTAGACGGCGTGCAGCAGGTCTTTCAGCGCCGGGCCGGCTTCGGCGATCACGTCGGCCGCCCGGCGGCGCGCGGCCAGGCCGCCGGGAGCGCCGGCCAGCAGTTCCCAGAAGATTTCCCAGCGGTTGGACAGCGCGCCGTCCAGTTCGTCGGCGCGCTGGATGAAGACCTCGGCGATGTCTTCCAGCGCGCTCGCGCCGGCGCGGCCGATGCCGGTCTGGTTGTAGAACAGTTCGTAGTCCAGGCGGGCGCCGTCGAATACCTCGCCGGCCGTTTCGCGCAGGTGGCGCAGGCTTTCGTCGGCCTGGGCGCGGGTATTCCAGACGCCGTTGAAGAAGCCGACGACGTAGCCGGCCGGTTCGCACAGCGGCATGGGCGCGGGCACGGCCGTGGCGGGGGCCGCGTGGAACAGGAAGGCCGGCATGGCAAGGCGCAGGGCCCGCCGCGGCCACGCTGCCGATCGCGCCGCCGACCGCACCCGTACGGGCCGCCGCGGCTCAGCCATCGCAGGTATCCCCGGACAACAGGCGCGACACGGACCCCGAAAGCGCGCGATTGAAACCCATGTAGCGCGCCGAGCGTTCGCGCGTGTCGGCCGTGAAACCTTCGAGGGCGGTGATCAGCCCGGAACGGTTCGGCACGTGGCGGAAGGCCAGGCACTGGCCGGCGCGCGACAGGCCGAGGGCGGCCTGCCGGACCGCGGCTTCGTCGGCCGGGTCGGCCGCCAGGGTGGACTGGAGCGCGCGGGCGAACTGTTCAGCGGCCGACGCCTGCGTGGGTTCTAGCGCCAGCCCGGCCAGGTAGCGGTCGATATCGTCGCGCACGCCATTGCCGTCGGCATCGGGACCGAGCAGGCCCGCGGTACGGTCGAGTGCCGGAATGTCGCCGCCGGCCTCCAGCGCGGCCACCTGCTCCGCCGCGGAATCCTGCTGCGCATCGCCGCCGGCGCCGCAGCCGGCCACAAGAACGAGACAGGCGCACGCCAGCGCCGGACCGTACCGCTTCATGGACGAACCTCCGTGTATGGCGGGTGATCGCCGGGCATGCCGGCGTGCGGCCCATGCCGCAATGCCGATACTAGGCAGCGTCATGTTCACGCGTAAGGTGAAAGTGGACGCAACTGTCCGTGACATCGGTATCCGAGAGGGAAAGCGAGAATGGCCGCGACGCGCCGTTGCGGGGAGCATCGTGCCGGTGACTGTGTGACCCCAGGCACACGCGGCCGCGGCGGCCGATTGGCGCCCCGCACGGCATCGGTTAACCTTGTTCCATGAACCTCATATTTCAGTCCGGTCCCCGCGCATGGGCGATCGGCGCCCGGTCCGCGGGGGCCGGCATGCCAAGATGACTCGCAAGACCATGAGAGACCCCGAACTCCGCCACCGCGGCATCTACCTGCTGCCCAACGCCTTCACCACGGCCGCACTGTTCGCCGGCTTCTACGCCATCGTCCAGGCCATGAATGAGCGCTTCGAGGCCGCCGCCATCGCCATCTTCGTCGCCATGGTGCTCGACGGCATGGATGGCCGCGTGGCGCGGCTCACCAACACCCAGTCGGCCTTCGGCGAGCAGTACGATTCGCTGTCCGACATGGTGTCGTTCGGCGTCGCGCCCGCGCTGGTGATGTACGAGTGGATCCTGAACGGCATCGGCCGCTGGGGCTGGCTGGCCGCGTTCATCTACGTGGCGGGGGCCGCGCTGCGCCTGGCCCGCTTCAACACCAACATCGGCGTGGTCGACAAGCGCTTCTTCCAGGGGCTGCCCAGCCCGGCGGCGGCGGCGCTGGTGGCCGGCTTCGTCTGGCTGACCATCGACAACAAGCTGCCCATCAGGGAACTGTGGATGCCATGGGCGGCCTTCGTGGTCACGGTCTACGCCGGCGTGAGCATGGTGTCGAACGCGCTGTTCTTCAGCGGCAAGTCGTTCGCGCTCGGCCGCAGCGTGCCGTTCTGGGTGATCCTGCTGGTGGTGCTGGCCTTCGTGTTCATCTCCAGCGATCCGCCCATCGTGCTGTTCACGCTGTTCGTGATCTACGGCATATCGGGCTACGTGATGTGGGCCTGGCGCTGGCACCGCGCGCGCCGCCTGCAGCAGAGCCGGCGCGGCTTCGGCTGATTCGGCGGGCTGCAAGGCCCGGCATCGGCCTGCCATGGGGGGCCGGTTTAAAATGGACCTCCCCAGGAGAACCGCCGATGGCCGACAAGCTGATCATTTTCGACACCACCCTGCGCGACGGCGAGCAAAGCCCCGGCGCGTCGATGACCCGCGAGGAAAAAGTCCGCATCGCCAAGCAGCTCGAAAAGCTGCGGGTCGACGTGATCGAAGCGGGCTTCGCGGCCGCCAGCAACGGCGATTTCGAATCGGTGCGCGCGATCGCCGCCGCCGTGCGCGACGCCAGCGTCTGCTCGCTGTCGCGCGCCAACGACCGCGACATCGCCCGCGCCGCCGAGGCGCTGCGCGGCGCGGCCCGGCCGCGTATCCACACCTTCATCGCCACCAGCGCGCTGCACATGGAAAAAAAGCTGCGCATGACGCCCGACCAGGTGTTCGAGCAGGCGCGGCTGGCCGTGCGCTTCGCGCGGCAGCATAGCGACGACATCGAATTCTCGCCGGAAGACGGCAGCCGCTCGGATCCCGATTTCCTGTGCCGGGTGATCGAGGCCGTGATCCGGGAAGGCGCCACCACCATCAACGTGGCCGATACCGTCGGCTACGCCATGCCCGAACAGTACGGCGAATTCATCCGCATGCTGCGCGAGCGCATCCCCAACTCCGACCGCGCCGTATGGTCGGTCCACTGCCACGACGACCTCGGCCTGGCGGTGGCCAATTCCCTGGCCGGCATCAAGATCGGCGGCGCGCGCCAGGTGGAATGCACCATCAACGCGCTGGGCGAGCGCGCCGGCAACTGTTCGCTGGAAGAAGTTGTGATGGCCGTGCGCACGCGCAAGGACTACTTCGGGCTCGAGGTCGGCATCGACGCCACGCAGATCGTGCCGGCTTCGCGCTTGGTGTCGGGTATCACCGGCTTCGTGGTGCAGCCGAACAAGGCCATCGTCGGCGCCAACGCCTTCGCCCATGCCTCCGGCATCCACCAGGACGGCGTGCTGAAGGCGCGGCAGACCTACGAAATCATGCAGGCCGAAGACGTGGGCTGGTCGGCCAACAGGATCGTGCTGGGCAAGCTGTCGGGGCGCAATGCCTTCAAGCAGCGGCTGTCGGAACTCGGCATCGAGCTCGACTCCGAACAGGCCTTGAACGACGCCTTCGCGCGTTTCAAGGAACTGGCCGACCGCAAGTCGGAGATCTTCGACGAAGATATCCATGCGCTGGTGTCGGGCGACCACGTCGACGCCGGCGAGGGCTATTACCGTTTCGTCGCCTTGTCGCAGAGATCGGAAACCGGCGAACGGCCGCAGGCCCGCGTGGTGTTCGCCGAGGGCGACAGCGAAATCATCGCCAGCGGCGAAGGCAACGGTCCGGTGGACGCCACCGTGCGTGCCATCGAAAGCCACGTGGGTAGCCAGGCGGAACTGCTGTTGTTTTCCGTCAACGCGATCACGACCGGCACCGAGTCGCAGGGCGAGGTGACCATGCGGCTGTCGAAGGCCGGGCGCATCGTCAACGGCGTGGGCGCCGATCCCGACATCGTGGTGGCGGCGGCCAAGGCCTACCTGGCGGCGCTGAACAAGCTGCACGCCACCGTGGAGCGGGTGTACGCGCAAGCGCCGCAGTAGGCGGGCCCGTACCGCGCTCCTCAAGGCGAAGGCGGTATAGTGGCTCCCTCGCTCGCTACCCCCGAGCGCACCGGAGCGTTTTCATGAAGGACCCGTCGCATCAATCGGCGCGCGGCCCCGGGGCCACGCTTTTGTTTGATGCCACTCCCAAATACCTGCAGGTCCGCACCATCCTGCTGCGCTGGCTGGCCACGCTGGCGCCGGGCGACAAGCTGCCCACCGAACCGACGCTGGCCAGCCAGTTCGGCGTGAGCCGCGAAACCATTCGCGCGGCGCTGCGCGCCCTGGAAGAGGACGGCATCATCGCCCGCCGTCCGCGCGTCGGCACCTGGCTGGCGCGCCAGGTGGACGGGCCGGAAGACCGGCGCATCACCGGTCCGATCGAAGACCTCGCCGCGATGGGCATCACCACGCGCGCCAAGCTGGTCAGGCAAGGCATGGTCGCACCCGGCGCCGAGGTGGCGCAAGCCCTCAAGCTGGCGGAGGGCGGCAAGGCGTTCGAGATCAACCGGCTGCGTTTCCTGGACGGCAGCCCGCTGGTGCTGCTGCAGGCGTCGTTCCCGGTGGAAACGGGCCGCCAGATCGCCAGGATGCGCCTGCGCACCGGCTTGTTCGTGCCGGCGCTGCGGTCCATCCACGGTCCGGCGGTGGAAGAGGAATATCGCCACATCGATGCGGCGATGGCGGCGCCCGAGGTCGCCGAACTGCTGGACATGCCGGCCGGCACGCCGCTGCTGCTGGTCAAGCGCCTGTTCGTGGACGCGTGCCGCCGGCCGGTGGTGTATTTCGTGTCGCACTTCCGGTCGGACCGCTATTTCTATACGGTGAACCTGCCACGCGCGCGCGGCGCGGGCCAGGCGCGGCGCGCGCGCACGGCGGGCCGCGCCTGAACGCGGCGCCGGCCCGATTGCATCCGGGGCGGCGCCAGGCCCGTCCGCTCGTGCCTACAGCACCCGGTCCAGGAACGCCCGCGCGCGGCCGGTGCGCGGGTTGGAGAAGACCTGGGCGGGCGGCCCTTCCTCGATCACCCGGCCGCCGTCCATCATGATGACGCGGTCGGCCACGTCGCGCGCGAATTTCATCTCGTGGGTGACGACCAGCATGGTCATGCCGTCGCGCGCCAGTTTCCGCATGACTTCAAGCACTTCGCCCACCAGTTCCGGATCGAGCGCCGAGGTGGGTTCGTCGAACAGCATCGCCTTCGGGTGCATGGCCAGCGCGCGGGCGATCGCCGCGCGCTGCTGCTGGCCGCCCGACAGATAGGCGGGATATTCGTCGCGCTTGGCCGACAGGCCCACCATGTCGAGCAGGTGCTCGGCCTCCGCCACCGCCTCGGCCCGCGGCCGCTTCGACACCAGGATCGGCGCCTCGATCACGTTCTGCAGGATGGTCTTGTGCGGGAACAGGTTGAAGCTCTGGAACACCATGCCCATTTCGGCCCGCAGGCGGTCGATGTTGCGCTCGGCATCGCGCCGGCGCCGCCCGCCGCGCATCGTATAGCCCACCGTGGCCCCCATGAAGCGGACGTCGCCGTCGTCGTATTCCTCCAGGAAGTTCAGGCACCTGAGCAGCGTGCTCTTGCCGCCGCCGCTGGGGCCGATGATCGACAGCGTTTCGCCGGCGGCCACGTCGAACGAGACGCCGCGCAGCACTTCGTTGCCGCCGAACGACTTGCGCAGCCCGCTGACCTGGAACACCCGGGCAGGAGTCTGCGGCGCCTCGGCGGCGGTCAATACCTGCGCCTGACCCATCGTTGCTCCAGCCATTTCGACCCCAGCGTGATCGGGAAGAGGATGATGAAGAAGATCGCCGCCAGCACAGTGTAGACCTCCAGCGGCCGCTGCACATCGATGATGATGTTGTTGGCCTCGTGCATCAGTTCGTAGACCGCCAGCGTCGAGGCCAGCGTGGTCAGCTTGCTGAGGTTGACGAATTCGTTGATCAGCGGCGGCACCATGCGTTGCAGGGCCTGAGGCAGCACGATGCGGCGCAGCGCCTGGTGCCGGCTCATGCCCAGCGAGCGCGCGGCGTGGGTCTGCCCGCGTTCCACCGATTCGATGCCGGCGCGGAATATCTCGGCGAAGTAGGCGGCCGAATGCATGCCCAGCCCGATGCCCACCGAGGTGAAGCTGGAAAGCTGGATGCCGGTGAATATGGGCAGCGAGTAGTAGATCCAGAACAGCTGCACCAGCGCGGGCGTGGTCCGGAAGATCTCGATGTAGGCCATCGCAAGATAGCGCAGCGGACCGCTGTTGCCGCCGCGCAGCAGCGCCAGCAGGAGGCCCAGCGCCAGCCCGATGCCGGTGGCGGCCAGCGTCAGCAGCGCCGTCATGCCGGCGCCGCGCAGCAGGGCTTCGCGCAGCGGCCAGACGCTGCCGAAATCCATCGTATAGCTCATGTCAGCTCTCCGCCGGGCGGCCGTGTCGTCTCTCAAGCGCCCATTACGGAATAATGGGCGTCGGTCGGCGTGCATTCGGCGCCGTTGATGGGCAGCATATCCTGCGGGCAGGCCGAGAACACCATCACGCAGTCCATCAGCGCGCGCAGCTCGATGTAGTCGCCCGGCCGGCACGGCGGCGCGGCGAATTCCAGGCTGCCGTCGGCCTTCCACGGGATGTTCATGAACAGGTTGAGCGGGCAGGGCGGCTGCCTGGGCGGTACGCCCAGCTGCTTCAGCTGTTCGTTGAAATTGTCGGTGCAGTTGCGGTGATAGCCGGTACAGCCGAGCCCGTGGTAGCGGTAGATGTCGCAGGCGGCGATCAGCGTATCGTGGACGCCGGGCGAGGTATCGGCCGTGATCGCCAGGATCGGCCGCCGGCGGTTGGTCAGCAGCACGTCGCCCACGCGCGGCCTCAGGCGCGACAGGCCGGCGCGGGTGTGCTCCATCGACAGGTATTCCGCCGGATCGCCGCGGCACAGCGCCCAGGTGTCGACTACCTGCTGGCCGTGGGTATTGATGACGCGGATCGACTGGCCCGCATCGACCAAGGCCATGCTGCCATGGCGGGCGGGAATCAGGCCTTGCTGCGCTGGCTTCATGGGCGTTCTCCAGGGCGCGGGAAGCCGGCCCGCCGCGGCGGGCGGCCGGCGGACGGAATGTCAGAACGTACCGAAGGGCACCAGTTGCGGCGTGTCTTTATAGCGGCCGGTGGGGCCGTATTTCGACACGATGCCGTCCCATTTGCCCGAGGTCAGCATATAGGTGAGGCTGGTGTTCATGAAGTTCAGCAGCGTCATGTCGCCGCGCCGCACGGCCCAGGTGATGGGCAGCGTGTTGAACAGCTTGCCGCCCAGTATGGCCTCCACTTCCGGATGCGCCGGCACGTAGCGCTTTACCTGCGACTCGTCCTGGATGGCCACGTCGGCGCGGCCGGCGCTGACTTCCAGGAAGGGCTGCTGCAGGTTGGCGGTGGCCAGCGCGACCACCTGCGCCTGCGGCAGGTTCTGCGTGACGAACTCGTGCCCGGCGCTGCCCTGGACCACCGCGATCCGCACGCCGGGCTTGTTGAGATCGGCCAGATCCTTGAACTGCGCGCCGCCCTTGCGGGCGACGCCGCTGAAGCTCTGGTAGTTGATGGGCTCGGTGAACGATACCGCCATCGCGCGCGGGATGGTGGCGAAGGTGGCCGCGATCGACACGTCGAACTGGTCGGCCTGCAGGCCGGACACGAAATTGGCCCAGGTCGTTTCGACGAACACGGGTTCGACCTTCATGAGCTGGGCGATGGTGCGCGCGGCGTCGACGTAGAAGCCAGACAGTTCGCCCGAGGCCGGGTTGCGGATGATGCCGGGCGGGGCCGTGATGTAGCCGAAGCGGATCTTCTTTTCGCTGAGGATGCGTTCGAACGTATCGCGGGTCTGGGCCTGCGCCCGCGCGGACGAGGCGGGGGCCAGGATCGCCGCGGCGGCGAGCGCCGCCGCACAGGCCAGGGTGGACCACTTCGAGAAAGACGTGCTGGGGCTACTCATCGCTAGGGCTCCTAGGTCACCGTCAGGAAATCGATAGGGGTACGTTCACGTGCAGCTTGTCTGCCCATTTGGACAGTTCCGGCATGATGCCCGGATACGGCGCGACGCCGTCCTGCAATTGGCGGGCGCGCAGCGCGTTGGCGGTGTCGCCTGGCATGCGCACGGGGGCATCGGCGCTGCGCGGCCGGCTGGCGCGGCAGGCCTGCGCCAGCCACGAGGTCTCGCGCACCAGCGCGCCGCCGCCGGCGAAGAAGTCGGGGTTGATGATCTGCAGGAAGACCGGCGTGCCGCCGGCGGCTTCCTGCGGATTGGCGCGGCCGGTGCCCGACAGCGCCGCCGTCAGCACCTCCACGATCAGGCCCAGCGCGAAGCCTTTGTGGCCGAGCGCGAGCCCGCCCAGCGGCAGCATCGAGCCGCCCGGCTGGCCGAACAGCGTGGCGGGGTCGTCGCTGAGCCTGCCCTGGGCATCCTGCAGCCACGGTTCGGGCAAGCGCCTGCCTTCGGCCGCCCAGCGGCGGATCCAGCCGTTGGCGATGGGCGAGGTGCTGGTGTCGATCAGCACCGGCTGGCCGTCGGTGGGATAGCCGAAGGCGAGCGGATCGGGCGCCAGCTGCGGGTCGAGCGAGCCGGCCGGCGCCACGGTGCGCATGGCCGGATCGGAGTTCATGATCCAGATGACCATGCCGCGCTCCGTGGCCCGGCGCAGGTAGGCGCCCAGGCTGGCGATGTTGGCCGAGCGGCGGATGACATAGGTGACGACCGGGTGTTCGGCCGCGCGCGTGCAGGCTTCGTCGATGGCGCGCGACAGCAGCCAGGTGCCGGGCAGCTTGTTGCCGTCCCACACCACCGAGGCGCCATGGTCGGCGACGACGACCGGTTCCCCGCCGGCGTTGAGCGCGCCGCCCTCGATGTTCTTCAGCATGCCGGGCAACTGCGCCAGGCCGTGCGTGCTGTGCCCCATCAGGTCGGCCTCGAGCAACACTTCGGCCAGCACCGCGGCGCGGTCGCGCGGCAGGCCGGCGGCCGCGGCCAGGCCGGTGGCGTAGTCGAGCAGCGCCGCGTAGTCGTAGCGTGGGATGTCGTGCTGGCTGGCGGTCATGCCGGGCTCCTGGCGAGGTCGGGGTAGACGTGGTCCACCACCCAGTTGTCGATGGCGTGGACGAGGATTTCCCGCTCGGCGTAGCGGCCGGGTCGGGCCAGCGGCGAGTTCAGGCCGGCGAACTGCAGCTCCATCGCCGCATTGTCTTCCTGCACCACCTTGCGGAAGCGCCGGTAATACATCGGCGCCTTTTCGGCGAAGTCGGCGCGGGCTACCGTTTCCTTGTGGAAGCAGTAGGTGGCCTTCAGCCGCACGGTATCCGGACCTTCCGGGATCATCTGCTTGAACCAGATGGAATCGACGTCGCAGCCGAGCATGGCGTACGGGTAGAGCAGGACGTATTGCGAACCCTCGCGCGCGGCGCCGGTGAGCACCGACACGACCGGGAAGCCGCCGCCGCTTTCCAGCATCGCGCGCGATTCGCCGCGCGCCTGCGAGCGCACCAGCAGGTAATCGGCCGGCGCGCCTATCACCACCTGCCGCTCGATGGTGGCCACCTTGCGGGCGATGGATTGCTTGTGCACCGTCATGTGGTGCAGCCATTCCATCGAGTTTTCGACGAAGGCTTTCCAGTTGGTCTTGACCACGTACTCGTCGCCGCCCACGGTGACGACGTTCTCGAAATCGTAGGGCGCCAGGTGTTCGTCCAGGTTGCCGAGCTGGGCGGCCAGCGGCGCGCAGTGCGGGTCGAAGTTCACGAATACGAAGGTATGCCACGTTTCCAGGCGCAGCGGCAGCAGGCCGAAGTCGCTCCTGTCGAAGGCGGCCGTATGCTCCATGCCCGGCGCGGCGCGCAGGCTGCCGTCGAGCTGGTAGGCCCAGCTGTGGTAGGGGCACACGATGCGCGACAGCGTACAGTCCCGGGCGATCAGTTCGGCGCCGCGATGGCGGCAGCTGTTGGCGAAGGCGCGCAGCGTGCCCGACTCGTCGCGCACGATCAGGAAGGGGATCCCGAACAGCCGGAAGCTGCGGCATGCGCCGGCCTCTTTCCATTCGTCGCTGCGGCCCACCAGGATCCACTTCTTCTTGAAGATGTGCTCGACCTCCAGGGCATGGAATTCGGGCGAGTGATAGCAGGAGGGGGGCAGCGTTGCCGCTTCCGGCCAGGGCCTGCGTACGTCCAGAATGGATTCGGCTGAAATCATCGAGCTTCCCCCTCACTGCATGGTGTGCAATGGTTGCGCCGCGTGTCGTCCATACTATTTGTACGGATAACCATACAAGTGGCCCGGTACGCTGTCAATCGTTGATTCGACGCGCGCGAGCGGCCGCCCCAGGGTGGTGCCCGGTATGGCACAGCGTTGGCGGCGCGGGCGCGAACCCAGTCGATTCGCGCATCTGCACAGGCCCGGTGCAGGCGACGCGGCCGCCGCACCTGAATCGGTCAGATAACCGTGGCATGCCACATATTTGTGCCGGCGAAGCGGCTTCGCCGGGCCGCGCGGGGCGGGCCCCCGGCGCCATCGTTTCCCAGGGAAAACCGTGCTTCGCGCCGTGCGCGCGCGGCACACTGGCACAGCTCTTGCACGATCCCGTGGACTCTTCGTCCCGTCCCCAGGAGCTACGCCATGACGCTCGACTGGAACACCCGTCCGCTGTCGCCGCACATCGGCTGTGAAGTCCTCAACGCCGACGTACGCCGGCTCTCCCCCGCGCTGAAGGACCTGACCGAGGCGCTGATCTACACCCATCACATGCTGGTCTTCCGCGACCAGGATCTGACCCCGGCAGAACTGCTGGACTTCACCCGCCTGCTGGGCGAGATCGACGGCTCTCACGTGCAGAGCGAGTTCACCCATCCCGAGTATCCCGACATCTTCGTGATCTCCAACACCCAGCGCGAAGGCCGGCCATTCGGCACCAAGATGGTCGGCCATCACTGGCACACCGACTGGGCCTACAAGGCGCGGCCGGCTTCGTTCACGCTGTTGTACGGCGCCGAGGTGCCGGCCCGGCCGCACCACACGCTGTTCGCCAGCCAGCGCCGGGTGTACGAGCAGTTGACCGAGGAAGAAAAGGCCGACCTGCGCGGCCGGCAGGCCTTCTACCGCTACGAGAAGACCCACGGCGTCAAGCACTGGTATGCGCCGCTGACCGAGGCGCAGAAGGCGATGACGCCCACGGTGTCGCATCCCATGCTGCGCATCCATCCCGGCACCGGCAAGGAAGGGCTGTTCGTCAACCGCGCCGATTGCGTGGGCGTGAGCGGCATGAGCGAGGAAGAGGGCGTGGCGATGGTCGATGCGCTGGTGGAGCGCATCGTCGATCCGGCCCACGTCTATGCCCACCCGTGGCGGCCGCGCGACCTGGTGATGTGGGACAACCGCGTGCTGCTGCACGCCGCCACGCCCTACGACATGGAAAACGACCGCCGGCTGATCTACCGCACGACCACGCTGGGCGAACGGCCGATCGCGCCGCGGCCCGAAGTGGCCGAGCCGCTGGCGGGCTGAGCGCCGGCGGTCGGCGCCCTGGCGGACGCCGCGCGAGGAGGGGGAGCAGGGCCGCTGGTCAGAAGGCACGCAGGTTTTCTTTCGGCATTCGCCGAGCGGAGCTATCCATGAGCATGCTGAAATCCTCCACGATGTTTTCTTCGCGCCTGCGCGCCGCCGGTCTGCGCCTGGGCCGCGCATTGCGCCCGATCGGCCTCGCGCTGGCGCTGGCGGTCGCCTATCCGCAGGCCTGGGCCGCCTGGCCCGACAAGCCGGTGAAGTTCATCGTGGCCTGGCCGCCGGGCGGCAGCGCCGACGCCGTGGCGCGGATCATGGCCGAACAGCTGTCGAAGCGGCTGGGCCAGCCGGTAGTGGTGGAGAACCGCCCCGGCGCCGGCGGCAAGATAGGCACGCTGGCCGTGGCGCGGGCCGATCCCGATGGCTATACGCTGCTGTTCGCCGCGCCGTCGGAACTGTCGATCGCCGCGGCCACCGTGCAGAGCATGCCTTACGACCCGGTCACGGACCTGCAGCCGGTGGTGCAGGTAATGGCCGGCCCCTACGTGCTGGCGGCCAATCCTGCGTTTCCGCCCAACACGCTGCCCGAGCTGATCGCCTATGTGAAGCGCAATCCCGGCAAGGTCAATTACGCCTCGTTCGGCAACAACACGCTGAACCATCTGTACGGCGAACAGCTCAATGTGGCCGCGGGCATCGATGCGACGCACGTGGCCTACAAGGGCGGCGCGCCGGCCGTGGCCGACCTCGTTACCGGGCAGGTGCAGTACATCTTCGACAACGCGGCGTCGGTGCTGCCGCTGGTGGAAAGCGGCAAGCTCAAGGCGATCGCGGCGATGGCGCCGCAGCGGCTGCCGATCGCGCCCTCGGTGCCGACCATGGACGAGGGCGGATTGCCGGATTTCGGCTCCGGCACCTGGCTCGGGGTGCTGGCGCCGGCCAATACGCCGCGGCCGGTGGTGGACCGGCTCAACCGCGAAATGGCGGCCTTGTTGCGCACGCCCGAGATGGCGAAGACCTTCGAGCGGCGCGGCATCCGGCCGGTCGGCGAATCGCCCGAGGCGTTCGGCGACCTGATCCGGTCGGAAACGGCCAAGTGGAAAAAGCTGGTGGCCCGGCTGGGCCTGCAATTGGAATGAGCAGCCGCGCGGCCTCGCGCCGGCCGTGGCCCTATGCATGGCGCAGGGCCGGCATCGCGAAGCCCGGCCCGCTGTTTCAGAACATGAACATCCCGTCGCGCGGTTCGGCCAGCGGGTCGGGCCCGGGATGGAAGCGCTCGACCTTGCCGCTGTCGCTGATGTAGATATGCATCAGCGAGTTCCACACCCCATCCTGCCGATAGCGGTACGACCAGACGAGATGCTCGCCGCGCAGCCCGACGCGGCTGATTTCCGCCGGCGGCCCGAATTCGTACCGCAGGCGCTCGGTATCCCATTCGCCGATCTTGATGCGGTCGAAGTTCTCGGTGGTCAGCGCCTGCTGGTTGGAGATGGTCTTGCCGCTGGCGTCGACGTCGGTCACCCAGACGAACTGCCCCATCGGCTGGGTCGACCAGATCAGCCGGGTGCCGCCGTCGGGGCGCGGCATTTCGAGCGTGGGCCGGCCCAGCCGCTGGGTGACCGAGCCGAGCGGCTCCCCGGGCTGGATGCTGGCGGGGCTGGCACAGGCTGCCAGCAGTAGCGCGGCGGCCGCGGCGGCGGTCGCGCCGCGCAGGGATTTGGCAATGCCCATGGATCCGTCCTCCAATCTTGGTGAGCCCGGCGGCGGTTCTGCGCCGCGTGCCGGCGATAGGTTATGGTTATTGTATGGCGTCGGCGCACCGCCAGGCGCGGCCCGGGTGGCCGGAACTGGCGCAACAGCGCTGGGATGGGCTATACTTACTGGCTGCCCGGCCAATAGCCGGCAGTTCATGCCGCAGCACGGGTGCGCACCCGGAAGCGGCCGTTCGCAAGAAATCACTCACGACGGGGCGCCTCGGCCCCGCCGCCTGTCTGGAGAGGACATCATGTCGGTTGCTGACATCAACAAAGCAAGCATCGTTTCAGAATTCCAGCGCGCCCAGGGCGACACCGGTTCGCCCGAAGTGCAGGTCGCGCTGCTGACCGCCCGCATCAACGAGCTCACCGGTCACTTCAAAGAGCACACCAAAGACCACCACTCGCGCCGGGGCCTGCTGCGCATGGTCAGCCGCCGCCGCAAGCTGCTCGACTATCTCAAGGGCCGCAACGCCGACGCCTACCGCGCGCTGATCGAGAAGCTCGGTCTGCGTAAGTGAGCATCGCCGCCAGCGCGGTCCATGCCCGCGCGGCGTTCGCCGCCCGGGCGCCGGAGGCCGGCCGTGTTCCACGGTCGCGGCCCCGCCGCGCCGGCACACCCGCCATGCCGTCCTGAAGTTCAAGAGTGCCTGTGTCAGGACCGCCTGTCACAGGCATTTTCGTTTCGGGGCGGCAACCAACAAGGATGCCTGTCATGTTCAATAAAGTCACCAAAACATTCCAATACGGCCAGCATACCGTCACCCTGGAAACCGGCGAAATCGCGCGCCAGGCGTCGGGCGCCGTGGTCGTGTCGATCGAAGACACGGTGGTGCTCGCCACCGTGGTCGGTTCCAAGCGCGCCAAGCCGGGCCAGGATTTCTTCCCGCTGACGGTCGACTACATCGAGAAGACCTACGCGGCCGGCCGCATTCCCGGCGGCTTTTTCAAGCGCGAGGGCAAGCCCTCCGAAAAGGAAACGCTGACCTCCCGCCTGATCGACCGCCCGCTGCGGCCGCTGTTCCCGGAAGGCTTCTACAACGACGTGCACGTGGTCATCCACACGCTGTCGGTCAATCCCGAGATCGATCCCGACATCGCCGCGATGATCGGCTCCTCGGCCGCGCTGGCGATCTCCGGCATCCCGTTCAACGGCCCGATCGGCGCCGCCCGCGTGGGCTGGATCGACGGCCAGTACGTGCTGAACCCCACCACCTCGCAGCTGAAGAATTCCAAGCTCGACCTGGTGGTGGCCGGCACCGACGCCGCCGTGCTGATGGTCGAATCCGAGGCGCAGGAGCTGTCGGAAGAAATCATGCTGGGCGGCGTGGTGTTCGGCCATGAGCAGCAGCAGGCCGTCATCAACGCCATCAACGACCTGGTGCGCGAAGCCGGCAAGCCCGAGTGGGACTGGCAGCCGCCGGCCAAGAACGAGCCGCTGATCGCCGCCGTGCGCGCGGTGGCCGAAGAAGGCCTGAAGGCCGCCTACCAGATCCGCCAGAAGCAGGACCGCACCACCCGCCTGCGCGAAGTCTACGCCGACGTACATGCGCGCCTGGCCGCGCAGGCCGAGGCCAGCGGCGGCAACGTGCCGGATTCGGTCGAGGTCGACAACATCCTGTTCGACTTCGAGGCGCAGATCGTGCGCGGCCAGATCCTGAACGGCGAGCCCCGCATCGACGGCCGCGACACCCGCACGGTGCGCCCGATCAGCATCCGCCTGGGCGTGCTGCCGCGCGCCCACGGCAGCGCGCTGTTCACCCGCGGCGAAACCCAGGCGCTGGTGATCGCCACCCTCGGCACCAAGCAGGACGAGCAGGTGATCGACGCGCTGATGGGCGAGTACCGCGACCGCTTCATGCTCCACTACAACATGCCGCCGTTCGCCACCGGCGAAACCGGCCGCATCGGCACGCCCAAGCGGCGCGAAGTGGGCCACGGCCGCCTGGCCAAGCGCGCGCTGGTGGCGATGCTGCCGGCGCCGCAAGACTTCCAGTACACCATCCGCGTGGTGTCGGAAATCACCGAATCCAACGGCTCGTCGTCGATGGCTTCGGTGTGCGGCGGCTCGCTGGCGATGATGGACGCCGGCGTGCCGATCAAGGATCACGTGGCCGGCGTGGCCATGGGCCTGATCAAGGACGGCGGCAAGTTCGCCGTGCTGACCGACATCCTGGGCGACGAGGACCACCTGGGCGACATGGACTTCAAGGTGGCCGGCACCGCCAACGGCGTGACGGCGCTGCAGATGGACATCAAGATCCAAGGCATCACCAAGGAAATCATGCAGGTCGCGCTGGCCCAGGCCCGCGAGGGCCGGCTGCACATCCTCGGCAAGATGCGCGAGGCCCTCGACGGTTCGCGCGGCGAGCTGTCGGCCTTCGCGCCGCGCATGCTGTCGATGAAGATCAACCCCGAGAAGATCCGCGACGTGATCGGCAAGGGCGGCGCCACGATCCGCGCGCTGACCGAGGAAACCGGCACCCAGATCGACATCTCCGACGACGGCACCATCGTCATCTCCAGCGTCGACCTGGACCGCGCCAAGGAAGCCCAGCGCCGCATCGCCGACCTGACCGCCGACGTCGAAGTGGGCCAGGTGTACGAAGGCAGCGTGCTGCGCCTGCTCGATTTCGGCGCCATCGTGCAAGTGCTGCCGGGCCGCGACGGCCTGCTGCACATTTCCGAGATCGCCAACCACCGCATCGCCAACATCAACGATGTGCTCAAGGTAGGCCAGCAGGTTCGCGTCAAGGTCATCGAGGCCGACGACAAGGGCCGCCTGCGCCTGTCGATCAAGGCGATCGCCAACGCAGAGGCTGTGTAAACCCCCCTACGCGCTTACGCGCGCCCCCCAGGGGGCGATGCGCGCGGACCGGCGGAGCCGGATCCGCCGCATCCTGGGTGGGGCGGTGGCATGCGCAGGGCGGCACTGGCGGACCGGCAAAGCCGGATCCGCTGTGCCCTGGAGGGGTTGCCGCAAAAACGGCGTCCGGGGGCAATCCCGGGCGCCGTTTTATTTACTGCAGCGGGCTCAGGTGGCCAGGTCGAAGCGGTCGAGGTTCATGACCTTGGTCCAGGCCGTCACGAAGTCGCGCACGAACTTTTCTTTCGCGTCGGCGCTGGCGTAGACCTCGGCCAGGGCGCGCAGGATGGAGTTCGAGCCGAATACCAGGTCTACGCGCGTGCCGGTCCATTTGACTTCGCCGGTCTTGCGGTCGCGGCCTTCGAACAGGTCTTGCGCGTCGGACAGGGCTTTCCACTGCGTGCCCATGTCGAGCAGGTTGACGAAGAAGTCGTTGGTCAGCGCGCCGGGCTGCCTGGTGAAGACGCCGTGGTCGCTCTTGTCGGCGTTGGCGCCGAGCACGCGCAGGCCGCCGACCAGGACCGTCATTTCGGGCGCGCTCAGCGTCAGCAGGTGCGCCCGGTCGACCAGCAGGACTTCGGCCGGCACGCTGTATTTCTCGCGCAGGTAGTTGCGGAAGCCGTCGGCCAGCGGTTCGAGCACGGCGAACGATTCGACGTCGGTCTGTTCCTGCGAGGCGTCCATGCGGCCGGGCGTGAAGGGGACCGTCACGCTGTGGCCGGCGTTGCGGGCCGCCTGTTCGACGCCGGCACAACCGCCCAGCACGACCAGGTCGGCCAGCGAGATTTTCTTGTCGCCGGTCTGCGCGGAATTGAAGCTGCCCCGGATGCCTTCCAGCGTTTCCAGCACCTTGGCCAGCTGCTGCGGCTGGTTGATCTCCCAGTCCTTTTGCGGGGCGAGACGGATGCGCCCGCCGTTGGCGCCGCCGCGCTTGTCGGAGCCGCGGTAGGTGGAGGCCGAGGCCCACGCGGTCGACACCAGTTCCGATACCGACAGGCCCGAGGCCAGGATTTTGGCCTTGAGGCCGGCGATATCCTGTTCGTCGACCAGCGGGTGGTTGACCGCGGGGATGGGATCCTGCCAGATCAGCTCTTCGGCCGGCACTTCCGGGCCGAGGTAGCGCACGCGCGGGCCCATGTCGCGGTGGGTCAGCTTGAACCACGCGCGGGCGAAGGCGTCGGCGAACTGGTCCGGGTTCTCGTAGAAGCGGCGCGAGATCTTTTCGTAGGCCGGGTCGAAGCGCAAGGCGAGGTCGGTGGTGAGCATGGCAGGCGTGCGCCGCTTGTCCGGATCGTGCGGGTCGGGCACCGTGCCGGCGCCGGCGCCGCCCTTGGGCTGCCATTGGTGTGCGCCGGCCGGGCTCTTGGTCAGTTCCCAGTCGTAGCCGAACAGGTTCCAGAAGAAATTGCTGCTCCACCTGGTGGGCGTGGTGGTCCAGATCACTTCCAGGCCGCTGGTGATCGCATCGGCGCCCACGCCGGTGCCGTAGCTGCTGCGCCAGCCCAGGCCCTGCTCTTCGAGGCCGGCGGCCTCGGGCTCGGGGCCCACGTGGGTGGCCGGGCCGGCGCCGTGGGTCTTGCCGAAGGTGTGGCCGCCGGCGATCAGCGCGACGGTTTCCTCGTCGTTCATCGCCATGCGGGCGAAGGTTTCGCGGATGTCCTTGGCCGCGGCCACCGGATCGGGGTTGCCGTCGGGGCCCTCGGGGTTGACGTAGATCAGGCCCATCTGCACGGCCGCCAGCGGGTTTTCCAGCAGCCGCTCGCCGGTGTAGCGCTTGTCGCCGCCCAGCCAGGCGGTTTCGGCGCCCCAGTAGACGTCCTCGTCGGGCGCCCAGGCGTCTTCGCGGCCGCCGCCGAAGCCGAAGGTCTTGAAGCCCATCGATTCCAGGGCCACGTTGCCGGTCAGGACGATCAGGTCGGCCCAGGAGATCTTGCGGCCGTATTTCTGTTTGATCGGCCAGATCAGGCGGCGCGCCTTGTCGAGGCTGACGTTGTCGGGCCAGCTGTTGAGCGGCGCGAAGCGCTGCTGGCCGGAGCCGGCGCCGCCGCGGCCGTCGCTGGTGCGGTAGGTGCCGGCGCTGTGCCATGCCATGCGGATGAAGAAGGGGCCGTAGTGGCCGAAATCGGCCGGCCACCAGTCCTGCGAGTCTGTCATCAGCTCGCGCAGGTCTTTTTTCACCGCCGCCAGGTCCAGGCTCTTGAACGCTTCGGCGTAGTTGAAGTCTTTGTCCATGGGATTGGACTTCGGCGGGTGCTGGGACAGGATTTTCAGATTCAGCTGCTGCGGCCACCAGTCGATATTCGACCGGCCGACCACGGATGCCCGATTGAGCGCTCCGCCCGAAAACGGGCACTTCGATTCGGTAGACATGTGTTTTCCCCTTCTATGTCGACGACTGCCGGGTGGCGAATCCGTATGGGCAAGATACGCGTGCGGGCATCATTCGTAAAATTAATTACCTGTATTGAAACGTTAGGTAATTTCAAATGGATACATCGCTTGCCGATCGTACTGTTCAGCCCAGGTAACTTCCGTAAACAAATATTATGTGGATGGGCCGGATTCTCCGGCTCGTTCCGGGAGCACGGTCTTGCGTGATTTTTCGTCCTTGTTGAGCCAGGCCTGGCGCATGGCGGCGCGCGACTGGCGGGCCGGCGAATTGCGGCTGCTGGCCCTGGCGCTGGTGATCGCGGTGTCGGCTGTAACCAGCGTCGGTTTCCTGGCCGACCGCATCCGCGGCGCATTGGTGCGCGATGCCGGACAACTGCTCGGCGCCGACCTGGTGATCCAGTCCGACACGCCGCCGTCGGCCGCGCAGCGGGACCGCGCGCGCGAGCTGGGGCTGGAGGTATCGGGAACGATCCAGTTCCCGTCGATGGCCGGCGCCGGCAGCGGCGACGACGCGCGCTCGCAGCTGGCGGCGCTGAAGGCGGTCGAGCCGGGCTATCCGCTGCGCGGCGGCGTGCGCGTGGCGCTCGACCCGGCCGGCCCCGACACGCCGGCCGGCGGTATTCCCGAGCACGGCACGGCATGGGTCGATCCGCAGCTGCTGGGCCTGCTGCAGGCGCGCGTGGGCGACGAACTGCAACTGGGCGACAAGCGTTTCCGGATAGCCCGCCTCATCACGATCGAGCCCGACCGCGGCATGAATTTCATCAATATCGCGCCGCGCGTGATGATCCGCGCCGACGACCTGCCCGGCACCGGGCTGGTGGCCTTCGGCAGCCGTATCACCTACCGCCTGCTGGTTGCCGGCCGGCCCGAGGCCGTCAGGCAGTACGCGGGCTGGGCGGCCGCCAACCTGGAGCGCGGCCAGCGGATCGACACGCTGGATTCGGGCCGGCCCGAGATGCGCCAGACGATCGACCGCGCGCAGCGTTTCCTGTCGCTGGTGGCGCTGCTGGCGGCGCTGATCGCCGCCGTCGCGGTGGCACTGGCGGCGCGCCGCTTCACGCTGCGCCACCTCGACGGCGTGGCCGTGATGCGCTGCCTGGGCGCCACGCAGCGGCGGGTGTCGCAGTTGTTCGCGGCCGAGTTCCTGATCCTCGCGCTGGCCGCCTCGGCAGCGGGCAGCGTGATCGGCTATGCCGCGCACGAAGCGCTGATCGCCGCGCTGGGCGACTTGATCACTACCGAACTGCCGCGCGCCACGGCGCTGCCGGCGCTGCAGGGCTTCCTGGCCGGCGTGTGGCTGCTGCTGGGCTTCGCCCTGCCGCCGCTGGCGCAGTTGCGGCACGTGCCGCCGGTGCGGGTGTTGCGGCGCGATACCGGGATGCCGCAGGCCCGCACCGCGCTCGGCTACGGCGTGGGGGCGTTCGGCTTCGCTTTGCTGTTGCTGTGGTTCGCGCAAGACCTGCTGCTGGGCGCGATGATCGCGGGCGGGTTTTTCGGCGGCTTCCTGGTGTTCGCCGGCGCGGGCTGGTTCGGCGTGCGGCTGCTGGAGCCGGTGCGGCGCTGGCAGCGCGGCTCGGTGGCGCTGCGTTTCGCGCTGGCGGGCGTGGTGCGGCGGCGCGGCGCCACGGTGGCGCAGGTGTGCGCGCTGGCGGTGGGCCTGATGGCGCTGTTGCTGCTGTCCATCACGCGCACCGACCTGGTCGACGGCTGGCGCCGCGCGGCGCCGCCCGATGCGCCCAACCGCTTCCTGATCAACATCCAGCCCGACCAGCGCGACGCGGTCAGGCAGGCGCTGCGGCAGGCGGGGCTGGAACAGGTCGAGTTGTACCCGATGATCCGCGGCCGCCTGATCGCGATCAACGACCGGCCGGTGGGGCCGGCCGACTACGAAGACACGCGCGCCAAGCGGCTGGTGGATCGCGAATTCAACCTGTCGTACATGGACGAACTGCCCGGCCACAACCGGCTGGCCGGCGGGCGCTGGCTGCATCCGGATGCGGCCGAGGTATCGATGGAGGAGGGCATCGCGCAGACCTTGGGCATCCATGTGGGCGACATGCTGCGCTACGACATCGCCGGCAACCAGATAGACGTGCGCGTGGCCGGACTGCGCAAGGTGGACTGGGATTCGATGAAGGTGAATTTCTTCGCGATCATGTCGCCCTCGGTCATGGCCGGCATGCCGCAAAGCTGGATCACCTCGCTGCACGTGCCGGACGACCGCGCCGGCGCGATCGGCGACCTGGTGCGCCGCTTCCCGAACCTGACGGTGTTCGACACCGGCGCCATCCTGCGCCAGGTGCAGGCGGTGCTCGACCAGGTGGTGGCGGCGGTGCAGTTCCTGTTCCTGTTCACGCTGGCCGCCGGTTGTCTGGTACTGTACGCGGCCCTGGCCTCCACGCGCGACGAGCGGGTGCGCGAGGCCGGGCTGCTGCGCGCGCTGGGCGCGACGCGGCAGCAGCTGTCGGCGGCGCAATGGCTGGAGCTGTCGGCCGTCGGCGCGCTGGCCGGCCTGCTGGCCGCGGCCGGCGCCTCGGTGGTGGCCGCGCTGCTGGCGCATTTCGTGTTCGATTTCGGCTGGCAGCCCAAGCTGTGGGTGTGGGTGGCCGGCCTGGCGGCCGGCATGCTGTGCGCCATGGCCGGCGGCTGGATGGGGCTGCGCGGCGTGCTGACGCAGCCGCCGCTGGCCACGCTTCGTGAGGCCTGATAATTTTTTATGCAAGCAGACAACAACACATCGACTTCGCCGGCGGCAACCGCCGAGCCGGCCGTCACGATCTTCGAGCGGATCGGCGGCGAGGAAAAAGTGCGCGCATTGGTCGATCGCTTCTACGACCTGATGGACCTGGATGACGACCTGGCCGAACTGCGCGCGGCGCACGGGCCCTCGCTCGACAACGCCCGCAACAAGCTGTTCTGGTTCCTGTGCGGCTGGATGGGCGGGCCGGACCATTACATCAGCCGCTTCGGCCACCCGCGGCTGCGGGCGCGCCACCTGCCGTTCTCCATCGGCCGCGCCGAACGCGACCAGTGGGTGGTCTGCATGGGCCGCGCGATGCAGGACGTCGGCGTCGAACCCGCCCTGGCCGAGCGGCTGCTGGGGTCGTTCTACGAAACGGCCGACTGGATGCGCAACCGGCAGGAGGCGCCATGAGCGCGCCCGCCCGGCCGCCCGAAGGGCGCGCGCCCTCCCCCGGGGAGGATGTCGCGCAGCGACAGGAGGGTACACCAGTGAGCGCGCCCGCCCGGCCGCCCGAAGGGCGCGCGCCCTCCCCCGGGGAGGATGTCGCGCAGCGACAGGAGGGTACACCAATGAGCGCGCCCGCCCGGCCGCCCGAAGGGGGCGCGCGCCCTCCCTCAGGAAGGATGTCGCGCAGCGACAGGAGGGCACACCCATGACTGAGCTTCTGCCGTGGATCGCCGCGATCGCCGCCGTGGCGGCTGCGGTCGGCGCATGGATCGCCGTCCTGGCGCGCGGCCGGCAGGCGGGCGACGGTCGCCTCGATCAGGTACTGGCGACCCAGGAGCGCCTGGAACGCGCTTTGCGGGCCGAGATCGGCGAAAGCCAGCGCGGCTTGCGCACCGAATTGTCGGAATCCGTGCGCGGCCTGCGCGGCGAGCTGGTGCAGGCGCTGGCGCAGGGCCAGCAGTCCTTTGGGCACCAGCATGCGCAGCAGGCACAGGTATTGAACCAGCAGCTCGACGCCTTCGCGCAGAACCTGGTGGCGCTGACCACGCAGCTGCAGGAACGCTTCGAGACGGTGCGCGCCTCGCTGGCGCGCGACGCGGCGGCCACGCGCGAGGAAAGCAGCCAGTCGCTGCGGCGCTTCGCCGAACAGTTCTCCGAACAGCTGAGGGCGCTGATCGACGTCAACGACCGCCGCATGAACGAAGTGCGGACCGCGGTGGAACAGCGCCTGAAAGACCTGCAGACCGACAACGCGGCCAAGCTCGAAGAGATGCGCCGCACCGTCGACGAGAAGCTGCACGCCACGCTGGAGCAGCGGCTGGGCGAATCGTTCCGGCTGGTGTCCGACCGTCTCGACGCCGTGCACAAGGGGCTGGGCGAGATGCAGACGCTGGCGGCCGGCGTGGGCGACCTCAAACGGGTGCTGACCAACGTCAAGGCGCGCGGCACCTGGGGCGAAGTCCAGCTCGGCATGCTGATCGAGCAGACCATGACGCCGGCCCAGTACGGCCGCAACGTCAAGCCGGTGCCGGGCAGCGACGAGCTGGTGGAGTACGGCATCCGGCTGCCGGGCCGGGGCGACGGCGGCGCGCCGGTCTGGCTGCCGATCGATTCGAAGTTCCCGAAGGAAGAATACGAGCGCCTGGTCGAGGCGCAGGAGCGCGCCGACGCCGAAGCGCTGCGGGCGGCCGGCACGGCCTTCGAGCGCTGCGTCGAGCTGGAGGCCCGGCGCATCGCCGGCAAATACGTGGCGCCGCCGCACACCACCGACTTCGCCATCATGTTCCTGCCCACCGAGAGCCTGTATGCCGAAGTGCTGCGGCGCACCTCGCTGGTCGACCGGCTGCACGGGCTGCGCATCAACGTGGCCGGGCCCAGCACTTTGGCGGCGCTGCTCAACAGCCTGCAGATGGGCTTTCGCACGCTGGCGATCGAGCAGCGTTCGTCGGAGGTCTGGAAGGTGCTGGGCGCGGTCAAGTCCGAATTCGGCAAGTTCGGCGATGCGCTGGCCAGCGTCAAAAAGACGCTGGAGACCGCCAGCAACAAGATCGGCCAGACGGAGACCCGCACGCGGGTGATGCTGCGCAACCTGCGCACGGTCGAGGCGCTGCCCGAAACCGAGGCGCAGCAGTTGCTGGGAAGCGACGACGCCGCCGACGAGGAACCGGGGGCGGAGGCGGGCGGCAACTGAGCCGCCGGGCCGCGACCCTGGCCAGCCTTGCCCGCGGCCGGCCCGCGCGGGGCGGCGCGGCGCTCTGCTAAAGTGTCTTCCTGTCTTTCATCCGCGGGTTCATCGCTCCATGCTTTCCCAACAACAGCTCAAGCAGCAGGCGGCCGATGCCGCCCTGGCCTTCGTCGAGGAAGTCGCCGCGCCCGACGTCGTGATCGGCGTCGGCACCGGCTCGACCGCCGACCTGTTCATCGACGGCCTGGCCGCCTACCGGGGCCGCATCCGCGGCACGGTGGCCAGCTCCGAGCGCAGCGCCGCGCGGCTGGCGGGCCACGGCCTGGCCGTGTTCGACCTGAACGACGTGGCCTCCATGCCGATCTACGTGGACGGCGCCGACGAGATCGACGATCACCTGCACATGATCAAGGGCGGCGGCGGCGCGCTCACGCGCGAGAAAATCGTCGCGTCGGTGGCCGAGCGCTTCATCTGCATCGCCGACGAATCCAAGCTGGTGGAAAACCTGGGCGCCTTCCCGCTGCCGGTGGAAGTGATTACTATGGCGCGCGAGGCGGTGGCGCGCGCGCTGCGCCTGCTGGGCGGCCAGCCGCGCCTGCGCGCCGGCTTCACCACCGACAACGGCAACGTGATCCTCGACGTGCACGGCATCCGGATCGCCGAGCCGAAAGGCCTGGAAAAAGTCATCAACGACATCCCCGGCGTGGTGACCTGCGGGCTGTTCGCGCTGCGCGGCGCCGACGTCGCGCTGCTGGCCACGCAAAACGGCGTGCGGCGCCTAGATAAACCCAGGCATGTATAGAGCCCCTGGCCGGGTGGTCGACATATTCTTGTCATGTACCGTTCATAAACTTCGCTATCCGAAATAAGCGACTGCCCACGACCATTCGTCAGGAGCCGGCATGACCGAACATACCCACAAGCAATTCGATACGGAACTCGAAGAAGTCAGGTCGCGCTTTCTGCAGATGGGCGGTCTGGTCGAGTCCCAGATCACGGCGGCCATCGATGGCCTGGCCAACGGCGACCTGGTCGCGCTCGAGCGCGTGATCGTCCGCGACGCGGAGGTCAACCAGTTCGAGATCGAGCTCGACGAGGCCTGCAGCCACATCATGGCGCGCCGCCAGCCGGCGGCCGGCGATCTGCGCATGCTGATCACCGTGATCAAGATGATCACCGACATGGAGCGCGCCGGGGACGAGGCCGAGAAGATCGCCCGCATGTCCAAGATGATCCACGAAGCCGGCCGCATGAACATGCCCGCGGTCGAGCTGTGGCACATGGCCAACAGCGTGGTGACCATGCTGCGCAAGGCGCTCGACGCCTTCGCCCGGCTCGACGCCCAGGCCGCGGCCCAGGTGGTGCGGCAGGACAAGAGCGTGGACACCGAATGGCAGGGCGTGATCCGCCAGCTGATCACCTACATGATCGAGGATCCGCGCACCATTTCGCGTTCGATCGAGCTGCTGTTCATCGCCAAGGCGCTGGAGCGCATAGGCGACCATGCCAAGAACATGTGCGAGCTGGTGGTCTACATGGTGAAGGGTCGCGACGTGCGGCACACCGGCGTAGACAACGTGGAGCGCGAAGCCGCGAGCTGACCGGGCCGCTCGACGCAAAACAAACGGGCCATGCGGCGTTTCGGCATGGCCCGTTCGTTTGGGGATCGTCTTCAGGCCGAGGGCGGGACGTAGCCCTGGGCTTCGACGTTGCCGTCTTCGAACAGGAAGCGCTGCATCTGCTGCGCCAGGTACTTGCGGGCGCGCGCGTCGGCCAGGTTGAGGCGGTTTTCGTTGACCAGGCGTGTTTGCGTCTGCATCCATTCCTGCCAGGCCTCTTTCGAGACGTTCTGCCAGATCTTGGTGCCGAGTTCGCCGGGGTAGGGCGGGAAGTCGAGCCCTTCGGCTTCGCGCTTCAGCTTGACGCAATAGACTGTTCTTGCCATGGGGCACCTGCCTGCGTGATTCGTTGCGATCCCCGGATTGTATCGAATCAGGGGATTTCGATGTCCACCAGCGGCGCGTACTGCTGGCCGCCGTGGCCGTCGGTGTCGAGCAGGTCGCCCTGGAAGCGCGGGCGCGGGATCGAGGCCTTGAAGGCCAGCGCCTCCGGCACCACGAAGAACTTCACGTCGTCGGGCGGCACCCGGTAGATGCCCGCGATCAGCTCGCGCGTCAGCACCTTGCTGTCGCGCACGCGGCGGAAATTTTCTTCTTCGGCAAACATGATGTCGAAGGTCAGCTCGAACGGCCCTGCGTTCTTGCTGCGGATCAGCCGCGCCAATTCGCCCAGTGTGGTCATGTTCGGTCTCCTCAGCCGACGGTTACGTGTTCGATGGGGAACATTTCGTAGGGGTCGTCCGGTTCGACGACGTGGTTGACGCAGAACCGGTAGGCCGGGCCGCGCTCGATGTGGGCGGGGCTGTAGGTGCAGGCCACGCCGGTGATGAAGCCCTTCCATTCCGGGATCGGCAGGTGCAGGGCCTGGTGGCGCGCCATCGAGACGATGGTGGAGGCGGCTTCCTGGGTGGCGGCGGTCACCTCCAGCACCAGGCAGACCTCGTGCGACTTGACCTCGCGCACCGGTTCCAGCGGCCCCATCACGCCGTCCTTGCCGTAGACGCGGATGTTGAACAGGTGCTTGCCGGCCTCCGGATCGTCGGCGAAGACGTCGGCCACGCGCTTGGCCACGGCGGCGCGCAGGCGTTCCAGCCAGCTGTCGAGCTGGCGGATGATGTAGGGATCGCGGATGCCGCCGATCACGATGCTCTGGTAGCCCGCCATCTCGGCGCCTTCCAGCTTGACGGTGTACGTTTGCGCCGGTTCGAAGCGGCTGCCGCGCACCCGCACGCGGCGGTCGTCCAGCGCCTCGTAGCTGGCGGTGGTCAGGTCCAGCACGCCGCTCGATTCGATCAGGCGGTAGGGGTCGGCGTTTTCGTACAGGCTGTGGGCGGCCACGCTGAGCGGGCTGCAGCGCAGTTCCGGGTCGAGCGGTTCGAGGTCGAAGTGGTCGGCGCGCAGCGTGGCAAGCATCGAGTCGGGGGCAGGGCGCGCCACCGCGGCGGCGGCGCCGCATTCGAGGATCTTGGCGGCGTGCCAGGCGATGCCCGGCGCCACGCCCATGCGGATCGGGATGCCGGCGAAGATCGCGCAGTCGCTGGAGCGGCCGGCGATCACCACCTCGGCGCCTTCGTCGAGCGCGCGCAGATAGGGTTCCTCGCCCATCATGCCGACGATGCGGGTGGAGCGATCGATCACGCCGGCGTCGAATTCGGGCGCCGGCTTCAGCGGCTTGATGCGGCCTTCGGCCAGGCGCTTCTTGAGGTATTCCTTGTCCTGCTCGGCATGGATCAGCGCCAGCTTGAACGACAGCTTCTCCTCGCGCGCGATGTCGAGCACCATCTGCCTGACCAGTTCCAGGTGGGGCTTGCCGCCGGCCGTGCCGGCCGAGCCGAGCAGCAGCGGGATCTTCGCCTTGCGGGCCGCCTTGAGCATCAGCCGCAGGTCGCGCTTGATCGCGCGCAGCGGGAAAGCGGTCTTGCCCGAGCCGAGCGAGAACGGCCCGGGATCGGTGGAGCCGGCGTCGCAGCCGATGAAATGCGGATTGCGGGCCAGGCCCGCCTCCAGCGAACTCTCCTTGAAACCCGAGCCGCATACGCCGGATGCGGCCAGCACCCGTACTTCGACTGAGCTATCGGTCATATCGTGCCTCGTTGGTGTAGTGATTGTCGTCATGCCGGAAAAGGCCTCAGGCGGATTGCGGCCGGTTCGTGCGGCCGTCGGCCACCACGCACTCGGGCGGCGGCGAACCGCCGTCCAGCACCGCCACGATGGAACGCGCCGCGATCATGTTGGTGCGGTCCAGACCTTCCTTGGTCGAGGCGCCGGCGTGCGGCGTGGCGACCACGTTGGGCAGCGCCAGCAGTTCGTCGGTGACGGAACGGTAGGAGGGATCGCTTTCGCTCATGAACACGTCGAGCCCGGCGCCGCCCAGGCGGCCTTCCTTGAGCGCGGCCAGCAGGTGGGCGTCTTCCACCAGGCCGCCGCGGGCGGTGTTGATCAGGATGGCGGTGCGCTTCATCTTCCCGATAGTGTCGCGGTTCACCAGATGGCGGGTGGCGTCGGTGAGCGGCGCGTGCAGGGTCAGGTAGTCGCTCTGCGCGAACAGCGTGGGCAGGTCTGCATAGGCGATGCCGGCCTCGCGCGCATAGGCGGCGTCGGGTCGCGGCGCGTGGACCAGGATGTTGCATTCGAAACCGCGCAGCCGCTGCACCACGCCGCGGCCGATGCGGCCCAGCCCGACCACGCCCACCGTCTTGCGGTAGAGGTCGGTGCCGAGCAGGATCGACCAGTTGCCGTTCAGCATGTTTTGCTGCGATTCGCGCAGGCGGCGGCCGACGGCGATCATCATGCCGATGGCGTGGTCGGCCACCGACGCGGCATTGCCGCCGGCCGCCACCGCCACCACCTTGCCGAGGTCGCGCGCGGCGTCGAGGTCCACGCGTTCGTAGCCGACGCCGCGCCGCGACACCACCTGCAGCTTCGGCAGCGCCTGCAGCAGCGCGCGGGTCACGCGCGCATGGCCGACGATCCAGCCGTGGGCATCCTTCAGCAGGCCAACCAGGTGGTCGTGGGTGAGTTCGCCGTCGGCCTGGCCGGGCGGCAGCTCGGCGATTTCGACCTCGCAGCCGTTGGCGTGCAGATAGGCCAGGGTTTCATCGTCGAAGAAGCGCTGGGTGACGACGATCTTGCGCTTGTTGCTGGGGGGCATGAATCTCCTCCTGGATTCGATGGCGGCGCAAGCTTACGAAGCGTGCGCCGGGGCGGCCTCGGCGGCCTGCGCCCGGGTCTGGCCGTAGTCGATGTCGACCACCAGGTTGTAGTGGTCGTCGATCCGGAACGTGCAGTCGGGGCCGACGCAGCAGGTCGACTCGCGTTCCTCGATCACGGCCGGGCCATGCCATACCTGGCCCGGCTCCATCCCGTAGCGGTCCAGTACCTGGCTGGGCACGTCGCCGAAGCCTGCAAAATACACCGGCCGCTCGCCGCGCAGGGGCGAACCGCTGCCCGACGGGTGCGCCAGGCTGATGCGCCGGCCGGGCAGCGCCGCCGCCAGGCGCCAGTTGGTGACTTCCAGCGGCACGTTGTCGACCACGTGGCCGAACAGGCCGGCATAGGTGTCGGCGAAGGCCTGGCGGATCGCGTCGGCGTGGCTGGCATCCAGCGGGCCCTGGGGCAGGGTGACCGAGATCTCGAAGGCCTGGCCCAGGTAGCGCATGTCGGCGGTCCAGGTCAGGGACAGTTCGCCCAGATCCGAGCCGGCCTGCCGCAGCAGCGCGCGGGCGCAGGCTTCCATCTCGGCGTACAGGGCGTTGACGTGGGCCCAGTCGGCCTGGGCCAGCGCGGTGGCGTAGCCGCGCACCAGGTCGACCGCGGGCGCGGCCACCAGGAAGCCGAAGGCCGAGATCACGCCCGCGCCCGGCGGCACGATCAGCCGCTTCACCTTGAGCAGCTTGGCCAGCGCATAGGCGTGAACCGGGCCGGCGCCGCCGAAGGCGATCAGCGAATAGGCGCGCGGGTCGCGGCCTTTTTCCGACAGGTGCATGCGGGTGGCGGCCGCCATGTTTTCGTCGACGATGCCCTGGATGCCGCGCGCCGCCGCCACCGGGTCGATGCCGAGCGGGTCGGCCAGGCGCCGCTTGAGCGCGTCCTTGACGGCGCCCAGCGACAGCGCCATTTCGCCGCCCAGGAAGTATTGCGGGTTCAGGTAGCCGAGGAACAGGTCGGCGTCGGTCACGGTGGGCTCGGTGCCGCCGCGGCCGTAGGCCACCGGGCCGGGCACGGAACTCGCGCTGCGCGGGCCGACCTTCATCAGGCCGACGCTGTCGATGCCGGCGATCGAACCGCCGCCGGCGCCGATCTCGATCATGTCGACCACGGTTACGCGCAGCGGCAGGCCCGAGCCCTGCTTGAAGCGGTCCAGCCGGCCGGCCTCGAACTCGTGCTTGGTGTGCGGCTGGCCGTTCTCGATCAGGCACATCTTGGCGGTGGTGCCGCCCATGTCGAACGAGATCAGCCGGTTCTCGCCGGTGGCGTGCGCGATGTAGGAGGCCGCCATGGCGCCGGCCGCCGGCCCCGATTCGATCAGCCGCACCGGGTAGGCCTTGGCGTCGTCGACCGTGGTGATGCCGCCGCCCGACAGCATGATGTAGAGGTCGCCTGCGAAGCCCAGGCCGGCCAGGTCGCTGCCCAGGCGGTCCAGGTAGCCATGCACGCGCGGCTGCACGTAGGCGTTGACGCAGGCGGTGTTGCTGCGTTCGTATTCGCGGATCTCGGGCGCCACCTCGGCCGACAGGGTCACCAGCAAGCCGGGGTACATGTCCTTGATGATGGCCAGCGCGCGCCGCTCGTGCGCCGGGTTGCGGTAGGAATGCAGGAAGGCCACCGCCAGCGCCTCGATTTTTTCCTCTTCCACCAGCGCGCGCACCGCGGCCGCCACGCCCTCTTCGTCGAGCGGCGTATGCTGGCTGCCGTCGGCCAGGATGCGGCCGGCCACGCCGCGGCGCAGGTAGCGCGGCACGATGACCGGCACCGGGTCCATGTACAGGTCGTCTACGTCGTAGCGGATCTCGCGGCCCATTTCGAGCACGTCGCGGAAGCCCTCGGTGGTCAGCAGCCCCACCCTGGCGCCGGTGCGCTCCAGCACGGTGTTGGTGATGAGCGTGGTGCCGTGCACGATGCTGTGCAGCTGCGACGGGTGGGTATCGGTTTCGGCCAGCAGCCGGCGGATGCCTTCGACGATGGCCACGCTCGGCGCTTCCGGCGTGGTCAGGCGCTTGCCGGTGCGGGTGATGCCGCGGGCCTCGTCGTGCAGGACGAAGTCGGTGAAGGTGCCGCCGATGTCGACGCCGATCAGTGTGGTTTTTTGCATGGCTTACCTGCTGGCGATGGCGTCGACCCGGGCGCCGTAGTCCTTGCGCGCCTGTTCGAGGGTCGTGTAGCCGTTGCGGATGTCGTAGGCGATGGCATCGAGCGAGCGTTCCTCGGGCGGCCCGTAGCCGCCGCCGCCGGCGAAATACAGCGTGGCGCTGGCGCCCGGTTCGATGGGGGTCTTGGATTTCAGCCGCGGGGTCTTGCCGTTGTCGAGCCGGGCCGAAGCCACCGCGCCGGCCTGGCCGCCCAGGATGCCGAGCGCGGGATGCTTCTCGCGGTCGCCGGTGATGGTCATCTGGATCGGCGTGGACGAGATGTTCTGCACCTCGATCTCCTGGCCCAGGCCGCCGCGGAAGCGGCCGGCGCCGCCCGAGTCCACGCGCAGCTCCTTTTTCTTGAACAGCAGCGACGACACCGATTCCAGCGCCTCGACGCTGCCGGCGCCCGAATTGGTCGGGAAGGCGGTGGCCGACAGGCCGTCGCGCCGAGGCGAGGCGCCCATGCCGGCGCTGGCGAACAGCGCCAGCGTGTAGCGTCCGCCCTGGGCATCGAGGCCCGAGAAACGGGCCCGCATCGCCGGCGCGCCGCCGCTGTCGGCGATTACGCGGTCGGGTATCACCTGCGACAACGCCTGGTAGATGGCGCAGCACAGGATGTGGCCGGTCAGGTGGCGCGCGGCCACCGGGGCCGGGTAGTTGGGATTGACGATGGTGCCGGCCGGCGCCGTCACCTTGATCGGCCGATACGAGCCGGCGTTGCGGCGCGTGCGCGGGTCCAGCAGGCATTTCACCGGGTACAGCGAATAGGCCTTGGTGTAGTTCAGCACGCAGTTGATGCCGCGGTTGATCTGCCTGGAGGTGCCGGCGTAGTCGAGCGTCATCTCGCTGCCGGCCACCGTGACGGTGCACTCGATGTGGGTGGGCTGGTGGTCGAAGCCGTCGGCGTCGACGCCGGCCCGGTAGACGCCGTCGGGAATGGCCTCGATGGCGCGCCGCATCGCCTGTTCGGCCTTGAGGTGGACGATGTGCGACAGGTGCTGGAAGTCCTTGAGCCCGGTGTCCTGCAGGAATTCGATCGCGCGCTGGCGGCACACCTGGTTGGCCGTCAGCTGGGCCTCCAGGTCGCCCAGCACCAGCTTGGGCAGGCGCACGTTCTTCAGGAACAGCTCCAGCATCGCTTCGTTGCGCTCGCCGGCGCGGTACAGCCGCATCGGCGGGATGCAGATGCCTTCCTCGAACAGCTCCTGGTTTTCCGCGCCCAGGCTGCCGCCGATGTCGGCCGAATGCGCGACCGAACCGGTGAAGCCCACCAGCCGGCCTTCGTAGAAAACGGGCGTGACCATCGCGATGTCGGGCAGGTGCCCGGCCGCCAGCCAGGGATCGTTGGTGATGACGCAGTCGCCCGGCTGCCATTCGCGGGCCGGGAATTTGGCCAGGAAGGAGCGGGTGGTGGTGCCCAGCAGGCCGGCGAAGGCGGGGATGCCGCCGCTGCACTCGGCCAGCGTGTCGCCGTCGGCGTTCATCAGCGCGGTGGCGTAGTCGTTGGATTCGCGGATGATGGTGGTGAAGGCCGTGCGCAGCAGCGCGGTCGCCGATTCGTCGGCGATGGCGATCAGCCGGCTCCACCAGATCTCGAGCGTGATGGGGTCGATGTCTTCGTTGTGCATGGAATGGAATCCTCGGTTCGTCGCCTGTTCCCCAGGAGCGAGGGGCGATGATATAGACCGGGGACGGACGCCGGTTTAGCGATGGTGCAAGCGAGCTTTCGCGCTGCGCGAAAGCTGCCCGCGAAGCCGCGCCGCGCCTAGCGCATGGCGTCGGGCGTGCGCAGATGGCCGATGAATTCCTGGGCCGGCGCCGACAGTCCTTGCTCGGAACGGGCGCCCACGTAGATCTCGCGCCGTGCCCAGGATTCGTCGAGCCGCAGCGCGCGGATGTTCATCGAGGCGGCGTGCGGCTGGGTGAACTGCGCCGGCATCACGCCGATGCCCAGGCCCTCGTGCACCATGCGGCAGAAGATGTGGCCGCTGCGGACGTGGAACCGGACCTTGAGCCGCATCGCGCTGTGGGCCAGCAGGGTGTTGAGCAGCGAGCTGCCCAGCGGCTGGCCGATATAGGGGTATTCCAGGGTGTCGACGAAGCGCACGCTGGCGCGGCCGGCCAGCGGGTGGTCGCCCGGCACCACCACGCACAGCTCGTCGGAATGGTAGGGATAGGTGGCCAGGCCGTCGTGCGGGGTGGTGGCGGCGAAGATGCCGATGTCGAAGCGGCCGTCGCGCACGCCGTCGATCACCTCGGTGCTGCGCAGTTCGCTCAGCTCGATCACCACGTTGGGGTGGGCCCGGCTGAAGTGGCTCAGGTCGGTGGGCAGGAACTGGCTGAGCGCGGTGCCGATGGAGGCGATCCGCAGCTGGCCCTTCATGCCGGGCGTGTACTGGTGCAGGTCGGACTGCATCTGGTCGATGCGGAACAGGATCTCGCGCGCGTGCTGCAGCAGCGCATGGCCGGCCGGCGTGAGCGAGACGCCGCGCGCATGCCGCAGGAACAGCGCGGCGCCGCTGGAGGCCTCCAGGTCGGTGATGCGCTTGCTGACGGCGGCGATCGCCAGGTGGACCTTTTCCGCGGCGCCCGACAGGCTGCCTTCTTCGGCAACCGCCACGAAGATCCGCAAGGTGGAGAATTCGAGCTGTTTCATGGTCCCTACCAGTATGCGCCGCCGTTGGCGCCGCGCTGCCGCTCGAAGCGCTGCAGCAGGAAGTCGAGGAAGCTGCGCACCCGCGACGACATGTGCATGCGTTCCGGATAAACGGCGTAGATGTCGGCATCCGGAGTGGACCACGAATCGAGCACGGTGCGCAGCTTGCCGGCGCGCACGTGGGCGGCGGCCTCCCATTCCGAACGCATCACGATGCCCTGACCCGCCAGCGCCCAGCTGAGCGCGACCTCGCCGTGGTTGGTGCTGACCGGGCCGCGCACCTTGACCGTCTTCCTGCGATGGCGCGACTCCAGGCGCCAGGTGCCGTAGGCCGCTTCGCTTTCGCGGATCACGATGCAGGAATGGTCGGCCAGGTCTTCGGGCGCCTGCGGCGTGCCGGCCCGCTCCAGGTAGCGCGGCGCGGCGTACAGGCGGCGCCGGTTGCACGCCAGCCGGCGGGCGATGATGCGTCCGTCGGCCGGCTCGCCGAAGCGGATGGCGATGTCGAACATGCTTTCGCGCGCGCTGGAGACGCCATCCGACAGGTGCAGCTGCAATTCCACCTCCGGATAGCGCCGCGCGAACTCGGTCATCGCCGGCCCGATGTGCAGGCGGCCGAAGCCGAGCGTGGCCTCTACCCGCAGCAGGCCCTTGGGCGCGGTGTGAGCGCCGGTGACGTGCTGTTCCAGCTCGGCGATCTCGCCCAGGATGCGCTGGGCGCCTTCCAGGTACAGCCGGCCCTCCGGCGTGATGCTGGAGCGGCGGGTGGTGCGATTGAGCAGGCGCACGCCCAGATGGCGCTCGATGGCCGCCAGCCGCTTGCTGACCACCGGCGGCGTGACGCCCAGTTCCTGCGCGACTGCGCGCAGGCTGCCCATCTCGGCCACCAGCACGAAAAAGGACAGGTCGGAGACGGGTTCCATTGTTAACTATGAAGACACAATAAGTTTTTGTAGAAATAATTATAAAAAACGCAGAATCCATATACTAAAAAAAAGAATCGATATTCCAAATCATCCGAGGAGACTATAGATGTTGACCAACGCAATCGCCTGGCGTCGCTGTCGGAACGTTCTTGCGGCGCTCATCGCCACGGCTGCCGGCGCCGGATCCGCCTGGGCGCAGGCCTACCCGACCAAGCAGATCCACGTGATCGTGATGCATTCTCCCGGCTCCAGCGGCGACACCGTCGCCCGCACCGTCATCCCCCGCATGTCGGAAATCCTCGGCCAGCCGATGGTGATCGAGAACCAGGCCGGGCTGGGCGGCGTGGTGGGCGCCACGCAGCTGAGCCGCGCCGACAAGGACGGCTATACGCTGGGCGTGGTATCGCTGAACTACGCCATCAACCCGAGCCTGACCAAGGTCACGTACGATCCCATCAAGGACATCGTGCCGGTGTCGATCATGACTTCCGGCCAGGCGATGCTGACGGTCAATTCCAAGGTGCCCGCCAAGAACCTGCAGGAACTGCTGGCCTATGCCCGCAGCAAGCCCGAGCAACAGAAGCTGACCTACGGCTCGCCTGGCGTCGGTTCGGTGTTCCACCTGGCGTTCGAGCTGCTGGCCTCGGCCACCAACACGCACTGGCTGCACGTGCCGTACAAAACGTCGAGCGGCTTCATGACCGACCTGATGGGCGGCCAGATCGATGCCGGCTTCGTCAGCCCGGGGCTGGCCGTGCCGCTGATCAAGGCCGGCAAGGTCCGCCCGATCGCCGTCGGCAGCCTGGAGCGCGCCAAGGTGCTGCCCGACGTGCCGACCCTGGACGAGTCCGGCGTGCCGGGCTACGACGTGAATTCCTGGGTGGCGCTGCTGGCGCCGGCCGGCACGCCCGACGCCGTGATCGACAAGCTGAACGCGACGGCGGTGAAGGTGCTGCGGATGCCGGAGGTGGTCAACTCGCTGGCCGAAGCCGGCTATGGCGTGACCGCCAGTTCGCCCCAGGAGGCCCAGGCGACCATCAAGTCCGACCTGGCCAAGTACGCCAAAGTCATCAAGGACGCCGGCATCCAGATCCAGTAACCGGAGAACGCCCGCCATGGCGCCCCGCACGCTTTACCAGAAACTGGTCGATTCGCACACCGTACTGCGCCTGGACGAACAGAACGTCCTGCTGTACGCCGACCTGCACGTGATGAACGAGTACACCAGCCCGCAGGCCTTCGCCGGCCTGCGCGAGCGCGGGCTGCCGGTGGCCGCGCCGGCGCAGCAGATGGCGGTGGTCGACCACATCATCCCTACCCATCCGGTGGCGCACCGGATCATCGCCGATCCGGCCTCGGCGCTGCAGGCCACCAACCTGAAGCGCAATTGCGACGACTTCGGGCTGGCGATGTTCGATACCAACGACCGTTTCCAGGGCATCGAGCACGTGGTGGCGCCGGAGTTCGGCATGGTGCGGCCGGGCATGGTGGTGCTGTGCGGCGACAGCCACACTACCACCTACGGCGCGCTCGGCGCGCTGGGCTTCGGCATCGGAACCTCGGAAGTGGAGCACGTGCTGGCGACCCAGACGCTGGTCTATCGCACCGCCGCCGACATGCGCATCCGGGTCGACGGCGAACTGGCGGCCGGCGTCACCGCCAAGGATCTGGTGCTGCACATCATCCGCCGCATCGGCGCGCAGGGCGCGCGCGGCCACGTGGTCGAGTTCTGCGGCGACGCGATCTCGGCACTGTCGATCGAAGCTCGCATGACCCTGTGCAACATGGCGGTGGAAGCCGGCGCGCGCGGCGCGCTGATCGCGCCCGACGAGGCGGCGATCCGCTACGTGCTGGAACGCGCCGTCGACATGGCGGGCATGGAAGAGGCCGCGCGCGAATGCTGGCGGCAGCTGCGGTCCGACGACGACGCGCGCTTCGACGTCGAGCACCGCTTCGACGCCGCCGCGGTCGGCCCCTACGTGAGCTGGGGCACCAGCCCCGACCAGTCGATCGAGATCGGCGAACGGGTGCCGGCGCCCGAGGCCGCGCAGGATCGGCTGGAGCGCCTGGCGCTCGAAAAGGCGCTGGCCTATACAGGCCTGTCCGCCGGCGTTTCGCTGGACGGCCTGCCGGTGCAGCGGGTGTTCATCGGCTCGTGCACCAACGGCCGTATCGAAGACCTGCGCGCGGCGGCCGCCGTGGTCAAGGGCCGCAAAGTGCATCCGGGCGTGCGGGCGATGGTGGTGCCGGGCTCGGGCGCCGTGCGGCGGCAGGCCGAGGAAGAAGGCATCGCCGCCATCCTGGCCGATGCCGGCTTCGAATGGCGCCAGCCCGGCTGTTCGATGTGCCTGGCCATGAACGACGACGTGCTGGCGCCCGGCGAGCGCTGCGCCTCGACCACCAACCGCAATTTCGAAGGGCGGCAGGGCCGCGACAGCTACACCCACCTGATGAGCCCCGCGATGGCCGCCGCCGCCGCGCTGGCCGGCTGTATCACCGACGTCCGTCACCTGGAGAGCACGCTTGGCTGAGCATTCCACGATCGAAGGCGTCGCGGCGCCGCTGCCGATCAGCAATCTCGACACCGACCAGATCATGCCCAAGCAGTTCCTGCGCGGCATCGACAAGGCCGGTCTGGACCGCGGCCTGCTGTACGACATGCGCTTCGACCCGCAGGGCCGGGCGCGGCCCGATTTCGTGCTGAACCGGCCGGAATACGCGGGCTGCCGCATCCTGGTGGGCGGCCCCAACTTCGGCTGCGGCTCCAGCCGCGAACACGCGGTCTGGGGGCTGATGCAGTTCGGCATCCGGGCCGTGGTGGCCCCCAGCTTCGGCGAGATCTTCTACTCCAACGCGATGAACAACGGCCTGCTGCTGGCGGAAGTAGAGGAAGCCGATGCGCTGCGCTTCATGGACGAGGTCGCCACGCCCGGCGGCAACCGGCTGTCGATCGACGTCGCCGCGCTGACGGTGCGCAGCGCCGCGCACGCCGCGGCTTTCCCGATGCTGCCCATGCACCATCGGATGTTCTTGAACGGCTGGGACCTGGTGGGCGCGTCGGTGGCGCACGACGACGCCATCCGCGCGTTCGAAGCCGCGCACTGGCGGCGCCAGCCGTGGCTGCAAGGCGTGGCGGCGAAGACCCGCGCGCGGCTGTAGCGCGCCGGCCTTGCCGCGGGCGGGCGGCAGGCGCAGGGCCGCCCTTGCGCCGCATCCTCGGATGATATAGTCGGCCTGGGCTGCGGCCCACTCCGTTCCGAGGATGATCTGGCACATGAAAGACGAAGAGCTGCGCACCGTCGCCGCCGTAGAACGAGCATTGCATCTTCTCGACACTTTCCGCTCCGCGCGCAGGGCCCTGACCCTTACCGAGATCGCCGCGCGCACGGGGCTGTACAAGAGCACCGCGCTGCGGCTGGCCGCCACGCTGGAACGCTTCGGCTACCTGCTGCGCCGGCCCGACGGCGCCTACCAGATCGGCTCCACGCCGTTTTACCTGGGGGCGGTCTACCAGCAGACCACGCAGCCCGCGGAGATCATCCTGCCGGCGCTGCGCGAGCTGGTGGCCGAGTTCGGCGAAAGCGCGTCGTTCTTCATCGAGCGCGACGGCCTGCGGCTTTGCCTGTACCGCGTGAACTCGCCGCAGCTGGTGCGCGCGCACCTGTCGCCGGGCGACATCGTGCCGATGGACAAGGGCGCGGCCGGCAAGATCATGATGGCCTTTCGCGAGCCGTTCGATCCGGCCTATGCGCGCATCCGCAAGAACCTGGTGGTGTCGTCGGCGGGCGAGGTCGCGCTCGACATGTCGGCCGTGGCCGCCGCGGTGTTCGACGCGCAGGGCATCGCCGGGGCGCTGGCCATCACCGGCCCGCAGCGGCGCTTCAACCGCGGCGTGGTGCGGCGGGCGGAAGCGCAGCTGCTGAAGGCCGCATTCCGCATCACGCAGGGGCTGGGCGGCGACATGGGCCGCTTCAGCGGGCCGCTGGCGCTGGTCGCGGCCGACGAGCAGGCCTGAGGCGCAGGCCGGGCGCCGGGCGCGCCTGGCGGCTGGCCGTCGCGGCAGTCAGGCCTTCGCGGCGGGCGCGACGTAGCGCCGGTGCAGCGCCTCGGCCTGGCCGCGCAGCATCGCGATGTCGGCGCCGACGGTCAGCACGTTGGCGCCCGCCGCCGCGTACCGGCGCGCGTCGTCTTCCGTCAGCGCCGTCATGCCTGCCGCTTTGCCGTTGCGCCGCGCGCGCCGCAGGCCCGCGTCGATCATGGCTTCCACCTCCGGATGCCGCGGCTGGCCCAGCAGGCCGCAGTCGGCCGCCAGGTCCTGCGGCCCGAAGGTGATCAGGTCCACGCCGTCGATGGCGCAGATCGCGTCTAGTTCGTCGCAGGCCTGGCGGGTCTCGATCTGGATCCCGACCGCGATCTGGCCGTTGGCCGCGCCGAAATAGCCGTCGTCCGGCCGGTAGCCGACGGCGCGCATGCGGGCGCCGATTCCGCGCCGGCCCGCCGGCGGGTAGCGGGTGGCGGCCACCGCCGCCTGCGCCCCGGCCGTGCTGGTGACTCCGGTGAAGACGAAGTTCTGGATGCCGAGGTCGAGGTAGGGCAGCAGGGCCTCGGGCGCCATGGCGGGAATGCGCACGGCGGCGCTCATGCCGCTGCCGCGCATGGCGGCGAGCTGCTGGTGCACCACGGGCAGCGAGGTGGGCGAATGCTCGATGTCGAGCAGCAGGTAGTCCAGCCCGCTGTGCGACAGGATTTCCACCGTCTGGAAGGCCGGGATGAAGCAGTAGATGCCGTACATCGGCTGCCCGCCGGCGAGCTTGCGCTTGTATGGGTTGTCGTAGGAGGCCATGGTCGTCTCGATGGGGAAGGTTCCGGGGAGCGGCCGTCAGGCCACCGGCACGCCGGCGGCGCGTTCCTGCTGTGCACCGCCGTCGTACATCGACCCCAGGTGCCCGTGAACGTGGCCGAAGCGCCTGACCATGACTTCCTCCAGCGTCATGCTGCCCGGGCAGACGGCATTGCCAGAGCGGACCTTGTAGCCGTCGGGGTGCGAGGGCGCGACGGGTTCGATGCCATCGGCCAGCTTGCGCGCCGTCTCCAGCCACAGTTTGCGCATGCGGGCGATGCCGGCGTCGGAAGCCACCAGGAATTCCTTGCTGCGGTCGTAGATCACGCCCTGGCTTTCGTTGATGGCGGTGTCCTGCTCGCCGATGCCCACGATGCCCGAGTACGTCTGGGTCTTCTGCAGCTCGCGGTCTATCAGGTAGTCGTTGGCCCGGTTGCGCTTGGGCGTGAACTGGTCGTCCAGCGCCGGGTGCACCGCCGAGCCGCTGCCCAGCTGCTTGCGCTCCTGCTCGGTCAGCTCCCGCTCGGGGTTCCAGGTGTAGCTGAACACCCAGGCGTTCTCGTCGTCGATCGGCACGACCGTCTGGCCGTGGTAGTTCTCGCCCTCGGAGCTGCCGGGCGCGAGCGAGGTGCTGGGCATCAGGAACTGGATGATGCGCCAGTAGGCGTCGTCGCCGTCAGCGCGGCGCTTGCCGGCCACCGTCATGCCCAGGTCGTTCGGCAGCGGCCGCACGTGGATCGACGGACAGCCGTCCTCGACCACCCAGCGCAGCCGAGGGTCCACTTCGGTCGTGCTGAAGTTCGCCCCGTACATCATCTTGCCCCAGGCGTCGCGGTTGCGGCTGATGGGAATGTGCAGATACGAGAAGTGGGTGGGGTCGAGGATGCCTTCGGCCGCCTGGGCCCAGTTGGCGAACTGGCGGCGCTTGGTGATGAAGCGCCGTTGCGGCGCCACCAGCCCGAACTCCATTCGCGGCAGCTCGGGCTGGTGCTCGGGCGGGCCCATATAGCACCAGACGTAGCCGCCGAACTCGCGCGTCGGATAGGCGGCGATGCGCACCCGGTTCTTGAGCGCCGCGCCGTTTTCCACCGAGGGCAGGTCCACGCACCGGCCGGTGGCGTCGAACTTCCAGCCGTGGAACACGCAGCGGATGCCGTCCTCTTCATTGCGGCCGAGGAACAGGCTGGCGCGCCGGTGCGGGCAATGCTCGTCCAGCAGGCCGACGCGGCCCGAGCTGTCGCGGAAGGCGACCAGGTCTTCGCAAAGAATGCGCACGCGCACGGGCGGGCAATCGGGTTCGGGCAGCTCGCTGGCGAGCAGCACGGGCAGCCAGAACCGCCGGAACAGGCGGCCCATCGGCGTGTCGGGCCCGACGCGGGTGAGCAGGCGGTTGTCTTCGGGCGTCAGCATGAGGTCTCCTTCGTTGTATGTCTTGGCGCGCGCGACGCAATTTATAAAAAAGAACTATGTTCTAATTTATTTGGAACATTATTCTACGAGTATGTTATTGTCAATTCGCGGCCGGTGGAATACGGGAAGGGCGCATCGCCGCAGGCGGTACGGAAAAGCCCTCCACAAGAAAAAAGCGAGGAGACGACATTGGAAGCAGCAGGAATCGGAAAGAAAACGGGGCGCGCGCTGGCCGCCGCCGCGATGTTCTTGTGCGCATCGCTGGCCGCGGCGCAGCCGGCCGCAGAAGGGCCCATCAAATTCGTCATCATCACCGCGGCCGGCGGCGCGTCCGACCAGATCGCGCGGCTGATCGGCGAGCGCCTGACAACGCTGACCGGCAGGACGGTGCTGGTGGAGAACCGGCCAGGCGCCGGCGGCAACATCGCCACGCAATTCGTGGCGCGCGCCCATCCGGACGGCGCGACTTTTCTCGTGACGTCGAACAACCACACCATCAATCCCTTCATCTACAAAGAGGCCGGCTACGACCCCGAGCGCGACCTGATGCCCGTCATCCAGCTGGGCGCGGGGCCCAGCGTGCTGGCCGTCCATCCCTCGGTCCCGGCGCGCACGCTGAAGGAGTTCGTGGCGCTGTCCAAGCGCAAGCCCGGTTCGCTCAGCTACGCTTCGACCGGCCTGGGCAGCGCCTCCAGCCTGGCGGGCGAACTGCTGAAGGTGAGCAGCGGGCTCGACATGGAACACATTCCCTACAAGGGCGGGGCCGAGGCCATCACGGCCGTGCTCGGCGGCCAGGTGCCGGCCATCGTCACCTCGCTGACCTCAGCCGGTCCGCATATCAAGTCGGGCAAGCTGCGGCCGCTGGCCGTCGCCACCCCGCAGCGCTGGCCCGGCGATCCCGACATCCCGACCATGGCGGAATCGGGCTGGCCCGACTGTAAGTACGAAGTGTGGCAGGGGCTGCTGGCGCCGCGCGGCACGCCGGCCGCGGTGATCGAGAAGATGAACGCCGACGTCGGCCGCGTGCTGGCGATGCCCGACGTGAAAGAGCGTTTCATGACGCTGGGCTACCGGCCGGTGGGCGGAACCACCGAGGCTTTCAGGAAGATGCTGGCCGAAGATCGCACCCAGGTCGCGCAGATCGTCAAACGGGTGAACATGCACGCGGACTGACGGCGGCAGGGCGCAGGGCCGCGCGGCCGCCGCCCATTACAGCCGCTTGATGAACACCTGGCTGTTGCGGCTGCGGTCGTAGTGGCTTTGCTTGTCTTTCGGCAGGTCGGCCACGCTGCCCTGCACGAAGCCGCGCTTGATGAACCAGTGCGCGGTACGGGTGGTCAGCACGAACAGGCGGTTGATGCCGGCCGCGCGGGCGCGGCTTTCGATGTGGCGCAGGAGCTTGTCGCCTTCGCCCTCGCCCTGCCATTGCGGGTTGACCGTCAGGCAGGCCATCTCGGCCATTTTCTCGCCGGCGTAGGGGTAGAGCGCGGCGCAGCCGTAGATCACGCCGTCGTGCTCGGCCACCGAGAATTTCTCGATGTCGCGCTCGATGCTGCCGCGGCCGCGGCGCACCAGCGTGCCGTCGTTCTCCAGCGGCTCGATCAGCTGCACGATGGCGCCGATGTCGTCGATGGTGGCGGCGCGCAGGTCGTCCAGCGTGTCTTCCACTACCATGGTGCCCACGCCGTCGTGGGTGAACACCTCGAGCAGCACGCCGCCGTCGAGATCGAACGGGATCAGGTGGGCGCGCGCCACGCCCAGCTTGACCGCGCGCGACGCATGGCGCAGCACGACCGCGGTGCCGGCGTCGAGCTCGCCCTGGGCCACCAGGGCGTCGGCATCCTCGCGCGCCAGTTCGGTGTCGACGTTGCCGTCCTTGTCGACGATGCTGGGGGCGTCGGTCAGGAAGATCAGCTTTTCGGCGCGCAGCGCCACCGCCACGCTGGTGGCCAGGTCTTCCATCGACAGGTTGAAGGCCTCGCCGGTGGGCGAAAAACCCAGCGGCGACAGCAGCACGATCGAGCCGTGGTCGATGGCGTGCTTCAGGGCCTCGGTATCCACCTTGCGAACCATGCCGGTATGGCGGAAATCCACGCCCTCTATCACGCCCACCGGCCGGGCGGTGATGTAGTTGCCCGATACCACCCGCACGTGGGCATGCGACATCGGCGTATTGGGCAGGCCCTGGCTGAACGCGGCCTCGATGTCCAGGCGCAGCTCGCCGGCGGCTTCCTTGGCGCATTCGAGCGCGGCGGCGTCGGTGATCTGCAGGCCTCGGTCGAACTGGAACGAGATGCCCTTGAGCCGGAGCTGCTCGTTGACCTGGGGCCGCGAGCCGTGCACCAGCACCAGCCGCACGCCCAGCGAGCTCATCAGCGACAGGTCCTGGATGAGCACGTTGAGCGCGCCGGCCTGCACCAGCTCGCCGCCGAAGGCGACGACGAAGGTCTTGCCGCGGAAGGCGTGCACATAGGGCGCGACTTCGCGGAACCAGCGGACGAACCGGGCGTTCAGGTCGGGATCGACCGGCGCGGCGGTGGGGGTCGGAGCAGCGTTCATCGCGAAATTATAATAAGCGGTTAATTCAAGATCTCCACATGGCTGCACAATCCGCCAAGACTGTACCTCCCGCACGACGCCGCAACCCGGTTCCGCCCATCGTCTACCCCGAGGAGCTGCCGGTCAGCGGCCGCCGCGACGAAATCGCCCGCGCGCTGGCCGCCCACCAGGTCATCATCGTCAGCGGCGAGACCGGCTCGGGCAAGACCACCCAGCTTCCCAAGATCTGCCTGGAACTGGGCCGCGGCTCGGCCGGAATGATAGGCCATACGCAGCCGCGCCGCCTGGCGGCGACCTCGGTGGCGCGCCGCATCGCCCAGGAATTGAACACGCCGCTGGGCCAGGTGGTGGGCTACCAGGTGCGTTTCAACGACCGCACCGAGCCCGGCGCCTCGGTCAAGCTGATGACCGACGGCATCCTGCTGGCCGAATCGCAGCGCGATCCGCGGCTGCGCGCCTACGATACGCTGATCATCGACGAGGCGCATGAACGCAGCCTGAACATCGATTTCCTGCTGGGCTACCTGCGCCAGCTGCTGCCGCGCCGGCCCGACCTCAAGCTGATCATCACCTCGGCCACCATCGACGCCGAGCGTTTCGCGCGCCATTTCGCGCCGCCCGGGCAGGACAGCGTGCCGGTGATCGAGGTCTCGGGCCGGATGTATCCGGTCGAGGTGCGCTACCGGCCGGTCGACACCCGCGGCATGCAGGCCGCCGACGACGACGCGCCCGAGGCGCCGCGCCGGCCCGAGCGCGGCCGCGAGCGGGAACGCGAGAACCTGTCGCGCGACGAGGAGCGCGACATGATCGACGCCATCGTCGACGCCGTGGACGAGTGCGCCCGCCATGGCCCGGGCGACGTGCTGGTATTCCTGCCCGGCGAGCGCGAGATCCGCGAGGCGGCCGAGGCGCTGCGCAAGCACCATCCGGCCGCCACCGAGGTGCTGCCGCTGTTCGCCCGGCTGTCGCAGGCCGAGCAGGAGCGGGTCTTCCATCCGCAGGGCAACCGGCGCCGCATCGTGCTGGCCACCAACGTGGCCGAAACCTCGCTCACGGTGCCCGGCATCCGCTTCGTGGTCGACAGCGGCCTGGTGCGGATGAAGCGCTATTCCTGGCGCAACAAGGTCGAGCAGCTGCGGATCGAGCCGGTCAGCCAGGCCTCGGCCAATCAGCGGGCGGGCCGCTGCGGCCGGGTCGGGCCGGGCCTGTGCATCCGCCTGTACGACGAGACCGATTTCGCCGCCCGGCCGCGCTTCACCGATCCCGAGATCCTGCGCTCCTCGCTGGCCAGCGTGATCCTGCGCATGAAATCGCTGCGGCTGGACGACATCGAACGCTTTCCCTTCGTCGAGACGCCGCCCGGGCGGGCCATTGCCGACGGCTACCACCTGCTGCAGGAATTGGGCGCGATCGACGACGCCAACGACCTGACCGAGGTCGGCCGCGAGCTGGCCCGGCTGCCGGTCGACCCGCGCATCGGGCGCATGATCCTGGCCGCTCGCGAGCAGTCCTGCCTGGCCGAGATGCTGGTGATCGCCGCCGCGCTGTCGGTGCAGGACCCGCGCGACCGGCCGCTCGAAGCCCAGGAGGCGGCCGACCAGGCGCACGCCAGGTTCGCCGACGAACGCTCCGAATTCATGGCCTTCCTCAAGCTGTGGAAGTGGTACGAAGAGGCCGTCGCGCACAAGCAGTCGCAGCGTAAGCTGGTCGAACAGCTGCGGCAGAACTTCCTGTCGCCGGTGCGGCTGCGCGAATGGCGCGACGTCCATTCGCAGCTGGCGGCGGTGGTGGGCGAGCAGGGCTGGCGGCTGAACCAGACCGAAGCCACGCTGGAGCAGGTCCACCTGGCGCTGTTGTCGGGCCTGCTGGGCAACATCGGCACCAAGAGCGAGGAAGACGCCCAATACCTGGGCGCGCGCGGCATCCGCTTCTACATCCATCCGGGGTCGCGGCTGGCCAGGAAGGCCGGGCGATGGGTGGTGGCGGGCGAACTGGTCGAGACTTCGCGCCTGTTTGCGCGCTGCGTGGCGCGCATCGACCCCGGCTGGATCGAGCGGGCCGGCCGCCACCTGCTGCAGAAGAACTGGTCCGACCCGCGCTGGGAAAAAAAGGAGGGCAGGGTGGTGGCCAACGAGCGGGCCACGCTGTACGGGCTCACCATCTATTCCGGCCGCCGCATCGACTACGGCCGCATCGACCCGGTCCGCGCGCGCGAATTGTTCATCCGCGAGGCGCTGGTGCCGGGCGAGATCGAGACCCGGCAGCCGGTGGGCGGCAAGCCAGGCGGCGCGGCGACCTTGCCGTTCATCGCGCACAACCGCAAGCTGGTGGCCGAGATCGAGAAGCTCGAGCACAAGTCGCGCCGGCCCGACATCCTGGTCGACGACGAACTGATCTTCGCCTTCTACGACCGCCAGCTGCCGGCCGACATCCACCAGGCCGTCACGCTGGAGAAGTGGTACCGCGAACAGGTCGCGCGCGGCGGCAAGGAGGCCGCGCGGCTGCTGTTCCTGTCGCGCGACGAACTGATGCGGCACGAGGCGGCCGGCGTCACCACCGACGTGTTCCCGAAGAAGCTGACGCTGCACGGCATCGACATGGCGCTCGACTACCATTTCGAACCCGGCTCGCCGCGCGACGGCGTGACGCTGTCGGTGCCGCTGTTCGCGCTCAACCAGCTCGATCCGCAGCGCTGCGAATGGCTGGTGCCGGGCATGCTGAAAGAAAAGGTGCAACTGCTGCTGAAGTCTTTGCCGCAGAAGCTGCGCCGCCATTGCGTGCCGCTGCCCGAGTACGCGGCCGGCTTCTTCGACCGCTGGTTCGAGCTGGCGCAGAAGCCCGACCGCGGACTGATCGACACCCTGGTCGCCGACGTGCGCGAGCATACCGGCGTGCAGCTGGCGCCGGGCGACTTCAAGCTGGAGACGCTGCCGGCCCATCTGTTCATGAACTTCCGCGTGCTCGACGAGCACGGGCGGATGCTGGCGATGGGCCGCAACCTGGCCCAGCTCAAGGGCGAACTGGGGCGCGAGGCGCAGGCCACCTTCCAGCAGGTGGCGGCGCGCGACAAGGAAGTGGCGCATGCGCTGGCGCACGAGAACCTGACCGACTGGAGCTTCGGTCCGCTGCCCGAGCTGCTGGAGATCCGCCGCGGCGGCCTGTCGGTGATCGGCTATCCGGCGCTGGTGGACCGCGGCACGCATTGCGACCTGGACGTGTTCGACGACCCGGCCGAGGCCGCGCGCCATCACCGCGCCGGGCTGCTGCGGCTGTTCCGGCTGCAGCTGAAGGACCAGGTCAAGTTCCTGGAAAAGAACCTGCCGGGGATGACCCAGATGAGCATGCTGTACATGCCGCTGGGCACGCAGGAAGAACTGCGCGACCAGATCATCGACGCCGCGCTGGCGCAGGCCTGCCTGGCCGAGCCGCTGCCGGCCGACGCCGCCTCGTTCGAGGCGCGCCGCAACGAAGGCAAGGGCCGGGTCGGCCTGCTGGCGCAGGAAATCGCGCGGCTGGCCGGCGCCGTGCTGGCCGAATGGGCGGCCGCGCAGCGCAAGCTGCCGCAGACCCGGCCGCACGCCGCCGCCCATGCCGACATGGAACAGCAGATGCGGGCGCTGATGCCCAAGTGGTTCATCCGCGACACGCCGCAGCCGCAGCTGTCGCACTTCGTGCGCTACTTCAAGGCCGTGCAGGCGCGGATCGACAAGCTGCGCGCCGATCCGGCGCGCGACGCGCGGCTGATGGCCGAGATGGCGCAGCTGACCGCCCCCTACCAGCGCGCGCGGGCGGCCCGCAAGGGCGTGGCAGACCCGCGCCTGGACGAGTTCCGCTGGATGCTGGAAGAGCTGCGGGTGGCGCTGTTCGCACAGGAGCTGCGCACGCCGATGCCGGTGTCGGTCAAGCGCCTGCAGAAAGCCTGGGAGGCAATGCAGCGCTAAAGAGTTACGCCAGTTGCCGGCGCAGCGGGGGGCCGGGGTGCGCGGCCGGCGCGGCCGGGCCGGCGGCGAAGGCTTCGAGCAGCCGCTCCAGGTGGCCGATGTGCGGCAGCATCGGGCCGTAGAACAGCGTGCGGCCGGCGGCGTCCTGCACCAGCAGGGTGGGGAAGTCTTCGATGTCGTCGTCGCCGGCGAGATCGGGATGCTCTTCGATGTCGACCCAGGCGAACACGCTGCCGGGCCGGCGTTCGGCCAGTTCGGCGAAGCGCGGCTGGTATTCTCGGCAGGTGCCGCACCAGGCCGCGCACAGGCAGGCCACCAGCAGCGCGTTCGGGTCGGCCAGCCGCTCGCGCAGGCGGGCGGCGTCGGAATCGGGGAAATAGACCGGCATGAGGACTGGTAACGGTAAGTTTCTTCGGCCATTATGCCTGTGCCGTGACGCATACTTGCTCCGTATCCGTTTTCAAGGGAATCCATGCCGGTCGATCCTCGTTCGCCGTACTCCCCTTCAGCCGTTTCCGTTTCCGTCGCGTCGCAGGGCCTGGACGGCGTGGCGCGCGCCTTCGGCCGGGCCGTGGTGTCGCAGTTCCGGCCGCCCATGCTGCTGGCGCTTCTGCTGCCCTTGCTGGCGGCGCTGGTCGGCGCCTTCGTCCTGATCTGGCTGTTCTGGACGCCGCTGAGCGACTGGCTGCGCGACTCGGTGTTTTCCTCGCCGGTGTTCGGCAATATCGACGGCCTCCTGATCGCGGTCGGCATCGCGTCGATCAAGCTGTGGCTGGTGCCGCTGGCCGCCGCGCTGATCCTGCTGCCGCTGTCGGGCATCCTGGGGCTGGTGGTGGCGGCGGTGGGCGTGATGCCGCTGGTGCTGCGCCACCTGGAGCAGCGCGACTACCCCGGCCTGCGGCGGCAGGGGCGGGGCGCGCTGGCGGCCGGCATCTGGAATGCGCTGTGGGTGACCACCGCCTTCGTGCTGGGCTGGTTCTTCACGCTGCCGCTGTGGCTGCTGCCGCCGCTGGCCGTGCTGCTGCCCATCTTCTGGTGGAGCTTCGCCTTCACCCGCATGCTGCGCTTCGACGCGCTGGCCGACCATGCCTCGCCAGCCGAGCGCAAGGTCCTGATCGCTCGCCACAACAAGGGCTTCTGGATGCTCGGCCTGATCTGCGCGCTGATCAACCTGCTGCCGCCGGCGTGGTTCCTGCTGCCGGTGTTTTCCGCCCTGCTGTTTTCGCACTTCGCCCTGGAGGGGCTGCGCCGGCTGCGCAGCGAGACGATCCAATGACCAACGTTTCCCCATCGCAGCGCCGCATCGGCCTGTTCATCATCGGCGACGAGATCCTGTCGGGCCGCCGCCAGGACCGCCATTTCGCCAAGGCCGTCGAGTTGCTCGGCGCGCGCGGCCTGCGCCTGTCGTGGGCCCAGTTCCTGGGCGACGACCGCCCGGCGCTGGTCGATGCGCTGCGCCGCAGCTTTGCCAGCGGCGACATCGTGTTCTCGTGCGGAGGCATCGGCGCCACCCCCGACGACCACACCCGCCAGGCCGCCGCCGAAGCCCTGGGCGTGCCCACCGTGCTGCACGACGAGGCGCGGGCGCTGATCACCCGCCGCTGCCAGGAAAGCGCCGCGGCCGGCAAGGGCACGGCCGACATGACGGCGCCCGAAAACGTGCAGCGCCTGCGGATGGGCGAATTCCCGGCGGGCAGCCAGATCGTGCCGAACCCCTACAACCAGATTCCCGGCTTCTTCATTCGCGACCATACCTTCGTGCCCGGCTTCCCGGTCATGGCGTGGCCGATGATCGAATGGACGCTCGACCAGCGCTACGCCGACCTGCACCATGCGGTGCCGCACGTGGAGCATTCCTTCCTGGTGTTCGAGCTGGCCGAATCCACCATCGCGCCGGTAATGGAAGCGATCGAGGTGAACTGGCCCGGCATCAAGGCCTTCAGCCTGCCCAGCATGGGCGAGCACGGACGCCGCCACATCGAGCTCGGCGTCAAGGGCGACCCGGCCGCCGCCGCCCTGGCCCTGGAATTCCTGCGTTCGGAAGTCCGGCGCCTGGGCGGCGAATTCGCCGCCGCCTCCTGACCCCGCCCCGGCACGTCGTTCGGCCCGGTGCCGCCTTGCCGCGCGGCGCCCGGCTGCAACTGCCAGCCCGTCATTGTTTCTCGATATGGGCATCGGCGATGAGCCGGTCCCACGTCGCGATGTCCTTTTTCAGGGTGGCCTGGGACTGCATCGGGGTCGTCGATCCGGCTACCAGGCCGAACTCGAGCAGTTTCGACCTCACATCGGGCATCGCCGCAACCGTCCCGATTTCCCTGCTCATGCGATCGACGATGGGCCGCGGGGTGCGGGCGGGCGCCGCCAGACCGTTCCAGGCGGTGAACACTTCGAAGCCTTTGAGGCCGCTGTGCGCGAACGTGGGCACGTCGGGCAGGCCGGGAAAGCCTTGCGGATCGGTGATGGCAATCGCGCGCAGGGTGCCGCTACGGATCTGCGCCAGCACGGGTGCCAGCGTGTCGATGCTGAACTGGATGTTGCCGGCGCGCAGGGCCACGATGAGGTCTGGCGAGCCCTTGAATGGCACCAGTTGCACGTCGATGCCGGCCACCGACTTGAAATATTCGCCGGCCAGATGCTGCAAGGTACCGATCGCCGTGATGCCGACGAAATACTTGCCCGGACTGGCCTTGGCCGCGGCGATCACATCTTCGAGCCGCTTCAGCGGATTGTTGGCCAAAGTCACCAGAGCCAGGCTGTGGCGGGTCAGCTCGGAGATCATTTGGAAATCGTTCACCGGATCGAACGGGAGCGACTTGAACAGAGCCGGGGTCATTGCGAAGTTGCCGCTGGCGGCGTGCAGGAAGGTATAGCCGTCGGGCGGCGACTGCTTGACGGTCTGGCCCGCGACGATGCCGCCGGCGCTGGGCCGGTTGTCGACGTAGACCTGCACCCCCAGGCTCGCCGTGAGCTTTTCGGCGGCGATGCGCCAGCTGACGTCGGCCGCGCCGCCGGCGGCATAGCCCGTGACGATGCGGATCGGCCGCGTTGGCCAGGGCTCCTGCGCTGCCGCGCCGAAACCGGCGCCGGCGAGGGACGCGGCCCCGAGGGTCCGGAGAAAGTGTCTGCGTTGCATATGGAGTCTCCCCATGGTGGATGGGCGCGTCAATCGAAGCGGTACAAGCGCGCCGGGTTGTCGACCAGCACCTTGCGCTGGCATTCGATGCTGCCGAGCCATCTTCTGAGGCGGTTGGCGGCATGGCCGTCGTCGATCGGATGGAATTCGTTGACGATGTCGCGCGTGAACGGCACGCCGGGCCAGGCGCCGGTATGCGGCCAGTCGGAACCCCACACCAGTCGGTCGGGGTTGGCCTGGCACAAAGCGTGTACCAGCGGGGCGGCGTCATCGCAGTCAGGCAGCTCCGAGACCCGGTGCGCGCCCGACAACTTGACCCATACCTTGCCCGAACGCAACAGGGCCAGCAGCGTGCCGAAGCCGGGCTGCCCCGTGCCCAGGCGGGCCGGCGCCTTGCCCAGGTGGTCGATCACCAGCGGCGTCGGCAGTGCGTCGATGACGCCGCGCAGCGCGTCGATCACCGCCAAGTTGGTATAGATCTGCACATGCCAGCCGAGCGGTGCCACGCGGGCCGCAGCCGCGCGGAGCGCGGCTGCGGCGGCGACCGGTTCGTTCTTGCCGAAGCTTTCCAGGTTGACGCGCACACCTCGCACGCCGGCCAGATCCATTTCCGCCAGCGCCTGGTCGCTCGTGTGCGCAGCGATGACGGCAACTCCGCGCGCGCTGGGCCCCACGCGCCGTATCGCATCGAGCAGACAGCGGTTGTCGGTGCCATAGGCGCTGGGTTGCACGATGACCACGCGCCCGAAGCCCAGGGCGGCCTGGTGTTGCAGCAGGTGCTCGGCCGAGGCAGTGCGCGGCGTGTAGCCCCGGTCCGGGTCATAGGGGAAGCGCTGCGGGTCGAGTACGTGCACATGGCAGTCGCAGGCCGGGCCGGGCAGGCCCGCAGCGGGGACCTCGTGGCGCACGCCGAAAAGGGCGACCGGGCCGTCCGCCGTCCCGGTGGAAGATGACTTGGCCACGGCGTATCCTCCGTTCTATACGACACGGTGGAAAGGCTCGCCGCCTTCCAGAACGTGCACTAACTGCCGGGCCGCGGCGAGCGAGCTTTTCGCTTGGGTTTCATGGGTGCCGGCACCGGCGTGCGGAGTGGCGACGACGTTAGGCAAGGCCAGCAGCGGGTTGCCCGGCTGCGGCGGTTCGCCTTCCTCCCAGGCGTCGAGCCCGGCGCCGAATAGGCGGCCTTCCTTCAGCGCCTCGCACAGCGCGGTCTCGTCGACCAGGCCGCCGCGCGAGACATTGATCACGATGGCCGTGCGCTTCATCCGGCCGATTGCGGCGCGGTCGACGATGTAGCGCGTTTCATCGGTCAGCGGCACGTGCAGCGTCAGCACGTCGACCTGGGGCCAGAGTTCGTCCAGATCGGCGATGCGCTGGTGCGGCAGGTCGGCCCAGGCGTCGGCCGGCGCATAGGGGTCGTAGGCCAGCAGGCGGCAGCCGAAGGCCTGATGGTACAGCCTCGCCGCGCGCACGCCGATGTTTCCCATGCCAATGACGCCGACCGCCTTACCCGCCATTTCCGTGCCCAGGAAGCGGGGGCGGATGATTTCTTCGCCGGCGCGGATGCGGCGGTCGAATTCGGGGATGCGGCGCGCCACCGCCACCGTCAACCCGAAGGCCAGCTCGGCCACGGCATCGCTGTTGATGCCGGGGGTGTTGCACACGATCACGCCCTTGGCCCTGGCGGCATCGAGAGCGATGTTGTCGATGCCGACCCCTTGCTTGGACACCACTTTGAGTTTCTTCGCCTTGGCGAAATCGTCGGCGCTCAACTGGCGGCCGCGGATCATGATGCCGTCGGCGTCTTCGTGCCAGCGCCCGGCCCGCGGGTCGCCGAAGGGAATCACTCCGGGTACGCGTTCCTTGAGGTATTGAATGCCCGACGTTTCGAAGGCGTCGAGGACGTAGATCTTCATGGTGCTTTCTCCGTGGGTGGGCACGCCGGGCGTTGCATCGGCGGGGCGTGCGGGCACTGGAATGAGGTTGGGCTGCGGCCGTCAGAGCGGAATCGCGTGCAACGACGCCGCCCGCTCTTTGGCCGCGGCCGCCATGAACGCCCATTCGTTGCCGGCCGTAATGAAGCGCACGCCCATCTGGATGACCTTGCGCGTCACTTCCTGGTTTGTGCCGAGGCCGCCTCCGCCCGGTGTCTTGCCATGGGCGCGGCAGGCCGCGATGACGCGGGCATAGGCCTGTTCGATCTCGGGCCGGCCGAACTGGTTGGGAAAGCCCATCGATGACGTCAGGTCGGTGGTGCCGATGTGCAGGATGTCGACGCCGGCGATGGCGGCGATCTCCTCGGCCAGGGCCAGCGCCTGCGGCGATTCGAGCATGACGACGAGCGTGGTCAGCGCGTTGACGGCGGCGCGCTTGTCGTCGTCGCTCAGCCGCGCCGCGTCTCCGGCGAACCAGTCTTCCGGAATGGGACGGTCGCCGTACGGCGCGCATTTGCATGCCCGCACCATGGCGTGCACCTGGTCGACCGAGGTGATCTTGGGCACAACGATGCCGAGCGCGCCTGCCTGCAGCCGCCGCGTTGCGCACGCAGGGTCGGCGCTGGGAATACGGATCAGCGCCGTGATGCCCGCCTTCAGCGCTGCCTGCGAAATCGGCGTGGCGGCGGGTTCGGGAATGACGCCGTATTCCAGGTCGACGTAGACGGCGTCGTAGCCGGCAGTCTTGGCGGCGTTGGCGATGCCGGGGGCCTCGACCTGCTTGACGATCATGGCCAGTGCCAGGCGGCCGGCGCCCAGCGCCTCGGCCAGCGTGTTCCGGGGAAGAGGCGAGCGTGGCGCATCCATCGTATGTCTCCTTATGGCGCAGCGAGGTTCGTCGCGCTGTCGCCGCTATTCCGTCGTTGCCGGGGACCGGGTGGGGAGGACTATACGCAGGCGTTTACATAGCCAAAAGCGATATATTTTTATCACCTGAATACCATAGGTAATCATATGGACGATACCGAAAGCCTGCTGGCGCGCCTGCGCTTTCGCCACTTGCAGATGCTCGATGCCCTCGAACGCACGGGCAGCCTGAGGGCGGCCTCGGGAACGCTGAACGTGACGCAGCCCGCGCTGAGCAAGGCGCTGAAGGAACTGGAGGAGGTATTGGGATTCGCCCTGTTCCAGCGGACGCGGCGGGGATTGAGGCGCACGGCGCAGGGGGCCGTCCTGGTGCACGGCGCCCGCCTGCTCATCGAAGAGCTGAAGCATGTTCGCGTGGAGGCGCACGCCGCCGGGCCGTCGGGCAGCGTCGGCGCGGTGCTGCGGCTCGGGGCGCCGCAGTTCGTCGCGATCAGTCTGGTGCCGGGCGTCATCAAGCTGTTGGCGGCGCAGGCGCCGAGGGTCATGGTGACGTTGCGCGAAGGCAGCGTGCTGCATCTGTTCGACGTCCTGCTTGCCGGCGAGGTCGACGCCCTGCTGACGATCTACACCCCGGAATCGCTGGCGGCGGCGGCCGGCAAGGCGGTCCGCTACGAGAAGATCGCCGATGAGGACTATGCCGTCATCGCCCATCCTTCGCATCCGCTCACCCGCGAGGCCACCGTACCGTGGGAACGGCTGGCGCAGGAGCCGTGGATCCTGAATTTCCGGCCGTCGTTCAATCGCCAGCTGCTTGAGCAGTGTTTCCTGCGTGCGGGTACGCTGCCGCCTGTTCCCGTCGTCGAATCCGACAGCCCCGTCACCAACGTGCGGCTGGCTGCCGAGGGACTGGGGCTGACGGTGGTGACCGGCCGTACCATGCGCGAGGCCGAGCGTGCCGGCGGCATCCGGCGGGTACGCGCGACGCCGCCGATGACGCCCACCGCGCTGGGCATGGTGTACCTGCCGTCGGCCGAGGCGCATCCGCGCATCGCCTCGCTCAGGGCGGCGTTGTTATCGCTGGGTGCCGGCGGGGCCGCGGCTTAGCGCCGCCCAAGACAAACGCCTGCGGCCGCTCTCCGGAGGGAGCGGCCGCAGGCGTCGGGAACGCGTGGCGCGGTCAGGCCGCGGCAGCGGTGGTCTTGCGGGCGCGGGGAGCGGCTTTCGCCACCGAATCGCTGGCCGCCTTCAGCGTGGCATTGGTGGCCGCGGTGAGGTTCGACTCGGCCACTTCGGCCGCCTGCTTGGCGGCCTTGCTGACGGAGTCGTAGGCCGAGGTGGCGGTGGCCAGCGACGACTTGATCAGCGCCAGCGCGCTTTCCGAGCCGGCCGGCGCGTTCTTGGCCATCTGCTCGACGGCTTCGTTCACCAGGCGCTGGCCCTCGGCGATCTGGGCCTCGCCCAGCTTGGCCAGTTCGGTCTGCACGCCCGAGATGATGTCGTAGACGTGCTTGCCGTAGGCCAGGGCCTTTTCGGTGCTGGGCTGGGCCAGCGCCGAGGTGAAGGCCAGGGCGTCCTGGCCGTCTTTCAGTTCGAATGCTTCCTGGGCCTTGAGCGACACTTCGTCGAGCGTGGCCTTGGCCACCTTCAGGTGCAGGTCGACCAGCCTCTCGAAGCCGGCGAACGCGGTGTTCTGCGCAGCGAGGATGACATCGAAGGCGGCCTTTTGGCTGGCCAGAGCGCGCTCGGGGGTTGCAAACATGGAAGACTCCTTTTTCGCTTTGTCTACCTGACGGGCGATCGGCAGCGAGAAGCGATGTTTCCCGAGTTCCGATCCGGCATGCAGCGCCGCTCCCGCGAAGCGGAATTGCTGCGTTGCACAAAACATATTTTAAGGACGGATGCGCCGATGTCAAGTGACACTTTCTTGATCGGGACATCCCGTACCGGGGACGGAGCCAAGCCATGTTGCTGCATCGCGACATCCCCATGCCTTCAAAATGGTGCGCGATCACCGCCGCGCGGTCTTGATGCAGAACAAACACCTAGTGTTTTGTTGCTTCCGTAGGCTCCGTACTACCTTACACTCACATTAACGCTGCCGGCAGGATGCCCGGCACGTCAAAAAGACCAATGCCGTAGGAGACTTCACATGGCAATTTGCAGCAAATTCCTGCCGGCCGCGCTGGCCGGCGCCGCGATGGCGGCCGTTCTGCCGGCCCACGCGGCAAGCCAGAACTTCCCCACCCATCCGGTCACGATGATCGTGCCGTTCGCCGCGGGCGGGCCCACCGACGTGGTGGCGCGCTCGCTGGCCGAGGCGATGCGCAAGTCGCTCGGGCAGACCGTGGTGGTGGAAAACGTCGGCGGCGCCGGCGGCACCATCGGCACGGCACGCGTGGCGCGCTCGCCGAACGATGGCTACACCATCCTGCTGATGCACATCGGCTTTTCGACCGCGCCGGCGCTGTACCGCAAGCTGCCGTACAACGCCTCCACCGACTTCGCGCCGATCGGCCTGACCGTCGACGTGCCGATGACCCTGGTGGCGCGCGACAATTTTCCGGCCGCCAACTTCAGCGAATTCCTCACTTACGTGAAGGCCAACAAGACCAAGCTGTCGATGGCCAATGCCGGCATCGGCTCGGCCTCGCACCTGTGCGGCCTAATCTTCATGAGCACCATCGGCGCGGAATTCCAGACCATCCCGTACAAGGGCACAGGCCCCGCCATGAACGACCTGCTGGGCAAGCAGGTGGACTTCATGTGCGACCAGACCACCAACACCACCGGCCAGATCAAGGGCGGCAAGGTGAAGGCCTACGCCGTCACCAGCAAGACCCGGGTGGCCAGCCTGCCCGACCTGCCCACGATGGACGAGGCGGGCCTGAAGGGCTTCGAGGTGGGCATCTGGCACGGCATGTGGGCGCCGAAGGGCACGCCGCAGCCGATCATCGACAAGCTGCAGGCCTCGCTGAAAGATGGCCTGAACGATCCGGCCTTCAAGCAGCGCATGGCCGAGCTGGGCGCCATCGTGCTGGCCGACGAAGCCAACCCGGCCGCGCTCGACAAGAAGGTCAAGAGCGAAATCCCGCGCTGGGGCGAGCTGATCAGGAAGGCCGGCGTGTACGCCGACTGAGGTTTCGCAACGCCGTGTCCCGGGCCGTCGCAGCGGCTCCGGGGTACGAGACACAGGATAGGGGTCCGGCGCCGGGCCGCCTGGCTATCTAGCCGGCGGCCCGGCGTTTTTCTTAGGGCAGGGAAAGTGCCGGCCTCGCCCAACGGTAAACAAATACAAATTTTCCGCCTCCTGCGGGCTTCCCGGCGTTCCGGCAAAGCAAATGTACCCGCTGTAAAAGATGGTCACACTCTGGTCCAGCTACAAGGCATGGGAGGAAACATCGAGCCCACGGCGCGCAGCGTGGCCCGGCTCTCCGGCCCAAGGCGGGCCTCCGCAGCAACAGCGCTGCAGCGCATAGCCGCTGCAGCAAAGCAAAACCGCTTGCGGGCAAAGAAACGGGTCGGGAGGAGCGGCAGAATTGCAGGCTTTGCAAGACGGCTGCGACGCGGTCGGCATTCATCACATCCCGTCGGGCGCAGACGCGAAAAAAGCTTCATGACCCATAGTGCACACATCCTGCTGGTGGACGACCACATCGAAGAGTTGGAGTTGCTGATACGGGCGCTGCGTACGGCCGGCTTCCGGGTCAGCATCGCCCATGACGGCGTCAAGGCCCACCTGCGCGCGCAATCGCTCAAGCCCGACCTCATCCTGATGGACGTCCAGATGCCCGGCATGGACGGTTTCGCCACCTGCCGGCTGCTGTGCGCCAACCCCGCCACCTGGTTCATTCCCATCATTTTCCTGTCGGATGCCAATAGCCTGGGCGAACGCCTGGAAGGCCTGCAGATCGGCGGCGTGGACTACATCGCCAAGCCGTGCGCGCCGGAAGAAGTCATCGCGCGCATCCGCATCCACCTGAAGCGGCGCGGGCCGGAGGCCGGGGCCGCCATGGAACCCGGGCCCAAGGTCCCCAGCGACGATCCGCTGGTGCTGGCGGCCGTCCGCTACCTGACCGAGCACATGCGCGACCCGCCCAGCCTGTCGGAACTGGCCCGACTGCTGGGCACGAACGACCGGATGCTGTCGCAATCGTTCCGCAAGCACCTGGGGCAGACGGTGTTCGGCTATCTTCGGGAAGAGCGGCTGCGGTTTTCCCAGAGGCTGCTGGCCGACACCAATCTGAGCATCACGGCCATTTCCGACGAGGTCGGCTTTTCCAATGTGGCGAATTTCGCCACCGCGTTCCGGGCGCGTTTCGGCAAGACGCCCAGCGCGTGGCGGCGCGATCGGCAGGAGACCGATCCGGGGCGGGTCGAGAGTGCGTGAGCGCATGAGCCTCATGCCCGAACCGGGCTATCTGTATGCCTTCCTGTGCGAAATGGCGGACAAGGGCCGGCTGTTCGCGCAGCGGCGGAACGATGCCTTCGCCTGCCGGGTGGCGTCGGACCTGCCCGTTGCCGTGTTGGCCGATTTCCATTACCTGCGCCAGGTGATCTTCACGCTGCTGGGAAACGCCGCGAAATTCACGCGCGACGGCAGCATCCTGTTCGAGGTGTCGAAAATCGCCGACGAGGCGGGCGGCGCGCGCCTGCTGTTCGCCGTTACCGACAGCGGCACGGGATGCAGCCCGGGTCTGGCGGCCGTGCGGCAATTGCTGCGGGGCATGGGCTCGGCGCTGAAGCTGGAGCCCGCCGCCGGCGGCGGCAGCCGTTCCAGCTTCGAACTGGTCTTGCCGCGGGTGGACGAGAACACGCTGGACGCGGCCTTCGCCGAAAGCCTGCCGTCCTGCGTGGACGGCGCCGGGCGCCGCATTCTGCTGGTGGACGACGACTCGGCCGACCTGGCGTGGCTGGGCGAGCTGCTGGCCGGCTACGGCTTCGAGGTGATGAGCGTGCCGGGCGGCCGCGAGGCGTTGCAGGCCTTGCGCACCGGCCGCTTCGACCTGCTGCTGTGCGACCAGGCCATGCCGGGCATGGACGGCTGGAAACTGCTCCGGCAGGCGCGCGCCGGCTGGCCGGACCTGCCCGTCGTGCTGTATTCGGCGGCGCCGCTGCGCCGTCCGCCGGGGGCCGAAGGCCTGGATTTCGACGCCGCGCTGCTCAGGCCGGCGGCCGGCGACGATCTGCTGGCCTGCATCGATGCCTGCGCGCGGCCTTGGCCTGGATTGAAATGAGCCGTGATCCGGCTTCATGCAGGTTCGGGCCATTCCGGCCCGTTCCTAGCGCGGCGCCATCTTCCTCAACCCCAGTATTTCCCGCGCCTCCCCCGCCGTCGCCAGCCTGCCGCCCAGGTCGGCGACGATGCGCGCCCCTTTGCCCACCAGCGCCGCATTGTCCGGCGCCAGCACGCCCTTTTCGATGTAGATGTTGTCCTCCAGCCCCACCCGCACGTGGCCGCCGAGCAGGAAGGCCTGGGCCAGCATCGGGAATTCCCAGCGGCCGATGCCGAAGGCGGCCCAGTTGGCCCCCTGCGGAAGAATGGAGCGCAGGTACTGCATGGTGGCCGGCGTGGCGCTGGCGCCGTATTTGACGCCGAGCACGATCTGGAACAGCGGCGGCGCGTCGATGATGCCGTCGCGCAGCAGGTCGTGCGCGAGATGGATGTCGCCGGAGTCGAACACTTCGAGCTCGGGCAGCGTGCCGGCCTCGCGGATCAGGCTGGCCATGGTGCGAACGCTGGCCGGCGTGTTGATGACCACCGAGCTGCCGGAATACATGGTGTTCAGGTCGAGGCTGCACATTTCCGGGCGCAGCGCCACGATGTGTTCGACCCGCGGCTCGGGCCGCATCAGCGTGCTGCCGGGGGCCGCCACCTTCGGATCGTCGGCGCCGGGAATGAAGCGCTGCCCGGGGCCGGTGGTCAGGTTGATCACCACGTCGACGTCGCTGGCGCGGATGCGTTCGACTACCTCGCGATAGTGCGCCAGTTCCATGCTCGGCCGGCCGTCGGCATGGCGCACGTGGATGTGGACGATGGCGGCGCCGGCGCGCGCGGCGTCGATACAGGCGGTGGCGATCTGTTCCGGCGTGCAGGGCAGGCCGGGGTGCTGGGCCACCGTGGTGATGTTGCCGGTGACGGCACAGCTGAGGATGGTGGGTTCGCTCATAGGGGTAGCTCGAGTCGGTAGGTGTCGATGGCGGTGCCGGCGAACAGCGCCGCGCGTTCGGCGGCCGATGCCTGCCCGGCCAGCCGCTTGAAGGCATTCCACAGCGTCGCGTAGCCGCAGGAGGCCTTGTCGACCGGGAAGTTGCTTTCGAACATGCAGCGCTGCGCGCCGAAGGCGTCGAGCGTGGCGTCGAACCAGGGCCGCCAGTCTTGCGCCAGCGCCGCGGACGACGGCGGCGCAGGCCGCAGGTGATAGCCGGCGCCGCCCAGGCGCATGCCGAGCCCGCCGAACTTGACGACCACGTTGTCGCAGGCGGCCAGCGCGGCGATGTTCCGCCGCCAGTCGGCGAAGGTGCGCTCGCGTTCGCCGGCGTAGTGGCCGATGCCGATCGGCCCGCCGATGTGGTTCAGCACGATGCGCGTGTCGGGAAAGCGGCGCGCCAGGGCCGCCACTTCGCCCATCTGCGGATGGTAGACCCAGGCGTCGTAGCTCAGCCCCAGCGGCGCCAGCCGGGCGAAGCCGGCCAGGAAGCGCGCGTCCTGCATCACGCCGGGGCGCGTGCCGAGTTCGGGGTTGACCACTTCCGGGTCGGCATCCCAGGCCGTGCTGTGGCGCACGCCGCGCAGCCGGCCCGCGCCGGCCTCGGCGTGGGCGTCGAGCACTTCCTGCACTGCTTCGCCCATCAGCAGGTCGGCATGGCTGACGATGCCCGCGCACACGCGTCCGCCGCTGGCCCGCGCGCAGCCCGCCGCGAACTCCGTCTCGCCCACCGCGCGCAAGGCCTCCGGCCCCTCGGTGCGGTACATCGAGCGGCACTGGATGAACACCGTCGCCACCACGTTGTGCCCGCTATCCAGATCCGCCGTGATCTCGTCCAGCAGATAGCGCCATCCGGGCCGCTGCCACAGATGATGGTGGGCATCGACGATCGGCACGCCGGGATCGATCGCCTGCTCCGCGCCCAGCGCCAGCCAGGCCGCATCCACCGGCAGCGGCCGCCCATGCCCGGTCGTGGGCATGGTATTCACATCGCTACTCATGGCACCTCCTGCGAGTAACGAACTCCCCCGCCATCCAGGACGCCGCGGATCCGGCTCCGCCGGTCCGCCAGCGTCGCCCCTTGAGGGGCGCGCGGAGCGCGTAGGGGTGGGCTTTAATCCACATGGGCGCCCGACAGCTTCACCACCTTGGCCCAGCTGACCAGTTCGGTGTCGAGGAATTGCCGGAACTCGTCCGGCGTCTTCACCAGCGGTTCGGCGCCCAGGCTGGCCAGGCGCTCGCGCACCGACGGCTCGGCCAGCACCTCGCGGATGCGGTCGTTCAATGTCTGCACGATGGCCGCGGGCGTGCCGGCCGGCGCCGACACGCCGTACCACACCGAGGCGTCCACCTGCGGATAGCCGGCCTCGGCCATGGTGGGCACGCCGGGCGCGATGTCGGAGCGGTGCGTACCGGTCACGGCCAGGGCCTTGAGCTTGCCGCTGGACGCATACTGCTGCCATACCACCAGCGAGTCGAAGCAGAATTGCACCTGGCCGGCCACCGTATCGGTGATGCACGGCGAACTGCCCTTGTAGGGTACATGGACGATGTCGATGCCGGCCACGGACCGCAGCCATTCCATCGCCAGGTGCGGCGCGGTGCCGCTGCCGGCGCTGCAATAGTTGAGCTTGCCGGGCGAGGCCTTGGCGGCCTTGACCAGGTCGGGCAGCGTGGCGAAGCCGGCGTTCGGGTTGGCCAGCAGGATCAGCGGCGCAGTGGAGAAGGTGGCCACCGGCACGAAATCGCGCTGCACGTCGTAGCCCAATTCCTTGTACAGCGTCTTGTTGATCGCGTGGGCGGCGCCGATCACCAGCAGCGTATAGCCGTCGGCCGGCGACTTCGCCACCACCTCGGCCCCGATGTTGCCGCCCGCGCCGCCGCGGTTGTCCACCACGAACGACTGCCCCATGCGCTTGCCGAGCTCCGCGGCGATCAGCCGCGCGGCGATGTCGGTCGGCCCTCCGGCCGCATACGGCACGACCAGCCGCACGGGCTTGTCGGGATAGGCGGCGAAGGCCTGCGGGACGGCGGTCAGCCAGGCGAGCGCCGAGACCAGCACGGTATGACTGAACTTCATCGAAATCTCCTCCTGTCGTTATATATATGTCCCCCTCCAGGACGCCGCGGATCCGGCTCCGCCGGTCCGCCAGCGTCGCCCCTTGAGGGGCGCGCGAAGCGCGTAGGGGTGGGCTTTCCCCGGGCGCGCGAAGCGCGTAGGGGTGGGCTTAATCCGGGGCTTAATCCTCCAATTCGATCCCCAGCACGATCGTGCTGAGCGACTTGCCGTGCGGATCCAGCCGCAGCGAACGCGTCACGCCGCCAGCCAGCGCGTTCTCGATGACGAAGTTCAGCGCCCGCAGCTTCGGGATCTCGTAGCGGGTGACCGGCCCCTTGGCCAGGTGGGCGTAGGCCGCCATCACCCGCTCCGCCGTGAGCTGCCGCTGCAGCCGCTCCCAGGCCGCGTCGTCGTAGGCGATGACCGCCACGTTGGAGGTATTGCCCTTGTCGCCCGAACGCGAATGGGCCAGATCGTGAACCAGGGTGCTCATCGTTTTTCTCCGGAATCGTCCACCACCACGATTTGCGTCTCGACCCAATGGCGCGGAATCAGCACCGAATTGACGGCGATGATTTCCTTGGCGCCGTAGTTCATCGGGCCGCCGGCGGCCGCCGGGCCCTGCATGTTGAGCTGGCGCACTTCGTCGCCCAGCAGGTTGGCGCTGCGCTTGTCGGGGCAGCGGCCGGCCACGCGCAGCCGCACTTCGTACGGTTCGGGCCGCTCGCCGGCGCGGCCCGGATCGCCGTGCAGCGCCGAGATGCCGATCAGGTCGACCTGCAGTTCGCTGGCCACGCCGCCCTCCAGCCGGAACCGCTCCTTCACCACGTCGGCCGCCAGCCGCGCGCGCGCCAGCGCGTTGACGCCGGCGTAGGCGATCTCGCCCACGCCGATGTAGCCGTCGAAATAGCCGATCACGGCCTTGAAGCTGTCGGTGCGCGGCCTGGCGATCGGGTCGTGCACCGTCACGCGGTCGGGCGAGACTTCGCGGAAGCTCAGCTCGGTCAGGTCCACCACGCAATCGGGCGTGATGTAGCGCCTGGGGTCGTGGATTTCGTACAGCGCCTGTTCGGTGCAGGTCATGCGGTCCAGCCGGCCACCCGAACCGGGCGGCTTGCCGACCGCGACCCGGCCGTCGCGCGTGATGTCGGCGAAGGGGTAGGGCAGCTCGGCCAGGCGCGGCACGTCTTTCTTGCCCGGGTCGGCGAAATACCCGCCCGTGACCTGCACCGAGCACTCCAGCAGGTGGCCGGCGATGGTGCCGGCGGCCAGCATGGCATAGTCGTCGTACGACCAGCCGTGATGATGCAGCGCGACGCCGAGGAACAGCGACGGATCGGCCACGCGCCCGGTCACGACCACTTCGGCCCCGGTATCGAGCGCGGCGCGGATCACGTCGGCGCCCAGGTAGGCGTTGGCCGAGGCGATGCGCGGCAGCAGCGATTCGAGCGGCTCGCCGCCGTCGAGCAGCTGCAGCTCCGGATGCCGGCGCACTTTCTCGGTCACGTCGTCGCCCAGCACCGCGGCGCAGCGCACGCCTTCCACGCCCACCGCCGCGGCTTCGCGCCGGATGGCGTGGGCCGCGCCCAGCGGATTGGCCGCGCCCATATTGGTCACCAGCCTCACGCCCTGTTCGCGGCACAGCGGCATGAAGGCATGCACGCGCTCGGCCAGCATCGGGTTGTAGCCCTTGTCGGGGTGGCTTTTCCGGTTCAGCGTTTCGCGCGCGATGGTGCGTTCGGCCAGGCACTCGCATACCAGGTAGTCCAGCTCGCCGGTTTCGAGCAGCTTGACGCCCGGGTAGACGCGGTCGTCGGCCATGCCGGCGCCCGTGCCGATGCGCACGGTATCGGCGCCATGTCGTCCTGTTTTCATCGGATCTCCACAGAAGAAATCATTGCCGCACCGCGTTGGCGTATTCGCGCGCGATGCGTTCGCTCGCCTCGCGCAATTGCGCGACGTGTTCGAGTTCCTGTTCCAGCGGCATCGATGCGGAGGGCGTCACCAGCGCGAGGCTGCCGATCACGCGCCTGTCTTCCGGCAGCAGGATAGGCACCGCGATGCCCACCACCACCGGCGCCAGCTGGCCGCGGCTGACCGCGTAGCCCCGGCGCCGCACGGCGGCCAGGGCGCGGCGGAATTGCTGCCAGTCGTGGCCCAGCCCGGCCTGCGCGATGTGCGCGATGCCCGACAGATACGCCTGGCGCATGCGGGGGGGCGACAGCCAGGCCAGCAGCACCAGCGAGCCGGCGCCGCGGAACAGCGGAAACGGCAGGCCGCGCGCGCGCTTGATCGTCAGGCGCTGGCCGGCGTGCTCCAGCTCGTCGGGGCCTTCCTTGTAGATGCACATCACCTGGTCGTCGCGGTACAGCTCCTGCACCAGCAATTGGCGGTCGTCGCGCCGCACGGAAGGCAGCACGGCGCGCGCGGCGCGGTACAGCGGATCGGTCAGCTCCAGCAGGCGTTCCAGTTCGACCACGCGCGGGCCGAGCGAATAGCTGCCGCCGCTGCGCTGGGTGAGCAGGCCGGCGTCGCACAGTTCGCGCACGTAGCGGTAGGCAGTCGAGCGGGTATAGCCGAGCCGGGCGATCACGTCTTCCACGCGCACCAGCGGGCTGGCCAGCGAGAACAGGCCCAGGATGTCGAAGGCGCGGCCCAGGCTGGTGGCGGCGCCGTCGGCCGGACGGACGGATGCGGCGGCACGGGCCGGGTCGGCCGGCGGGTCGTCGAAGGGAAGGTCTGGCAGCGCCAGGTGGGGGTCAATCATCCTGTTTTTTCGGAAACGCTACTGAATTCCGAATTCTAGGATTTCCTATGTAGTCCGAAATAGTGGGAATCGATTAGGTATTCACCCCAATGGTGGAAGCTACTAGTTGTAAAAACTACCGTCCGAGCCTAACCAATAACTTAAACAAGCACCTATAAGTACTTCATTTGATTGGCGATTTTTTCGGCGAATTCTGATAATCTCCGTGCCTTGGGCCGATTGTCGAAGGAGAAAGCATGGGGCGCATCACAAACCGGATCTGGATCGCTGCGTTGTCATGTGCCCTGACGCTGGGTACCGCGCTGCCGCCCGCCACCGCCGCCACGGCCGCTTCCCAGCAAACCGCCAAGTCCAAGGCCGTCAAGGCCGCCAAGAAAGCCCCGGCCAGAAAGGTCACCGCCAAGGCCAAGCCCAAGGCGAAGGCGCGCGCCAAGGTCACCGCCAAGGCCGGCGTCGCCACTCATATCCGCCATGCGTCGTTCACGCCCCAAGAGGAAATCGAGCGCGTGCCCGGCAAGCTGTCGCTGCGTTCGAACGTGGCCTTCGTGCAGGACCTGGAATCGTCCGACGTGCTGGTGGCCAAGAACGACGACGCGGTGCTGCCGATCGCCTCGATCACCAAGCTGATGACCGCGCTGGTGGTGGTCGACGCCAACCTGCCGCTGGACGAGGAAATCGAAGTCACCAACGAAGACATCGACACGCTCAAGCACACGAGTTCGCGCCTGGTGGTGGGCACCCGCCTGTCGCGGCGCGACATGCTGCACCTGGCGCTGATGTCGTCGGAGAACCGGGCCGCCAGCGCGCTCGGCCGCAACTATCCCGGCGGCCTGCCGGCCTTCGTGCAAGCGATGAACGCCAAGGCGGCGCTGCTGGGCATGCACGACACGCACTACGTGGAGCCGACGGGGTTGTCCAGCAGCAATGTGTCGAGCCCGCGCGACCTGGTGCGGTTGATGCAGGTGGCCGTCCAGCGGCCGCTGATCCACGAATTCACCACCGCCAGCAGCTATACGGTGCCTGTCCGGGGCCGGCTGCAGACCTTCCGCACCACCAACCAGCTGGTCGCCAAGCCGGACTGGGACATCGCGCTGTCGAAGACCGGCTTCATCAACGAAGCCGGCCGCTGCCTGATCATGCTCGCCAAGATCGGCGGCCGCGACCTGGCCATCGTGCTGCTCGATGGAATGGGTTCCCTGACCCGCACCGCCGACGCCATCCGCATCCGCCAGTGGCTGCAACACCACGGCGGCACCATGGCATCGATGTAGAGAAGCGTTCCCCCCTGCGCGCTTCGCGCCCCAGACACCAAAATACGGCCGCCCCACGAACCCACCTATCCGGGATGCGGCGGATCCGGCTCCGCCGGTCCGCCCGCATCGCCCCCTTGAGGGGGGCGGCCGCAGGCCGCGCGAAGCGCGTAGGGGCGGTCAAGTCTCGTAGCCCAGGGCGTCGGAGATCTGGGCCGCGGTGTCCATCAGGGGGGCGATCCAGTCGTCCTGCAGGCGGTCGGCGGGGGCCGAGATCGATAGGCCGGCGATCAGTTTGCCGGTGTCGTCGCGTACGCCGGCGGCGATGCAGCGCACGCCGATTTCAAGTTCCTCGTTGTCGCGCGCGTAGCCTTCGGTGCGCACGTGCTCCAGTTCCGCTTCGAGCTGTTCGAGCTCGGTCAGGCTGTTGCGGGTGTGGCCGGTGAGGCCGGTACGCGCGGCATAGCCGCGGATCAGGCGCGGGTCGTCGGCCGACAGGAACAGCTTGCCGGTGGAGGTGAGGTGCAGCGGCGCGCGGCCGCCGATGGCGCGCACCACCTGCATGCCCGAGCGTTCGCTGTAGGCGCGGTCGATGTAGACGATCTCGTCGCCCTGGCGCACCGACAGGTTGACGGTCTGGCCCGTGATCCGGTGGAGCCGGCGCATCGGCGCGATGGCGACGTCGCGCACGTTCAGCCGGCCCTTCACGAGGTGGCCCAGCTCCAGCAATCGCATGCCCAGGCAATACATGCCGCTGTCGACCCGGTCTACATAACGGCCGCTGACCAGGTCGTTGAGGATGCGGTGGGCCGTGGACGGGTGCAGGCCGGTGGTCTGGGCGAGTTCCTTGAGGCTGACGGGATCGGGTTGCCCGGCCAGCGCATCGAGCAACTGCATGGTGCGTTCCAGGACCTGGATGGTGATGTGGGGCGGCTGGCCGCCTATGCCGGCGTGGCCGGCATCCGGCAAGGGGGAAGAAACTCGGGCCATGGGAAAGTCGTTTCCTGCACAGACAGGCCCTTATTTTATCTCATATCGTGAAATTCGGCTTATTCGGAGCATGCCGGATTGACAAATATATTGCAGTGCAACTTCCCAGTATCGAAAAGACATCCCAGGGAGATCGACCGGCCGGCTGCTGCGGTGCCGCATGAGTGTGCGACACCGCGTTCCGTCATTGCGCCGGATTAGGGATCTCGGCATGGACGGCATCGATCCGCGCCAGCGTCTCGTCGTCCAGCCGGATGTCGAGCGCGCCGATCGCGGCCTCCAGTTGTTGCAGCGACGTGGCGCCGATGATGGTCGAATTGACGTACCAGCGCGAGTAGCACCACGCCAGCGCCATCTGCGCCGGATCTAGGCCGCGCGAGCGGGCGATCTCTTCGTAGCGGCGCGCTGCCTCCAGCACCGAGCCGCGCATGTAGCGCGGGCTCCATTGCGGGAACAGCGTGAGGCGGCCGGGCGCGCCGGCGTCGCGCGCGTACTTGCCGCTCAGCTGCCCGGCCGCCAGCGCGCCGTAGGCCAGCAGGCCGACGCCGGTGCGGAAGCACACCTCGTCCAGCGCCTGCTCGAAGCTGCGGTTGAGCAGGCTGCAGGCGTTCTGGATGGTGGCGATGCGCGGCAGCCCGGCCTTTTCGGCGACCCGCAGGAATTCCATCACGCCGTACGCGCTTTCGTTCGATACGCCCAGGTGCCGGATCTTGCCGGCGCGGATCAGATCGTCGAACACGCGCAGCTGCTCTTCGATGCCGAAGGCCTCGCGCTCCTGCGCGGGGTCGAAGCGGGTCTGGCCGAACACAGGCACGTTGCGCGCCGGCCAGTGGATCTGGTAGAGGTCGAGGTAGTCCGTCTGCAGGCGGCGCAGGCTGCCTTCGATGGCGGCGCGGATGCAATCGGCGTCGTAGCGGCCGCCGCGGATCCAGTCGCGCCCGCGCGAGGGGCCGGCCACCTTGCTGGCCAGCACCACGCGGTCGCGCGGCTGCTTCTTCAGCCAGGTGCCGACGATCTGCTCGGTGCGGGTATAGGTTTCGGCGCTGGGCGGGGCAGGATACATCTCGGCCGTGTCGATGAAGTTGATGCCGGCCGCCAGCGCGCGGTCGAGCTGCGCGTGGCCCTCGGCCTCGGTATTCTGCTGGCCGAAGGTCATGGTGCCGAGGCAGATGGCCGAGACGTCGATCCGGGTGGTGCCGAGCTTGGTTTTCTTCATGTCGCTGCCTGCAGGAAAAGGTGAATCGGTGCCCGGACGCGCAGTCCGAACGCATGAAACGGCCGTCCCTTCCCCAGGGCACAGCGGATCCGGCTCCGCCGGTCCGCCAGTGCCGCCCCCTGGGGAGGCGCGCGTAAGCGCGTAGGGGGGGTCATCTCAACGCAGCGGCGCATTCGCCTACCAGCGCCGGGCCACGGTAGATCAGGCCCGTATACAGCTGGATGGCGTCGGCGCCGGCCTCGATCTTGGCCACGGCGTCGGCGCCGCTCATGATGCCGCCCACGCCGACGATGGCCAGCCCCTTGCCGGCTCGCCGCCGCAACCGCTCGATCACGCGCAGCGACGATTCCCGCACCGGCGCGCCCGACACGCCGCCGGCCTCGTCCGCATGCGGCAGGCCCGCCAGCGCGCCGCGCTCGACCGTGGTGTTGGTGGCGATGACGCCGTCGATGCCGTAGCGCGGCAGCAGGTCGGCGATGGCGTCGACCTGCGCGTCGTCCAGGTCGGGCGCGATCTTGACCGCCAGCGGCACGCGCCGGCCGTGGCGCTCGGCCAGGTCGCGGCGCCTGTCGTGCAGGGCCTGCAGCAGGCAGGTCAATTCGTCGCTGCCCTGCAAGGCTCGCAGGTCGCGCGTATTGGGCGAGGAAATATTGACCGTGACGTAGCTGGCGTGCGGGTAGACCGCCTCCAGCCCGCGCAGGTAGTCGTCGGCCGCGCGGTCGATCGGCGTGGCCGCGTTCTTGCCGATGTTCAGCCCCAGGATGCCGCCGGCCGCGCGCCAGGCGCTGCGCCGCACATTGGCCAGCAGCGCCTCCAGCCCCTGGCTGTTGAAGCCCATGCGGTTGATGGCGGCCTGCGCGCCCGGCAGCCGGAACAGCCGCGGCAGCGGGTTGCCCGGCTGCGGCAGCGGCGTGACGGTGCCGACTTCGATGAAGCCGAAGCCGAGCGCCGACAGCGCATCGACGTGGTCGCCGTTCTTGTCGAGGCCGGCCGCCAGGCCGACCGGGTTGGGCAGCGTCAGCCCCATGATCTGCACGGGCTGGTCGGGAATCTTCCGGCACAGGCGGGTGAGCCCGAGGCGGTGGGCGCAATCCAGGGTGGACAGGGTGACGGCGTGGGCGGTTTCGGGCTCGAGCGCGAAGAGCGCCGGGCGCAGCAGCGGGTAGGCGTGGAAAAGCACGGAGGAGAATGGGTCAGGGTGGTGGGTTCGGGATGGAAGGATCGAAGCGCTGCCACTCGCCGTTGGCCAGCACTTCGATGGGCTGGAAGGTAATCTTGTAGGCCATCTTGGGGCTGTCGGCGATCCAGTAGCCCAGGTACAGGTAGGGCAACTCCAGCAGCCGGCACTGCTCGATCTGCCACAGGATGTTCCAGGTGCCGAGGCTGCCGGGGTAGGCGGGATCGTAGAAGGTGTAGACCGACGACAGGCCGTCGGACAGCACGTCCATGATCGACACCATCAAGAGCCGGCCGCCGGGTTCGCGGAATTCCACCAGCCGCGTGTTGACCCTGCTCTGCAGCAGGAACTGGGCGTATTGCTCGCGGCTGTCCTGGTCCATGCCGCCGCCGCGGTGGCGGGTCGACTGGTAGCGCAGGTACAGCGCGTAGTGCTCGGCGCAGTAGGCCAGCTCGGCGATGAAGATCTGCAGGTCGGCGTGCCGCTTCCAGGTGCGGCGCTGGGTGCGGCGCGGCCGGAAGTCGTCCACCGGGATCCGCACCGGCACACAGGCGCGGCAGCCATCGCAATGCGGCCGGTAGGTGAACACGCCGCTGCGGCGAAAGCCCAGCCGCACCAGCTCCGAGTACACGTCGGCATTGATCAGATGACTCGGCGTGGCCACCTGCGAGCGCGCCAGCCGATCGGGCAGATAGCTGCACGGATAAGGCGCCGTCGCATAGAACTGCAACGCGGAAAACGGCAAGTCTCGAAGATGGGTCATGTAAGTTTCCCATGGTGCCGCCCGCCCCCTCCAGGATGCGGCGGATCCGGCTCCGCCAGTCCGCCCGCATCGCCCCCTTGAAGGGGGGCGGCCGCAGGCCGCGCGGGGGCGGGCATCCCTTCCGGTCCGCCCGCATCGCCCCCAGGGGGGCGCGCGAAGCGCGTAGGGGGGCACATCTCCTTCCATGGCGGGCCGGGCATCGCCACCGATTCTACAAGCCTGCGCGCGAACTCGTCGCGCGGGATCGTCACCCCGCCCAGCGAAGCGAGGTGGCGGGTGTCCTGCTGGCAGTCGATCATCGGCACGCCGTGGCTCTGCAGGAAGCGTACCAGGTAGGCCAGCGCGATCTTCGAGGCATCCGGCACCCGGGTGAACATCGATTCGCCGAAGAAGGCCCGCCCCAGGCTGACGCCGTACAGGCCGCCGCACAGCCGGCCGTCGATCCAGGTTTCCACCGAATGCACGTCGCCGTGGCGATGCCAGCGCAGGTAGGCCTCCTGCATTTCGGGGGTGATCCAGGTGGCCGGGCGCTGGCCGTCGCGCGGCGCTGCGCAGGCGTGCAGCACCTCTTCGAAGGCGGTGTCGACGCGCACCTGCACCCGCGGGTCGCGGGCGACTTGGCGCAGTTTTTTGCGCAGCGAATGCGAGGGCGCGAAGCGGTCGCAGAACAGCACCATGCGCGGGTCGGGGCTCCACCACAGGATGGGCTCGCCCGGCAGGTACCAGGGAAAGATGCCGCGCGAATAGGCGTCCCGCAGGCGCGCCACCGACAGGTCGCCGCCCACGGCCAGCAGCCCCGGCGGCGAGGCCAGCGCCTGCGACAGCGGCGGAAACGGCGTGTCGGGCCCCAGCAGCGCCGGCATGCGTGGCGGGCGCGGACCGGCGGCGCTCACGGCCGGCCTTCCCGGCGGGCCGGCGACGGCGGGCGTCGCGGGCGGTTGGCTGCCGAGCGCATGCCGCTGCCGCTCAGGACGACGGGACGGTGGCCACCGGAGCGGCCACCCCGGGCGGCAGCGAGCGGCTGTGCACGCCGAAGGCGCCGCGCGTGCGGTCTTCGAAATACAGCGTCAGCGCGGTCGAGATCGAGCGGAAGGCCAGGTCGCGCCAGGGAATGTCGGCCTCGGCGAACAGCGCGACCTCCAGGCTTTCCTCGCCGGGCGAGAAATCGAGATCGGTCAGCCGGGCCAGGAAGAAGAAATGCACCTGGTCGACCTGCGGGATGTCGATCACCGCGAACAGTTCGCCCAGCTCGAAATGCGCGCCGGCCTCTTCGCGGGTTTCGCGCGCGGCGCCCTGGGCGGTGGTCTCGCCCAGCTCCATGAAGCCGGCTGGCAGGGTCCAGAAGCCCCGCCGCGGCTCGATCGCGCGGCGGCACAGCAGCACCTTGTCTTCCCAGACCGGGATGGTGCCCAGCACGTTGCGGGGGTTCTGGTAGTGGATTGCGCCGCAGTAGTCGCAGACGTCGCGTTCGCGGTTGTCGTCGTCCGGGATGCGGCGCGTCAGCACATTGCCGCATTGCGAGCAGTAGCGCTGGCTGCGGGGAGCGGGAAAGTAGCTGGCGGCGCGAAGCGGAACGGTCATGTCGGGGCCGGAAGGCGGGCGGCGCGCCGGAAGCCCGGCCGCCGCGGATTGCGCTTATGGGAGTAGGGGAATTATAAGGGGCGCAGGCGCCTACGCTTTCGACTTCTGCCGCGTGATTTCGTCTCCGGCATTGTGCGGCAGGCGGGCGGTGATGGGAATGGAGGCGACGATCAGCAGCCCCATCAGCAGGAAGGCCGGCCAGAAATCGGTCCACAGGAAGGCCTCGCGGCCATGCAGGTCGCGCGTGAGGTTCAGCGCCACGCCGGACACCGTCACCCCCATGCCCAGCGACACCTGCTGCACCACGCTGGCCAGGCTGGTGGCGCGCCCCACGTCGCGGCTGTCGAGGTCGGCGTAGGCCAGTGCGTTCAGGCTGGTGAACTGCATCGAGGGGAAGAAGCCGCCCAGCAGCACCACCGTCCAGATCAGCCAGTGCGGGGTGCCCGGCATGAACAGCCCGCAGGCCGCGATCGCCAGGGCCGACAGCACGGCGTTGTAGATCAGCACCCGCCGGAAGCCCAGCCGGTGCAGGATGCGCAAGGCCATCGAGCGCATGAACAGCGCGCCGAAGGCGGTGGCGCAGGTGATCGAGCCCGAGGCGAAGGCCGTCATGCCCAGGCCTTCCTGCAGCATCAGCGGCAGCAGGAAAGGCAGGGCGCCCAGCCCGACGCGGAACAGCGCGCCGCCCGCCACGCTGGCGTTGAAAGTGGGGATCTGGAAAAAGCGCAGGTCGAGCAGCGGCCGCTCGACGTGGCGCGCATAGAACACGTAGACCAGCAGCAGCAGCCCGCCCGCGGCCGCCATCCAGGCCGCCGTCGACGGCGCGATCAGCGTGCCGTCGATCAGCGACAGGCCCAGCATCGCCGCGCCGCCGCCCAGCGCCGACAGCGCGAAGCCAGGCCAGTCCAGCCGGCCGGGGTGGGGCTCGCGCCGGTCTTCGATGTAGCGGCCCGCCAGGTAGATGGCCAGCGCGCCGGTGGGCACGCTCACCAGGAAGATCAGCCGCCAGTGCAGGTAGGTCGTCATGAAGCCGCCCAGGATCGGGCCGACGATCGGGCCGAGCTGGGCCGGCACCGTCAGGTAGATCATCGCCCGCACGAATTCCGTCTTCGGCACGGAGCGGAAAATGATGATGCGGCCGACCGGCACCATCATCGCGCCGCCCACCCCCTGGATGAAGCGGGCCACCACCAGCATCGCCAGCGAGGTCGACGACGCGCTGAGCAGCGCGCCCGCCACGAAAATGCCGATCGCCGTGCGGAACACGGTGCGCGGGCCGAAGCGGTCGGCCACCCAGCCGCATACGGGAATGAACATGCCCAGGCTCATCACGTAGCTGGTGACGGCCAGTTTCAGGCTGACGGGGTCGTGGCCCAGGTCGCGCGCCATCGCCGGCAGCGCGGTGACGAGCACCGTCGAATCCATGGCTTCCATGAAAAGCGCGCAGGCGATGACCAGGGGGATGACGAGCGGGCCGAGGGCTAGGGGCATGATGCGGAACTGCGAGGGAGGGGAAGGCGGTGGCGGTGCAACCCCCGATTATCGCATTACTAGGGGTAGACCCTAGGAATCGGGCAGATCGCCCCCATGTTTGCTGCGATGAGGCGCCGGCGCATCGCCGGGCCGATGAGAGGACTCCGTCAATGAAACCGATCCTGGGCATCCACAGCGCGCCCCGTCCCCACTGGGTGGGAGACGGCTTTCCCGTGCGCTCGCTGTTCACCTACGATGGGCTCGGCCGCGAGCTCAGCCCCTTCCTGCTGCTGGACTACGCCGGCCCGGCGCATTTCGAGCCGACGGCCGCGCGCCGAGGCGTGGGCAGCCACCCCCACCGCGGTTTCGAGACGGTCACCATCGTCTATGGCGGCGAGGTCGCGCACCGCGACTCCACCGGGCAAGGCGGCGTGATCGGCCCGGGCGATGTGCAATGGATGACCGCCGGCGCCGGCATCCTGCACGAGGAATTCCATTCCGAGTCCTTCGGCCGCAGCGGCGGCGACCTGGAAATGGTGCAGCTGTGGGTCAACCTGCCGGCCCGCCACAAGATGGCCGAGCCCGGCTACCAGGCTATCCTGGACGCGCAGATCCCCGCGGTCGAGTTGGCCGACGGGGCCGGCACGGCGCGCGTGATCGCAGGCCAATTGCAGGGCGCCCGCGGCCCGGCCCGCACCTTCACGCCGATGGACGTCTGGGACCTGCGCCTGCGGCGCGGCGGCGTGGCCCGGCTGCCGGCGCCGGCCGACCGCGCCGCCGCCGTCGTGGTGCTGCGCGGCACGGTGCTGCTCAACGGCGAAAGCGTGGTGCGCGAGGCGCAGCTCGCGGTGCTGGGGCGCGACGGCGAAGGCCTGGAGCTGGAGGCCAACGGCGACGCCGTCGTGCTGGTGCTCAGCGGCGAGCCGATCGACGAGCCCATCGTCGGCTACGGCCCGTTCGTGATGAACAGCCGCGAAGAGATCGTGCAGGCGATCGACGACTTCAACAGCGGCCGGTTCGGCGTCCGTGCGGCGGTCTGAAAGGCGGGGGCCCGTTGCGGCGGGCCGCCCTTGCCACGATTGCATTTCTATGAATAAATATGCAAAAAACACGGTGAACGAATAAGGCCCCGGCAGCAGCGTTTCGCCACGCGGCGCTGCCTCCGGGCGCCGGCATGGAAGGAGACACCATGAGCACCACCACCGCAGTGCCGGAACGCCAGGCGGCCCCCGCCGCGATGTCGGCCGAGGAATGGCAGACCCGCTGCGACCTCGCCGCCTGTTACCAGCTGGTCGACCTGTACGGCATGTCCGACCTGGCCGGCACGCACATTTCGGCCCGCGTGCCCGGCACCGAGCATTTCCTCCTCAATCCCTACGGCATGTTCTTCGACGAGATCACCGCCTCGTCGCTGATCAAGGTCGACGTCGACGGCAAGGTGCTCGACGGCCGCTCCGACCCGATCAACCCGGCCGGCTTCGTGATCCACAGCGCCATCCACATGGCGCGGCCCGAGCTGACCTGCGTGCTGCATACCCACACCCGCGCCAACAACGCGATCGCGATGCAGAAGGACGGCCTGCTGCCGCTCACGCAGAAGGCGCTGATGCTGCGCGACTTCCTCGGCTACTACGACTACGAAGGCGCCGCGCTCGACCTGGACGAGCGCGAACGCATGGCCCGGGCCTTCCCGCCCGGCCGGCGCGTGGTGATCCTGCGCAACCACGGCGCGCTGACCGCCGGCCGCAGCATCCCCGAGGCCTTCATGTTCATGAAGCGCCTGGAAGACGCCTGCCGCTACCAGGTCGACGGCCTGGCTGGCGGGCGCGAGCTGAACTGGCTGTCGGACAAGGCCGTGGAACGCACCGCCGCCCAGGGCACAAAGATCCTCGGCCCTGGCGGCCACGCCGAATACGGCCCGCGCTCCTGGCCGCCGCTGCTGCGCAAGCTCGAGCGCGAACGCGGCACCGCGTATAGAACCTGAACGCGACACGATCACACCACACCCGGGAGGGGAGATGCTTACCAGACGCAGGGCAATGCTGGCCGCCGCGGCGGCGCCGGCCGCGGCGGCCTTCGCGCGCGGCGCGGCCGCGCAGGACACGTGGCCGTCCAAGCCGATCCGTTTCGTGCTGCCGTTCGCCGCCGGCGGCAGCGCCGACGTGATCGCCCGCAACATCGCGCAGAAGCTGTCGCCGCTGCTGGGCCAGCCCATCGTGGTCGACAACCGCACCGGCGCCGGCGGCGCCATCGGCACGGCCGCCGTGGCCCGCGCCGAGCCCGACGGCTATACATGGCTGATGGTCAACAACAACACGTTGATCTTCAACATCGCGCTATACCCTAAGCTGTCGTACGACCCGCTGAAAGACTTCACCCACGTGGCCGAGATCGCCACCGTGCCGATGCTGCTGGTGGTCAACCCATCGCTGCCGGTCAAGACGCTGCCTGAGTTCATCGCCTACGCCAAGGCCCATCCGGGCAAGCTCAACTACGGCACCGCCGGCGTGGGCAGCGGCGGCCACATCGCCACCGCCTATTTCGCCTCGGCGGCGGGCGTCGAGCTCACCCACGTGCCGTACCAGGGCTCGTCGGGATCGCTGCCCGACCTGCTGGGCGGCCGGCTGCAGCTCACGATGACCGGCTCGGGCGCGCTGCCCTACGTGCGCAACGGCCAGCTGCGGGCGCTGGCCGTCACCAGCGCCAAGCGCGTGCCCTATGCGCCCGACGTGCCCACCGTGGCCGAAACGCTGCCCGGCTTCGAATTCGTGCTGTGGTATGGCCTGTCGCTGCCGGCCGGCACGCCGGCGCCGATCGCGCAGCGGATCAATCGCGAGCTGGCCAAGGTGATGGCCATGCCGGACATCGTCGAAGGGCTGAGCAAGGACGGCACCTTCCCCGCGCCCAGCGCGTCACCCGAGGCGTTCACGCAGTATGTGAAGGACGAAATCGGCCAGTGGGTGCCGATACTGAAGAAGGCGGGGATTACCCAGGCATGAGGTAGGATCCCGGTCCCGAGGACGCGGCGAGCCGGCAGCCGCCGGCCCGGGTCTTCGGGTCCGGCGTGCCGCGCCCGGAGGCGCGCGGCGTGGCGGGGTTTAGCGCTGGCCCGCCGCCCGTTCTTCGTCGTAGCGGCGCTTGGCCAGCTGCAGGATGCCGCCGGCCTGGTAGATCCCTTCCACCATCGGCGGATAGGTCTGCAGCGGCAATTGCTTGCCGGTCCCGCGGTTGACCAGCCGCCCGTTGGGGTAGTCGATTTCCAGCGTGTCGCCCGTCTTCACCAGCGTGCTGATGCCCGGCGCCACGAACAGCGGCAGTCCCTGCGAAACGCAGTTGCGGAAGAACAGCCGCGAGAACGACTCGGCCACCACCGCGGCGATGCCGACGTCGAACAGGATGTTGCCCGGCCGCGACGAGCCGCAGCCGAAGTTGCGGCCGGCCACCAGCAGGTCGCCTTCCTTGACCTGGAGCGGAAACTCGGGATTGACCGCTTCCATCGTGTGCTTGCGCACCTCGGCTTCGCTCGGATAGCGGTAATACGGATAGATCACGTCGGTATCGATCGAGTCCCCGAAACACCAGACCCGGCCCGCCACGACGCCGTCGAAATCAAATGCCATCGAACACCTCCCTCGGATCGACAATCTCGCCTGCCACGGCGGCGGCGGCCACGCTCAGCGGCCCACCCAGATAGAGCTGCGCATCGGTGCTGCCCTTCCTGCCCCGGTAATTGCGGGTGGTCGACGTGATGCATACCTCGCCCCCCGACATGTAGCCGACCATCGGCTGGCAGATACCGCAGCCCGGCGTCACCACCTGGGCGCCGGCATCGACCAGCGCGGCGATGTGCCCGGCCAGCAGGCTGCGCAGGTACACCGACTGCGTCGACGGCGAGATGATGAAACGGACCCCCGGCGCCACCTTGCGGCCGCGCAGCACGCGGGCGGCGATCTCGATGTCTTCGAAGCGGCCGTTGGCACAGGAGCCGATCTGCGCCTGGTTGATCTTCACGCCGCGGGCTTCGCCGATCGGCACCACATTGCCGAACTGGTGCGGCTTGGCCACGACGAAGGGCATCGTGTCGAGGTCGACGTCGATCACTTTCTGGTAGACCGCGTCGGCGTCGGCCACCAGCGGCTGCATGGCGGCGCGCTGCTCGGGGCCGAGCAGGGTGTCGGTCAGCTCGTCGTACTCGAACAGCGTGAACTTGGCGCCTACTTCCAGGCCGTGGGTGGCGATGCACAGGCGGTCGTCCATGCTCAGCGCCGAGGCCGACGGGCCGCCCACTTCCATCGACAGGCCGTTGGCGAAATCATCGCCCAGCTTGCCGGCCAGGTAGAGGATGATGTCCTTGCCGATCGGGTAGTCCGGCACCTTGCCGCGGATGTTGAGCTTGATCGAGTGCGGCACCTGGAACCACAGCTCGCCGTACATCAGCGCATAGACGGCCTCGATGCCGGAAATGCCGGTGCCTGCCGCGTTCAGCGCGCCATAGCCCACCGCGTGCGAGTCGTTGGCGACCACCAGGTCGCCCGGCTTGACGAGCTTGTAGTCGATCACCATCTGGTGCGAAATGCCGGGCTCCGCGTCGTGGAAGGTGCGGATGCCCAGCCGTTCGACGTGGCGGCGGACCTCGAGGTTGTTGTCGGCCAGCTTCTGGCTCGGCGCCGGCTGGTGATGGTCGCCGAGGATGAAGACGCGGTCGCGGTCCCAGACGAAGGGCACGCCTTCCGGGAAGCCCGCCTTCTGCGCATTGACATTGACCGTGCCGAACTTGTAGTCGCACATGATGCCGTCGAGCTTCGCGGTGACGATCTGCCCCGCCACGGCCGGCGTGTTCCCGGCGCTCTTGCGCGAGAACAGTTTTTCGACCATTGTTTGTCCCATCAACCTCCTCCTGTATCCCGGGATTCCTGCGCGCCGCGGCCTTGCCGCGGCCTTGCGCCCGGATCGCAAGATGATAGAGGGGCGGCCGGAGGATTTCACATACCGAGTTGCTATCCTGCGATGCGTTCCCGGCATGACTCCCGCGCGTAGGGGGGCCTCTACGCTGCGCGCGCGAGGCGGCTCTTCATGGCCGTCTTCACCACCTTCGGCGTGAGCTGGGGCGCGACCAGGGCGATGAAGTCGAACATGTACGGGCGCATGTTGCCGTTCGGCTTCAGCGTGAGGTTGATGATGCTGGGCGGGAATAGCTTGCTGGCATCGCGCATGCCGATGCCGATGTCGCGCTCCGGATCGTAGGCCACTGCCGTCATGATCGCGACGCCCAGCCCCATCGCGACATAGCTCTTGCAGACATCGCCGTCGATCGCGCTCAGCACCACGTTGACGGGCAGCCGGGCGTGGCCGAATACGTTCATCACCTGCCACTGGCCGCTGTAGTGGGTGTCGTAGGCGATCATCCGCTGCGCGGCCACGTCGGCCAGCGTGAGTTCGGGCGCATCCAGGATCGGGTGTCCGGTCTTGGCGATGATCGACCGGGGCAATTCGAAACAGGGCAGGGTCACCAGCTCGGGGAACTGGTTCATCGTTTGCGCGCCGATCGAGAAATCGGCCTCGCCGGCTTCCACCATCTTGCAGATCTCTTCCGGATCGCCGCGCCGCAGGATCAGATGGACGTCGGGATGGGCGTTGAGGAATTTTTCCACCGCCGGCGGCAGCACGTAGCGCGCCAGCGTATGCGTTACCCCCACCGTGAGCGTGCCGCCCCTGGGCATGCTGATCTCTTCCTTCAGCGACCGCAGCGCCGACATGTCGCCCAGCATGCGCTGCGCGATCTCCAGCACCCGCCGGCCCGGCTCCGTCAGGTCGACGATGCGGTTGCGGGTGCGCACGAAAATGTCGAACCCCAGCTCCTGCTCCAGCAGCTGGATCTGCCGGCTGACCCCCGGCTGCGACGTATTGAGCGCTTCCGCGGCAGCGGAAAGATGGTTGCCCTGGCGGACGATTTCCACGACGTATCTGAGTTGCTGGAGCTTCATTTCCGGCCTCCGTTCAGACATGGTTATAGAGCCAACGCGACGTCTGTGGAACTGGGGAAACGACCGGCCACGCCCTCAAAGGTGACGTATATTCAACCGGGTGAGGATCTCGGTGAGCTCGGTCCCGCTGCGGTTGCGTTGCTGCCAGTGGGTGCAGACGGCGCGGGCCGTGTCGCCGGCCGCCATCGCCTCGATCGTGTCGCAATGGCTGCGGGTCGACTGCACGGGGCGGCGGCGCAGCAGCAGGGTAAGGTCTCGCGCCCGCCAGATCTGTTCCGTGTGGCCGAGCGCCGCCTGGCGCAGCAGGTCGTTGCCGCACAGGTCCACCAGCATCCGGTGGAAGCTGGCGTCGGCGGCCGACCAGGCGTCGAGGTCGTCTTCTTCGAGCGCCTTCTGCATGGCACGCCCCGTTTCGCGCAGTCGGGCGGTTTCCGTTTCGGTCAGGCCCCGGGCCAGGGCGAGGGCGATCGCGATGCATTCGAGACCCGCCATCAGCTGGTAGATGTTCAGCATTTCGTCCGGTTTCAGCGGCAGCACGCGGAAACCGTGGCGGGGCGTAATCTCGACGAAGCGCTCCTGCTCGAGCCGGATCAGGGCCTGGCGGATGGGCGTGCGGCTCATGTCCAGTTCGCCGACCAGTTCCTGCACCGTCACAGTCGTGCCCGGGCCATAGGTGTTATCAAGGATGCGCGCCTTGATGATGGCATAGGCGGATGCGGCGTTGGTCTGCCCACCCCCCTCCGGAAGCGGATCGGGGGCCTTCTCCTTGGTAGTGGCCGGATTCATTCCTGCTCATGGCTCCGAAAGGCAGACGATCATACACGACAGGCCGCACCGGGCGCCGCCCGGCGTCAAGTGGCCGGCCGGGCCTGAAGGTTTGCGCATACTGCCCGGGCGAAGCCCGCGGTATCGATGCGGCCGCCGAGATCGCCGGTGCGCGAACCCGCGTCGCCGAGGCATTTGTCGACCGCGGATTCGATGGCGAGGGCCGCCGCACCGTATTCCTCGCGCTCATGGCGCTGGCCGAGCCAGCGCAGCAGCATGGCCGAGGACAGGATGATGCCGGTCGGATTGGCGATGCCGCGCCCGGCAATGTCGGGCGCCGAGCCATGGCCGGCATTGGCGGCGGCATGCTGCGCTCCGACGTTCAGCGCCGCGGCCAGGCCCAGCCCGCCCGAGAGCGCGACCGCCTGGTTCGACAGGATGTCGCCAAACATGTTGGTGGTGAGCAGGACATCATAACGCTCGGGCCGGGAGTACAGGTCGGCGGCCATGGCGTCGACGTCGACCTCCAGGTATTCGACCTCGGGATGCAGCGCCGCCTCGGCCTCGGCCTCTCGCATGAACAGGCCGTCGGTCATCTGCAGCACGTGCCGCTTGCCGACCGAGGTTACCTTGCCGCGCCGCTGCGCCGCCATCTCGAAAGCGACCTTGGCGATGCGCCGCGACGCCGCGGCGGTGACCTTGCGCACCGACATCGCCACGTCCGGCGTCGGCATGAACTCGCCATAGCCCAGGAACATGGTGCGGTCGGCGTAGAAGCCCTCGGTGTTCTCGCGCACGATGAGGATGTCCAGGCCCGGATGCGCCTTCGGCACGCCGGGGCGCGAGCGCGCCGGCCGCAGATTGGCGAACAGGTCGAGCTGCTTGCGGATGGTGCCGGGGATGTTGAGGCCGCCGTCGCTCGCCGGCGGGTAGGCGGTCATGCCGGCCGGGCCGAGCACCACGCCGTCCGCGCGCCTGGCCGCCTCGACCACGTCGGGATGCAGCGTCGTGCCGATTTTCCGCCAGGACGCCATGCCGACTTCGTGGACGTCGTATTCGAGGCCCAGGCCGAATGCGCCGGATACGGCCTGGAGAACGCCGAGCGCGGCATCGACGATTTCCGGTCCGATGTCGTCACCGGGAAGGACTGCCAGTTTCATATGTGTTCCTTTGAATGGAAGGCACCGCCGGTGGCGGCGGCGCTGGAGGTGTGGCGTGGCTATTCGGCCGCGATGGCGAGCGGGGATGCCGGCTCGGCGTTGGGATTGCGGGGATAAATCCACAAGTGCCCGGGCGGCAGTTCGCACCAGACGCCGCCCGGCGGCAGCTCGACGGGGCTGCGCGCGCGCAGCTTCAGCCTGCCGTTGCCGAGCAGATATTCCCAGTGTTCGCCCATATAAGCCGCGCCTTCGATTTCCATGCGCAGCCGGTTGGGGCCCGGCTGGTCGGTGATGGAAACGCGCTCGACGCGGATCACGGCCGTCGCCGGCTGGCCGTCGTCGATCTGCTGTCGCGGCTCGGCACGCAGCGACCAGCCCTCGCCGGCGATCGACCATTCGCTCCCTTCGCTCCCTTCGCGCTTGGCCTGCCCGTCCAGCAGGTTGTTGGTGCCCATGAATTGCGCGCAGAACAGCGTCGCCGGCCGATGGTAGATTTCCTGCGGCGTGCCCGACTGCACGATGTTGCCGTCCGAGAGCAGCAGCACGTGGTCCGACATGACCAGCGCCTCGGCCTGGTCGTGCGTCACCACGACGGCGCAGATCTGGAACTGCAGGATCAGCTGGCGGATCCAGAACCTGGCCTCCTCGCGCAGCTTGGCGTCGAGATTCGACAGCGGCTCGTCGAGCAGCAGGACCTTGGGGTTGTAGACCAGTGCCCGGCACAGGGCTACGCGCTGTTGCTGCCCGCCCGAGAGCTGGTTGGGGAAGCGGTCGGCGAGATGGCCGAGCCCGAGCCGCTCCAGTATGGTGTGCACCCGTCCGGTGCATTCCTTGTTGCCGACGCCGCGTAGCCTGAGTCCATAGGCGACGTTCTCGAACACGGTCTTGTGCGGCCATAGCGCGTAAGACTGGAACACCAGCCCGATTTCCCGCTCCTCTGGCGCGAGGCAGATGTTCTTCGCGCTGTCGAATACCGGCTTGCCGCCGATCTCGATGCGGCCGGCCTCGGGCTGCTCGAGACCGGCAATCGAGCGCAGCAGCGTGGTCTTGCCGCTGCCCGAGGCGCCCAACAGCGCCACGATCTCGCCGCGCCCGGCGGTAAATGACGCGCCCGCAAGCACCTGCACGTTGCCGAGCTTCTTGTGGACGTTATGGACGATCAGTTCAGTCATGGACGCGCACTCCTAGCCGCATGGCCACGAACAGGCCGATCGCGGTGAGAACGATGCTGATGAGCGAGAGGGCGGCGACGGTGTCGACGGCGCCCGTGGCGAGCAGCCCGACGATGAGCGAGCCGATCACCTCGGTCCCCGCGCCCATCAGATAGACGCCGGTCGAATATTCCCGCAGGAAGATGATGATGATCAGCACCCATGCGCCGACGAGGCCGGGCCGGATCAAGGGGATGAGGATGTCGCGCCGTACGCGCATCATGCGCGCGCCGGTGGTGCGCGCGACCTCTTCCAGTTCGGGGCCGATCTGCAGCAGCGTGGCCTGGATCAGGCGCAACCCGTAGGACAGGCCGACGATGGTGTAGGCGATGAGCAGCGCGATCAGCGTGGTGCGGATCGGCCGCAACGGCGTGACGAACAGGAACACCCAGAAAAAGGCGAGGCCGATGATCAGCCCCGGCAGCGCGCGCGGCAGCAGCACCGAATAGTCGAGCGCGGCCGCGCCCAGGCCCTTCCAGCGGTGCCCGGCCAGCGCCACCACGGTGTAGACGATGACCGCTATGCCGCCGCCGATGGTCGACAGCAGGATGGTGTTGACGATACCGCGCGTCAGCGAGGGGACGTCGAGCAGATTGCCGAAATTGGCCAGCGTCAGATAGTTGAACGGGTTGATGCCCATGCCCCAGGCGCTGACGAAGGCTCGCAGGGCGATGCCGCCGATGGGCAGGATCACCGCCACGATGAGCCACAGGCAGAGAAGGGTCAGCGCGACGACCTGGCCGCGCGTGCCGAGGCGGATGAGGTTCACCCGGCCGCCCTTGCCGCCGACCGTGGCGAAGCTGCGCCCGCGGCGCAGGAACCGGCGCTGCATCAGCACCAGCGGCAGCGTCAGCACGATCAGCACCACCGTGACGGCCGCCATGAGCTGATACGACGGCACGCCGAGCAGGGTGGTCAGCTTGTAGATGTAGGTGGTGAGCACCACGATGCCGCTCGGGTCGCCCAGGATCAGCGGCAGGCCGAACAGCTCGAAGCCCAGCAGGACGTTGAGCGCGGCGCTGAACACGATGGCCGGCATGACCAGGGGCAGGGTGACCGTGGTCATCACCCGCCAGGTGCCGGCGCCCGCGGTGCGCGCCGCTTCCTCCTGGTCGGAGGCGATATTCTTCATCGCCGTCGACACGTAGAGGTAGACGTGCGGCACGTGGCTGAGCCCGGCGGCAATGATCAACCCGGGCAGCGAATAGAGATTCCACGGCACGTCGCCGAACAGCGGGCGCAGCGCGAGGCTGACGAAGCCGGACGGGCCGACCGATACCGTGTAGCCGAAGGCCAGCACGATCGAGGAGATGAAGATCGGCACGAGGACGAGCGATTCGAACCAGCGCCGGCCCTTGAGATCGGTGCGGGTGAGCAGGAAGGCGAGCCCGGCGCCGAGCGGGACGGCGATCACCACCATGCCCACGGACAGCAGGATGGTCGTGCCGAGGGCTTGCCAGAAGATCGGATCCTGGAAGATGTAGAGATAGGCGCTCCAGCCGAATGCCGCGCGCGGTGAGAAGAAGGGCTGATCGAGCAGGCTTTGATAGACGATCAGCCCGACGGGCATCATGATCGTCGCCACCAGCATGGCGACGATCACGCTGCGCGCGGCCTCGTCCTTGTCGACGCGGACCATGGGGAAGCCTCCGCTACCGGCGCTCAGCGGCCGATGGCCTTGTTCCAGGTACGCAGGAATTCGGTGCGCTTCTTCGGCTCCTGATACTCGAGCAGCGCCGCGTCGATGTGGATCGGCACGAGGTGGCCGTGGGCCATTTCATCGAGCTGCTTGATCGAAAGCACGCCATCGCCGACATCGTTGCGGATCGAGGGGATGCCGCCCTGGGCCATGGCGCGCTGCCCGTCCTTCGACAGGATGAAATCGAGGAACAGCCGCGCAGCGTTCGGATGGGGCGCGTCCTTGGTGATGAACAGCGGCCGCGAGAAGGTCTGGGTGTAGTCTTCCGTGAAGGCCACGCCGAGCGTCGGGCTGGTCTTGGCCCAATCGAGCGCGTAGGACCCGATCAGGTTGAACACGAGGATGTGTTCCCCGGACACGAGTTTCTCGCGGAGCTGGCCGGTGCTGGAATAGAGCCGCCCGTTTGCCTTGCCGAACGCCTTGGCCAGGTCCCAGAAGCTGTTGCCGAGGTGCTTCAGGTCATAGGTATGGAACAGGAAGCCCGAGCCCACTTTCTCGGGATCGAAGGTCGCGACCTTGCCGTTGAGGGCCTGGGCGTTGTCGTTGATGTACTTGGTCAGCGCCGCGCGGGTCTTCGGCACGTCTTCCTTCTTCATCAGCGCGGTGTTGTAGCCGAGCGTGAGCGGCTCGACGGTAGTGCCGTAGGCCGTGTTTTCGTAGATCGCCCAGTCGGGAAGGTTCTTCGACTCCGGCGACTTGTAGGGCTGCGCATAGCCGTCGGCCACCAGTTTGATCTGCTGGTCCATGGCGTTGGTCCAGGCCAGATCGGCGGCAGTCTGGCCTGCCGCGGCCTCGGAGATGATGCGGTTGTAGGTGCCGCTGGTGCCGAGGTCGTTGAATTCGATGGAGACGCCCGGATAGCGCTTCTCGAAGGCAGCCTTGAGCTGGTTGACCTGGCTGAGGTCGGTCGAGGTATAGATGACGACCTTGCCTTCCTTCTTCGCCGCATTGGCGATGTTCGTGTAGTCGGCCGGATAGCCGTCGGGGACCTGGGCGAATACCGCACCCGCCGAGGCCAGCAGCGCGGCGCCAACCACGCCGCCCAGGGTTTTACGATGATCGAGCAGTGCGCGGATGCGGATCTCTCTCATGACTGTCTCCTCCGATATGGTGGCTTGGGCTGTCCACTGGCGGGACGGCTCCACGGCTGTATGCCGAGAGGATACAGTACGGTATACCTTAATCTTCGTCAACGTATGCGATATACGGCGAACGGCGAGGAAGGCCGGCCCCGGGCGGGGCCGAACCGTGCGCGGCGTGCGGGGGTGGCCGCTGGCTATCGGGATAGGCGGCAGGGAATAGGGGAATGGGAAACGGCAGGTGGACCGAAGCAGCAGGTGGACCGAAACGGCAGGTGGACCACCCGATTCCGCGATGCAAGGCATCAAGATGCAGGCGCAAAACGAACAAGGCCGGCTGCTTGTGGCGGCCGGCCTTGATTCTGGGGTCTGGTTGCGGGGACAGGATTTGAACCTGTGACCTTCGGGTTATGAGCCCGACGAGCTGCCAGACTGCTCCACCCCGCGTCTGGAGAAAAGAATTATAGCCAGACTGTAAGAAGAATGCAAACCGAAGCACCACTTCGGTTCTTCAACGTGGCATTGCGCACCACGGGGAGGCCGAAAACGATGCCTCGGACCCGCATCAGGCTCCCTGGGTATCGTCGTCGGCATAGACGACGCGATCGCGGCCGCTGCGTTTGGCTTCGAGCAGCGCGGCGTCGGCGCGGCTCACGGTGTGGGAGAAGTCTTCGCCGGCGCTGTGCGTGCTGACGCCGATACTGGCGCTGACCGGCACGGCCTGGGTGCCGGAGCGCACCACAAGGTTGTGGATGCTCGTTCGTACGCGTTCGGCCACTTGCATGGCCGCCGGCCCCGACGTGGCGGGCAGGATGAGCAGGAACTCCTCGCCGCCCCAGCGGCCACCGAGGTCGGATTCGCGCAACTCCATCTGCACGGCGGTGCCGATCTCGATCAGCACCTGGTCGCCCATCTCGTGCCCGTAGGTATCGTTGACCTGCTTGAAGTTGTCCACGTCGAGCATCGCCAGCGAGTAGGGCTGGCCGGTGCGCGCCGCGCGCACGGTTTCCTGCTTGAGCCGTTCGATCAGCAAGCGGCGATTGCCCAGGCCGGTGAGCACGTCGCGGTGCGAGGCCTCGTTCAGCGCCAGGTTCATGTCCTGCATCATCTGCTGGTAGCGGTCGGAAATGCGGGCCAGCTTCTCCAGCCGCCGCATATGCTTGGTGAACCGCTCCCCCAGCGCGTTCTCGCGGTCGCGCGCCAGCATCTGGTAGGCGTCGGACAGATGGGTGACGCGCTCCAGCCGCATCTGCTGGGCTTCGTGTGCCTGCCACAGCTGCGCCAGTGCCGGGCGCAGGGGATTGTCGGCATGGGCCGGATCTGCCAGCAATTGCCCGATCTCGCGGGCAAGGGTCCGTTGGTCTCGGCTCATGGCGCAGCGCGCTCAGTCGTGGGGCACGATGGCGAACGGGAACGTGCAATCTTCCTTGAATTCCTCGGCCAGCTCTGCCACCCGTTCGTTGCGGCGGTCGTAGTGCCAGTTCACGGCCACCTGGCCGCCGCTGCGATGCGCGTCTTCCAGCAGATCGAAAATATCCATGACCGCGCGGATGCTGCTGGTGTTCAGGTAGAGCAGGCTCAGCTCGAGGGTGAGCGGGCGCTGGGCGTCGGCCAGGAAACGTTCGACCCACTCGATGACCTGGTTGTAGAGGTCGTACGAATTTTCGGGGTACGAATCGCCCTGCATGCTCAACACGCCCGTGTCCCAATCGCCTTCGATGGTGGGCGTGGACTGGGAGCCCGAGATGGTCAGTTTGCTCATGCTGCGTGTATGTCCTAGCTTCAAATGATGGCGCGCAGGCTGAAGAACGCGCGGCCATTGTGAACTTCGCGCAACGTGGCGGCCAGCGGCTCGCTGGCCTTGCGGGCGATGTCGATCAGGCCCAGTCCGGCGCCGCTGCTGGCCGAGGCGTCGCGCGGCTTGCGCAGCTGTTCCTTGTAGCTGGCCTTCAACTGCGCCTTGTCGAGTTTGGCCAACGCCTGGATGCGGTCCATCAGGCTGCGGCCGTCTTCGAGCTCGACCAGATTGCCCGCCGAAACCACGTAGCGGCCTTCCTCGTCGCGCGCCACCACTACCGTGGCGGCGGCCTCGTGTTCGCCGTAGCCGTGCAGGATGGCGTAATGGCGGATGTTCTGGGTCATTTCGATATAGGTTCCGAATACGTCCATTGCGGATGAGGGCTGGACGTGCTCGGCCTGCAGGTATTTCTTCAACGCGTTGCCGATTTCCTCGATCAGGCTGCGCGAGATCGGGCCATTGAAGCAGAGCATGATGCGCTGCTGGTTGAAGGTTTCGCGCAGGGCGAAGAGGTCGATCGAATCCATTACGGCTCCGTTGAAGCGCAGGCGCGCTTGCCTTTGCTCCCGTAGCATACCTCGCATGGCGGCGCCAGTGCGCGTTTGCGCGGTGGCCGGCGCGCACGAACATTGCATCCCGCATGCTGCAAAGGCACAATCCACGCTTCGCGAATAATCGACGGCATTGCTTTTACGGAGGGGGCCGGCATGGCGATGCTGGGATTGCGCGGCAAGTCGCTGGTTGCGCTGCTGCTGGTTTGCGTGCTTGCGTTGATTCCGGCCGTCCTCGTGGCCTGGCAGGGCATTTCGGCGGTACGGGATCATTTCGGGCTCGCCTACGCCCGCAACACCACGCTGTTGAACCGGCAAAAACTGCTGACGCCGATCCTGCGGGAATTGGCGCTGTCCCAGCGGCTGGCGGATTCTACCGTCACGCGCGACTGGCTGCGAGATTCCGCCAACCCAGAGAAGCGCGAGCGGTTTTTCCGCGAGGCGGAAGGGTACCGGCACGATTTCCGCGACCATTCCTATTTCGTGATCGACGGCGGCCCCGATTACTATTTCAACGACGGCAATGTCGCCGACGCCCAGCGCGGCCGCTACCGGCTGAGCCGGTCCGAGCCCAAGGACGCCTGGTTTTTCGAAGGCCTGCGCGACCCTGCGCCGTACGCCATCCAGGTCGACGTCAATTCGCACACCGGGCTGGCCAAGGTCTGGTTCAACGTCCAGGTGCGCGACGGCGACGACCGGCTCGGCCTGGTCGGCACCGGCCTCGACCTCACCACTTTCCTGCGCGATTTCGTCGGCGGCGCCGAGGCCGGGCTGACGCCGGTCATCGTCGACGAGGCCGGCGCCATCCAGGTCCACGCCGATCCCGACCTGATCGCCTACAAGTCGATGTCGCCGGAGGAAGCCGCGCGCCGCTCCATTTTCGGGCAATTGCCGCGGGAGGCGGACCGGGCGGCCCTGCGCGCCGCGATGGAACAGGCGAGCGCCAGGCCGGGCGAGACCTTCGACCTGCGGGTTGATTACCAGGGCGAGCCGCGGCTGCTGGTGCTGTCCTACCTGCCCGAGCTGCGCTGGCACCTGATGACGATCGTCGATTTCAACGTCGCACACATCGTCGACATGCGCTGGCTGGAGCCGGCGCTGATCGCGCTGGCCCTGCTGCTGGCATTGCTGCTGCTCGGCTTCGGCTACGCGGTGGACCGCCTGGTGCTGCAGCCGCTGCGCCGCCTGCAGCAGACCGCGCAGGCGATCTCGGCCGGCCGCTACGATGCCGTGCTGCCGGCCGGCGGCCGCGACGAGATCGGCGAACTGAGCCGTTCCTTCGGCGTCATGGCCGACAAGGTCCGCACCCATACCGAAGAGCTCGAAAGCCGGGTGGCCGAGCGCACCCGCGCGCTGGAGGAGGCCAACCGCCGCATGGCCGCGGCCCACAAGGCGGTGGAGGATTCCATCGACTACGCCAGCCTGATCCAGCGGGCGATCCTGCCCAACCGCCAGATGGTGCAGTCGCTGGGCGAGCATCATTTCGTGCTGTGGCATCCGCGCGACGTGGTCGGCGGCGATTTCTACGTTTTCCGCGCCGACGGCGAAAACTGCCTGCTGGGGGTGGTGGACTGCGCCGGCCACGGCGTGCCGGGCGCGCTGATGACGATGCTGGCGCGCGCGGCCATCGACCACGCCATCAACGAGGCCGGGGTGCACGATCCGGCCGCGATCCTGGCGGCCACCGATACGGCGATGCGAGGCATGCTGCGCGACGCCGAACTGCCGCGGGCGCTGGCCACCAATATGGACGCCGGGCTGGCGTATGTCGACCGCGCGGCCGGCCGCCTGCGGTTCTCGGGCGCCAAGATGTCGTTGTACGCAGGCGACGGCCGGTCGATCGAAGAGATCAAGGGCGGCCGCCGGGCGCTGGGCGAAAAGCGCCCTGGCGACTACTTCAACACGGAAGTGGACCTGGCCGGGCGCACCTTCTACCTGCTGTCCGACGGCATCCTCGACCAGGCCGGGGGCGAGCACGGCTACGGTTTTGGCAACCGGCGGCTGCTCGAACTGCTGGCCTCCATCGCCGACCTGCCGCTGGCCCTGCAGGCCGACGCCTTGCATCGCGCGTTGAGCGAGTACCAGGGCGGCCGGCCGCAGCGCGACGACATTACCGTCCTGTCGTTCCGTTTCGTGTAGCGCCGGCGCCCCGGCGGGGCCGCACCATCCGTTGCACCATATACGGCGCTTTACATCCACCCCAATAGACGATGGCGAAGGTCCGGCCTAGAGTCGACAGACCGCGGCCCGGCCGCGGCATGCAACCATCTGCGGAGGTGACGATGAGCACTGAACTGGCGAAGGAAGTGCAGCCCATGGTGATGGACGGCGCGGTACGCTTCACCGCGCGGTTCGAGGGCCGCAAGGCCCAGGAATTCGAGATTTCAGGCGATGCGCTGACCGAGATCTTCGGCGCCGGCAGCCGCTCCGAAGAAGACCTGCTCGAGGCCTTCCGGCGCGGCAAGGCCGAGATCCTCAGCGTGGCCGCCGAGGCCGGCGGCACCCCCACCAGCGGCGTCGTCCCGCTCGGCACCGGCGATTTCCGTCAGTAACCCAGCGGCCCCACGCGATGGCCCGGTGCCGGTCACCGGGCCATAGGCCGGCGCCGGGCCGCCCCAAGCGGCCGCGTCCCCTTGGGGGACAGCCATGCAAGCGCCGTCCAGGCGTTTGCATGGCCAGGGGCTGGCACTAGGCCGGCGCCGGGCCGCCCCAAGCCGGCCAGGGGCTACCACTTGTAGCATTGGCCTGCTGGGGATACACTAGGCAGGCCGCGCGCATTTTTGTCTCCGCTGCGGCACGACACGGCAATTGCCCCACCGTTGGGGGCCGCGCCGCCGGGCCACGATCCCGGTGCCAGGGCGGCCCACCCAGCCCAACGCCAGCGTCGCACTGCCGGCCGGTCGGCCGGTTTCAGGGCCGAAACATCTTCCAAGAAATTTTCAGCCCGTATTGGGACACCCTACGGATCACACCCGTTTGATCGCACGCTCATGAACACCAGCGAGGCAAGACTCGTGCTGGAAACTGCGCTGTTATGCGCGCAGGAACCGCTGCCCTTGTCGGAACTGCGCAAGCTGTTCGCCGACGAGGTCGGCAACGATACGCTGCGCAGCCTGCTCGACGATCTGCACCAGTCGTGGTCCGGCCGCGGCGTGGAACTGGTGGCGCTGGCCGGCGGGTGGCGGTTCCAGAGCCGGCCGTCGATGCGGCCCTATCTGGAACGGCTCAACCCCGAGAAGCCGCCCAAGTATTCGCGGGCGGTGATGGAAACGCTGGCCATCATCGCGTACCGCCAGCCGGTCACCCGCGGCGACATCGAAGAGATCCGCGGCGTGACGGTGTCGAGCCAGGTGGTCAAGGCGCTGGAGGACCGCGGCTGGATCGAGGTGATCGGCCATCGCGACGCGCCGGGCCGGCCCGCCCTGTTCGGCACCACCCGCCAGTTCCTGGACGACCTGGGGCTGCGGGCGCTGGATGAATTGCCGCCGCTGGAGTCGACCGAGACGGTCGCCGCGCTCAGCGGCATGGCGCAGGACGGCGCCGACGCGCTGTCGCTGGCGATCGGCGAGAGCCAGGCCGAGGCGGCTGCGGAAGACCCGCAGCCGGAAGACGCCATGCAGGCCGGCGGCGTGGAACAGCCCGAAAGCGCCGAACCGCCGGAGGTCGCTGACCGGTCGCCGGAGGTCGCTGACCAGATCGAAAGCATCGAATACCTTGAAGCCGTCGAACTCGAGACGGTCGTACTGGAAGCCGCCGACGTCGGCGCCTCTCCCGCGGAAGGTGCGGCGGAGGAGCCCGGCGATGCCGCGCACGATGCCGGCGGCCAGGAGCCCATGCCCGCCGGCGGCGAACACGACGAAGACGGCGACTTTTCCAACAAGATCAGCAAGAACGACAGTTCCCCGACATGAACGATATTCCGCACGATATGCCCTTGTCCGATGGTTTCGGCCAATCCGAGGCATCCGCCGAGGCCAAGGCCACGTCCGACAAGGCACGTGGAAGGCGCAGCCTGCGCACGCCCTTCCGTCGCCGGCGCCCGGCAGACGAGCCCGGCGCCGAGACGGATGCGGGCCGGGCCGACGGCGGCAGGGCCGACGGCGAAGCCATGCCGGCCGCCGCCCCCGAAGGCGTGCCGGGCGCCGCGGCGGATATGGCCGCCGGGCCGGCCGGCGGGGCCAAGGGCGGCCGCCGGCAGCGCCAGCCGAATGCGGGCCAGCCGGGCGCGGGCCACGGCGCCAAGGGCGGCCGCCGCGCCGGCGGGCGCAAGCCGCGGCCCGAGCAGCAGGCCGAAGGCGAGGCGGCCGAGGCACCGCTGCCGGAACTGTCGCCCGAAGAACAGCGCGCGGCCGAGAAGGAAGCCGAGCAGGCGCTGGCCTACCTGGAGAAGGCGCCCGACCTGAAGCGCCGGCTGGGCAAGTATCTGGCCAGCGAAGCGGTCATGCCCAAGCTGCACAAGGTGCTGGCCGACGCCGGCATCGGTTCGCGCCGCGAAATGGAAGAGCTGATCGTGGCCGGCCGCGTGTCGGTCAACGGCGAGCCGGCCCACATCGGCCAGCGGGTGGCGCCCAGCGACCAGGTGCGCGTCAATGGCAAGCTGGTGCAGCGCCGCCACCAGTCGCGCCCGCCGCGCGTGGTGCTCTACCACAAGCCGGCCGGCGAAATCGTCACCCAGGACGACCCCGACGGCCGTCCCACGGTGTTCGGCCGGCTGCCCAAGATCAAGAACGGCAAGTGGATTTCCATCGGCCGGCTCGACCTGAACACCGAAGGGCTGCTGATCTTCACCACCTCCGGCGACCTCGCCAACCGCCTGATGCATCCGCGCTACGGCACCGAACGCGAATACGCGGTGCGCGTGCTGGGCGAGTTGACCGAGGAACAGCGCGCCGCGCTGCTGGCCGGCATCCAGCTGGAAGACGGCCCGGCCGCCTTTAGTTCGCTCGAATACCTGGGCGGCGACGGCAGCAACCGCTGGTACCGCGTCACCCTGCAGGAAGGCCGCAACCGCGAGGTGCGGCGCATGTTCGAATCCCAGGGCGTGGTGGTCAGCCGCCTGTTGCGCACCCGTTTCGGCGACATCGTGCTGCCGCGCGGCCTGCGGCGCGGCCGCTGGGAAGAGCTGGATTCGTCGCTGGTGACGGCGATGCAGGTCCAGCTCGGCCTGATCAAGGCCGACGACGACGAATCCGGCGGCCGCCGCGGCCGCAGCGCCCAGCCGCTGACGCACGAAGGCGCGCTGCCGCCGGGCTTCGGCACCCTGGAGCGCAACGGCATGCACGGCGCCCGCATCGGCCGCAAGGGCAAGGTCCAGGGCGGCGCCCGTCCGGCGGCGGTCGTCTCCAACCAGGTCTTTCCGTCCGACCCCTACGGCACCGGGCTCAGCTTTGCCGGCGGCCTGCCCAATGGCCACCCGCACGGCGGCGGCAAGGGGCGCGGCAACGGCAATGGTGCGCGGCCGGCCAAGCAGCGCGGCCGGCGCAACCCGAATGTCCAGCCCCAGGCGGCCGGCGCGCCGCAGGCGCGCGGCGGCCGCAACCCGCGCGGCCCGGCGCCCCAGGGCGAAGGCCCTCGGCGCGCCCCCCGCGCCGCCAAGCAGCCGCGCGGCGCAGACGAGCGCCAGCCGCGCGGCGCCGCGGCCCACGAGTCGCAGCTGGCCTTCGCGGGCGTTACGCGCAATCGCCGCGGCCGGTCGTAGCCAGGCCACATTCCCCTGGGACCGGCTTGAAATAAAGCCTGGATTGGCGTAACATTCACAAGCTAAACACTTGCGTTTTTGCAAGTAGCATTGCTACCGATGCGCGGCGGTGGGCTGCCGCGAACCCGGCCAGCGGTCGTAAGCCGTGTTCCGCGCAAACGTACAAGCAAGTTGGTACAGGCAAATTCCGGTTCCGTCCGCGCCCCGCGGCGTATCGCAGGGGGCGATGGCCAGGGGCTCATACAGCCGCTGGCTGCGCGGTAACACCGCGCCGCGGTCCATGGGCTCCGGGGTGATGTCGCAAAATGGGCTGGACGGGACAGCCCATTTTTTTTTGTTTTTCAGGCATGCGGCAGGCATCGCCGCCGCGGGTGCGATCCACGCGCAGCGATGCCGCCGCGCGTATGTGGCGAGGTCGCTGAACGAGGCATGGCAGATATTTTCGAGCTCACCGAGCAATCCCTGGCCGGGTTAGGCGTCGAACTGGTCGACGTCGAACGCGCCGGACAAGGCCTGTTGCGTGTCACGATCGACCGCGAAGGCGGCGTCAGGATCGAGGATTGCGAGAAAGTCTCGCGCCAGCTCTCCCGCGTGTACGAAGTCGAGAACATCGATTACGCCCGGCTCGAGGTCGGGTCGCCCGGCACCGACCGGCCACTGCGCAGGGCGGCCGATTTTCGCCGGTTCGCCGGCGAGCGGGCCGAGATCCGGCTGCGGGCCGCGCTCGACGGGCGCAAGGTTTTCACGGGCACGCTGGTGCTCCCGGAAACGGAAGCGGCGGACGGCGGCCAGGCCGCCGATGCCAAGGTCAATCAGGATGCCGACAGGTTCGGCATCGAATTCGAAGCTAAAGCAGGCGACATCCAGGTGCTGTGGTTCACGCTCGACGAGATCGATCGTGCCCGACTGGATCCGGTTCTGAATTTCAGGGGCAAAAAGCGATGAGCCGAGAGATTCTGTTGTTGGTGGACGCCCTCGCGCGCGAAAAGAACGTGACGCGCGACGTGGTGTTCGGCGCGCTCGAGAGCGCCCTGGCTTCCGCCATGAAGAAGCTCTACAAAGAAGACGTGGATATCCGCGTCGCGATCGACCGCGAGACGGGCGACCACGAGGCCTTCCGCCGCTGGCAGGTGGTGCCCGACGAGGCCGGACTGCAACTGCCCGACCAGCAGATCCTGCTGAGCGAGGCGCGCGAGGTCGTGCCCGACATCCAGCTCGAGGAATACATCGAAGAGCCGCTGGAGCCGATCGAGTTCGGCCGCATCGGCGCGCAGGCGGCCAAGCAGGTCATCCTGCAGAAGATCCGCGACGCCGAGCGCGAGCAGCTGCTTAACGACTTCCTCGAGCGCGGCGAGTCGATCGTGTCCGGCACCATCAAGCGCATGGACAAGGGCGACGCCATCGTCGAGATCGGCAAGGTCGAGGCCCGCCTGCCGCGTTCCGAGATGATCCCGAAGGAGAACCTGCGGGTGGGCGACCGCGTGCGCGCCTACGTGAAAGAGATCGACCGCCAGGCCCGCGGCCAGCAGGTGATCCTGTCGCGCGCCACGCCGCTGTTCATCAGCCAGCTGTTCGCCAACGAGGTGCCCGAGATCGAGCAGGGTCTGCTCGAACTGAAGGGCGCCGCGCGCGATCCGGGCGTGCGCGCCAAGATCGCCGTGGTGGCGCACGACCGCCGCATCGACCCGATCGGCACCTGCGTTGGCATGCGCGGCTCGCGCGTGCAGGCGGTGCGCAACGAGCTGGGCGGCGAGCAGGTCGACATCGTGCTGTGGTCCGAAGACCCGGCGCAGTTCGTGATCGGCGCGCTGGCGCCGGCCAATGTGCAATCGATCGTGGTCGACGAAGACCGCCACGCGATGGACGTCGTGGTCGACGAGGACAACCTGGCGATCGCCATCGGCCGCAGCGGCCAGAACGTGCGCCTGGCCTCCGAGCTGACCGGCTGGCAGATCAACATCATGACGCCCGACGAAAGCCAGGCCAAGCAGCAGCAGGAGCAGAACGCGCTGCGCGACACCTTCATGAGCAAGCTGGACGTCGACCAGGAAGTGGCCGACATCCTGATCGAGGAAGGTTTCACCGGCCTGGAGGAAATCGCCTACGTGCCGATCCAGGAACTGCTGGAGATCGACGCGTTCGACGAAGACACCATCAACGAATTGCGCAACCGCGCGCGCAACGCCCTGCTGACCGAGGCCATCGCCCAGGAAGAGCGGGTCGAGACCGCGCAGGATCTGCTGACGCTCGAGGGCATGACGCCCGAGCTCGCGGCCAGCCTGGCCGCCGGCCAGGTGCTGACCCGCGACGACCTGGCGGACCTGTCCGTCGACGAGCTGACCGAATTGACCGGCATCGGCGAGGAAGAAGCCAGGCAATTGATCGTCCGTGCGCGCGCGCACTGGTTCGAGCAGGCCTGAGCCCATCCATAACGCCGATCAGCCAAACGGGGAAGAGAAACGAATGTCGAGTAACACTGTCGCCCAGTTCGCTACAGAGCTGAAATTGCCCGCCAACGTGCTGCTGGAGCAGCTGCGTGCGGCGGGTGTGAGCATCAGGTCGGTGGAAGATACGGTCACCGAAAGCGACAAGGCACAGCTGCTCGAATCCTTGCGCCGTGCGCATGGCGCGTCGGAAGACCGCAAGCGGATCACCGTCACGCGCAAGCAGACCTCCGAGATCAAGCAGTCCGATGCCACCGGCAAGGCCCGCACCATCCAGGTCGAGGTGCGCAAGAAGCGCACCTTCATCAAGCGCGACACGCCCGACGGCGCAGAACTCGAGACGGGCGCCGTGCGCGTCGAGGACGCGGCGGCTGCCGCCGCGACCGAGGCCGAAGACCGCGCCCGCCTCGAAGCCGAGCAACTGGCGAGCGAGCGCGAGGAAGCGGCTGCCCGCGAGCGGGCCGAAGCCGAGGCGCGCGAACGCGCCGAGGCCGAGGAGCGGCTGCGCGCGGCCGAGGAACAGGCGCGCCTGGCGGCCGAAGCCGCCGAGCGCGCGGCGCGCGAAGCGGCCGCCGCGGCGGCCGAGGCTGCCGCCAAGGCCAAGGAGCAGGCGGTCAAGGCCGCGGCCCAGGACACCAAACCTGCTACGCCCGAGGGAGGGGCTGCAGTGAGCGATGCAGCAGTAAGCAATGCCGCCTCCAGTGCGGAGGCGGCGCGTGCCAAGGCCGACGAGGCGCGCCGCAAGGCCGACGAGATCCGCAAGGCCGACGCCAAGGCGAACGAGGCCCGCGAAAAGGCCCGCCGCGCCGCCGAGGCCGAAGCGGCCGCGCTGCGCGAGATGCTGAGCCGGCCCCGGCCGCGCGTGATGCACGCGCCTGCGCCGGCCCCCGCGCCCGCGGCGCCCGCCGCCGCGCCGGGCGCGCCGATCGCCGGCACGCTGCACAAGCCCGCGGCCAAGACGGCCGCCGAGGCCAAGGACGGCGCCAAGAAGGAAGAGGCCAAGCCCGCCGCGCCCGGCAAGAAGGTCATCAAGACCGGCGCGGTCGCCTCCACCTGGTCGGAAGACGCGGCCCGCAAGAAAACCCTCAAGACCCGCGGCGACGCGTCGTCCGGCACCAGCCGCGACGGCTGGCGCGGCGGCGGCCGCGGCGGCCGCAACAGCCGCCAGCAGCAGGACCACAAGGCGGCGCAGGCGGTGGAAGCCATCGTGCGCGAGGTGCACGTGCCCGAGACCATCTCGGTGGCCGACCTCGCCCACAAGATGGCGGTCAAGGCGGCCGAAGTCATCAAGGTGCTGATGAAGATGGGCCAGATGGTCACCATCAACCAGGTGCTGGACCAGGAAACCGCGATGATCGTGGTGGAAGAGCTCGGCCACACCGCGATCGCCGCCAAGCTCGACGACCCGGAAGCCTTCCTCGACGAGGCGCCCGCGGCCGAGGCGCCGGAACTGCCGCGCGCGCCGGTCGTGACCGTGATGGGCCACGTCGACCACGGCAAGACCTCGCTGCTGGACTACATCCGCCGCGCCAAGGTCGCCTCGGGCGAAGCCGGCGGCATCACCCAGCACATCGGCGCCTACCACGTGGAAACCGAGCGCGGCATGGTGACCTTCCTGGACACCCCGGGCCACGAGGCCTTCACGGCGATGCGCGCGCGCGGCGCCAAGGCCACCGACATCGTCATCCTGGTGGTGGCGGCCGACGACGGCGTGATGCCGCAAACCAAGGAAGCCATCCACCACGCCAAGGCGGCGGGAGTGCCGATCGTGGTCGCTATCAACAAGATCGACAAGCCCGATGCCAACCCCGACCGCGTCAAGCAGGAACTGGTGGCCGAAGAGGTCGTGCCCGAAGAGTACGGCGGCGATTCGCCGTTCGTGCCGGTGTCGGCCAAGACCGGCCAGGGCATCGACGAACTGCTCGAACAGGTGCTGCTGCAGGCCGAAGTGCTGGAACTGAAGGCGCAGGTCGATTCGCCGGCCAAGGGCCTGGTTATCGAAGCCAAGCTCGACAAGGGCCGCGGCCCGGTGGCCACCATCCTGGTCACCTCCGGCACGCTCAAGCGCGGCGACGTCGTGCTGGCCGGCGCCAGCTTCGGCCGGGTGCGCGCGATGCTCGACGAAAACGGCAAGCCGATCGCCACCGCCGGCCCCTCGATCCCGGTCGAGATCCAGGGCCTGACCGAAGTGCCGGCCGCCGGCGACGAGCTGATGGTGCTGAGCGACGAGCGCAAGGCGCGCGAGATCGCGCTGTTCCGCCAGGGCAAGTTCCGCGACGTCAAGCTGGCGCGCCAGCAGGCCGCCAAGCTGGAATCGCTGTTCGACAACATGGGCGAGGGCGCCCAGACCCTGGCGCTGATCGTCAAGACCGACGTCCAGGGCTCGCAGGAGGCGCTGGTGCAGGCGCTGACCAAGCTGTCGACCGACGAGGTGCGGGTGCAGGTCGTGCATGCGGCGGTCGGCGGCATCTCGGAAAGCGACATCAACCTGGCCATCGCGTCGAAGGCGGTCGTGATCGGCTTCAACGTGCGGGCCGACGCCAGCGCCAAGAAGCTGGCCGAGAGCAGCGGCATCGACGTGCGCTACTACAACATCATCTACGACGCGGTCGACGAGGTGAAGTCGGCCATGTCGGGGATGCTGGCGCCCGAGAAGCGCGAGGAAGTCATCGGCCTGGTCGAGATCCGCGAGGTCTACAACGTTTCGCGCATCGGCAACATCGCCGGCTGCATGGTGCTCGACGGCCTGGTGCGCCGCAATTCGCAGGTCCGCCTGCTGCGCAACAACGTGGTCCAGTGGACGGGCGAGATCGACTCCCTGCGCCGCTTCAAGGACGACGTGCGCGAGGTCAAGGCCGGTTTCGACTGCGGCATCACGCTGCGCAACAACAACGACATCGCGGTGGGCGACCAGCTCGAGGTGTTCGAAGTGAAGGAAGTGGCGCGCACGCTGTAAGGCGGCGCGCAAGGCTGGCTCATGAATCGTCACAGGCAGAAAAAGCTCCCCGGCGGCCGCAACCAGCGGCTGGCCGACCAGATCCGCAAGGATCTGGCGGAGATGATCCAGCGCGAGCTCGACGTCGGGCGCGCGGGCCTGATCACGCTGACCGACGTCGAGTTGAGCGCCGACTACGCCCATGCCAAGGTGTATTTCACCGTGATGGGGGCGGAGCCCGACGCCGCCGCGGCGGCGCTGAACGAGAAGGCCGGCTGGCTGCATTCGCTGCTGTTCAAGCAGTTGCACATCCACACCGTGCCCACGCTGCGCTTCTATCACGATGCGCAAGTGTCGCGCGGGATGGTGATGAATGACCTGATCAGCCGCGCCAACGCGCCCGGCGTGCGGGCCGACGACGTGCAGCCCGCCGCGCCGATGGAAACGGCAGACCCCGACGTGCGCGACAGCATCGCGCCCGCCGAACCCGACGCCCCCGACGACCGCGGCTGAGCCGCGCACGTCTTTTTTCCGACGATTGCGATGGCTTCCCGACGAGGGTGTGCGCTCGATGGCGTGTTGCTGCTGGACAAGCCGGAAGGCTTGTCCAGCAACCATGCGCTGCAGCGGGCGCGCCGCATCCTCGACGCGCGCAAGGCGGGGCATACGGGCACGCTGGATCCGTTCGCGACCGGGCTGATGGTGTTGTGCTTCGGCGAGGCGACCAAGTTTTCCGGCGACATGTTCCACGCCGACAAGACCTACCTGGCCGAACTGAAGCTGGGCGAGGAGACCGACAGCGGCGACCGCACCGGGCTGCCGGTGGCGTTCGAGGGCCAGGATCCGTCGCGCCGGCCCGACGCGGCGCAACTGCGCGACGTGTTGTCACGCTTGACCGGCAGCATCGCGCAGGTGCCGCCCATGTATTCCGCGCTCAAGCGCGACGGCCGGCCGCTGTACGAGTACGCGCGGCAGGGCATCGAACTGGAGCGCGAGCCGAGGCAGGTGACGATATACGGCATCCGGCTGCTGGAGGCCGATGGCGACCGGGTGCGGCTGGAAGTGGATTGCAGCAAGGGAACGTATATCCGCACGCTGGCGCAGGACATCGGCCGCGCGCTGGGTTGCGGCGCGCATCTGACCGCGCTGCGGCGCAGCCGCACCGCGGGCTTCGGCCTGGCCGACGCCGTCACGCTGGAACGGCTGGAGGCCATGCCCGAGCCTGCCGCCGCGCTGCTGCCGGTAGAGGCGCTGCTGGCGCCGCTGGCCGTGCAGCGGCTGGACCAGGCGCAGGCGGCACGGTTCGTGCAAGGGCAGAAGATCGGCCTCGCCCGGCCTGCCGGCTCCGGTCCGGCGGCCGCCGGCGGTCCCGCAGTTTCGATGGCAACGCCCCAGGCCGCGGCGCCGGCCGAACGGGTGCGCGTACACGGCGCCGACGGCAGTTTTCTGGGCACCGCCCGCCGCGAAGGCGGCAGGCTGGTGCCCGACAGATTGATATCCTTGAAGGAAACGACATGACTCGCGCATTGCGCAACGTGGCCATCATCGCCCACGTCGACCACGGCAAGACCACGCTGGTGGACCAACTGCTGCGGCAGTCGGGCACCTTCCGCGAAAACCAGCAGATCGCCGAACGGGTGATGGACTCCAACGACCTGGAAAAGGAACGGGGCATCACCATCCTGGCCAAGAACTGCGCGGTCGAATACAACGGCACCCACATCAACATCGTCGACACCCCGGGCCACGCCGACTTCGGCGGCGAGGTCGAGCGCGTGCTGTCGATGGTGGACGGCGTGCTGCTGCTGGTCGACGCCGTGGAAGGCCCGATGCCGCAGACCCGCTTCGTCACCCGCAAGGCGCTGGCGCTGGGCCTGAAGCCCATCGTGGTGATCAACAAGATCGACCGCCCCGGCGCGCGGCCCGATTGGGTCATCAATCAGACCTTCGACCTGTTCGACAAGCTGGGCGCGTCCGACGAGCAGCTCGACTTCCCGATCGTCTACGCCTCGGGCCTGAACGGCTACGCCGGCCTGACCGACGCCGTGCGCGAGGGCGACATGCAGCCCCTGTTCGAGACCATCCTCGACAAGGTGCCGGTGCGCGACGACGACGCCGAAGGCCCGCTGCAATTGCAGATCGTGTCGCTGGAATACTCCAGCTACGTCGGCAAGATCGGCGTCGGCCGCATCTCGCGCGGGCGCGTGCGGCCGCTGCAGGACGTGGTGGTCAAGTTCGGCCCCGAGGGCGCGCCGATCAAGGGCCGCGTCAACCAGGTGCTGAAGTTCCGCGGCCTGGAGCGCGAGGTGGTGCCCGAAGCCCAGGCCGGCGACATCGTGCTGATCAACGGCATCGAGGAAGTCGGCATCGGCTGCACGGTGTGCGCGCCGGACGCGCAGGACGCGCTGCCGATGCTGAAGGTGGACGAACCCACGCTGACGATGAACTTCTGCGTGAACACCTCGCCGCTGGCCGGCCGCGAAGGCAAGTTCGTGACCAGCCGCCAGCTGCGCGAACGGCTCGACCGCGAGCTGAAGTCCAACGTGGCGCTGCGGGTCAAGGACACCGGCGACGACACGATTTTCGAGGTGTCGGGCCGCGGCGAACTGCACCTGACCATCCTGCTGGAGAACATGCGCCGCGAAGGCTACGAGCTGGCCGTGTCGCGGCCGCGCGTGGTCTACAAGGAAATCGACGGCGTGCGCCACGAGCCGTTCGAAATGCTGACGGTCGACGTCGAAGACGGCCACCAGGGCGCGGTGATGGAAGAGCTGGGCCGCCGCAAGGGCGAACTGCTCGACATGGCTTCCGACGGCAAGGGCCGCACCCGGCTGGAATACCGCATCCCGGCGCGCGGGCTGATCGGCTTCCAGGGCGAATTCCTGACCATGACCCGCGGCACCGGCCTGATCAGCCACGTGTTCGACGAATACGCCCCGGTGCGCGAAGGCGGCCTGGGCGAGCGCCACAACGGCGTGCTGATCAGCCAGGAAGACGGCGACGCCGTGGCCTACGCGCTGTGGAAGCTGCAGGACCGCGGCCGCATGTTCGTCAGCCCCGGCGAGGCGTTGTACGAAGGCATGATCATCGGCATCCACAGCCGCGACAACGATCTGGTCGTCAACCCGATCAAGGGCAAGCAGCTGACCAACGTCCGCGCCTCCGGCACGGACGAGGCCGTGCGCCTGGTGCCGCCGATCCAGCTGTCGCTGGAATACGCGGTGGAGTTCATCGCCGACGACGAACTGGTCGAGATCACGCCGAAGAACATCCGGCTGCGCAAGCGCCACCTGAAGGAACACGACCGCAAGCGCGCCAGCCGCGAAGCGGCCTGACGCCGGGCGCCGCACGGCGCCTGCGTCTCGCATTTGCCGCGTTCCGTGCCCGGCGGCCCGCCCGCCGGGGCGGATACGTTGACATCCCGTTTCCCGTCGGAGAACATTACCGCTTGAGCCGGCGGCGCCCGCCGCCGGCCACGGTCGCCGCGGTGCTTCATTCTGGTCGCGACCCGTCAAGCTCACAGCGCCCGCAGTGGTGAGCGGATTGTCTCCCCGGGAACGGCATGCAAGCCTACATCCTCGACTGGGCCAATCTGCTGCTGCGCTGGCTGCACGTCATCACCGCCATCGCCTGGATCGGTTCCTCCTTCTATTTCGTCTGGCTCGACAACCACCTCGTGCGGCCGCAGGACCCTGCACTGCTGCGGCAGGGCGTGGCCGGCGAACTGTGGGCGGTGCACGGCGGCGGTTTCTACAATCCCCAGAAGTACATGGTGGCGCCCGCCACCCTGCCGCAGGACCTGCACTGGTTCTACTGGGAAAGCTACTTCACCTGGATGTCGGGCTTCGCCCTGTTCACGGTGCTGTACCTGTGCAACGCCAGCACCTACCTGATCGACCGCAACGTATTCGACTGGGGCCCGGTGGCCGCGGTGACGGCGGCGCTGTGCTTCCTGGCGGTGGGGTGGGTGGCGTACGACGCGGTCTGCCGCATCGCCGGCAACGGCCCGCGCGCCGGCCGCAAGGTGGGCCTGGCCGTGGCCGCCTTCGTGGCGCTGGCGGCCTGGCTGGCCTGTCAGTTGTTCGCCGGCCGCGCCGCCTTCCTGCTGGTGGGGGCGATGATCGCCACCATCATGTCGGGCAACGTGCTGATGGTCATCATCCCGGGCCAGCGCAAGGTGGTGGAAGCGATGCGGGCGGGCGAGCCGGTGGACCCGATCCATGGCGAACTGGGCAAGCAGCGCAGCGTGCACAACACCTACCTGACGCTGCCGGTGCTGTTCGCGATGCTGTCCAACCACTATGCCATGGTCTATTCGGCGCGCCACAACTGGCTGGTGCTGGCGGCGGTGATGCTGGCCGGGGCGCTGATCCGGCAGTTTTTCGTGCTGCGCCACAAGGGCGTGACCAATCCGTGGTATCCGGCCGGCGGCGTGGCGCTGCTGCTGGCAGTGGCCGCCTGGGTGGCGCCGCCCGGGCTGGCGAACCAGCCGGCCCCGGCCGCCGCCGTCCCGTTTTCCGCCGCGGACGCGGGCCTCGTGCAGCAGGCGGTGGCCCGGCGCTGCGTGGTCTGCCACAACGCGCAACTGGCCAACAAGGGCGTGCGGCTCGATACGCCCGGACAGCTCAAGGCGCACGCGCAGATGGTCTACCAGCAGGCGGTGATGCAGAAGACGATGCCGCTGAACAACGCCACCGGCATGACGGAGGAAGAACGGGCGCTGCTTGGCCGCTGGTTCGCGGCCGGCGCGCCGCTGCCGCCGGGCGGGACGCCCGGCGGCTGAGAAGGGGCGTCCCGGGGGCAGGACGCGGCGGGATCCGGCGCCGGCCGGCACGCATGGCGCCGGCCGTCCGGGTCAGGCGACCGGCGGAAAGCCGTACAGGCGCTGCGGGTTCTCCACCAGCAGCTTGTGGCGCAGGGCCGGATCCGGGCAGAAGTCGAGCATCAGATTGACCAGTTCGCCGTCGTTCGGCATGTCTTTCGAGATGTTCGGGTGCGGCCAGTCGGTGCCCCACAGCACGCGGTCGGGCGCGGCCTCGATCAGCCGGCTGGCGAAGGGGATGGCGTCGGTGAACGGCCGCTTGCCGACCGACACGCGTTCGCCGCCGCACACCTTGACCCAGGCCAGCGGATTGCGCATCAGTTCCAGCAGGCTCTGGAACGGCTTCTGGTCGAGTCCCTTGGCAGCCTGCACGCGGCCCATGTGGTCGATCACGAAAGGCACCTTGATGCGATTGATGCGGTCGCTGTAGGTCAGGATGTCTTCGGCGTCCAGATGCAGCACGACGTGCCAGCCCAGGGGCCCCAGGCGCTCGATGGTCTTGTCGAACACCTCGAGGTCGGGCGCGCCGCCCAGGTGCTGCACGAAGTTGAAGCGCACCGCGCGCACGCCGCCCGCATGCAGGTCGGCCAGTTGCTCGTCGGTTTCGCTGCCGTCGACGATGGCCACGCCCAGGTAGCGGCCTTCGCTGCGGGCGATGGCGTCGAGCATGGCGGTGTTGTCGGAGCCGTGGCAGCTGGCCTGCACGATCACGGCGCGCGACAGGCCCAGCCAGTCGTGCAGCGCGCGCAGGCGCTCGAACGGCGCGTCGGGCGGCGTGTAGCTGCGGTCGGGCGCGTAGGGGAAACGGTCGGCGGGGCCGAACACGTGGCAGTGCGCGTCGCAGGCGCCCGCAGGCAGCGCCTCGCGCGGCTTGACCGGATTCGGATCGGGAGGAGCGCAGGTCTTCATGGCGATGGACTCACATTGAAACAGGAAAGGCCGCAGCCCTGCGGGCGGCGGCGTCGGGAATAACCAGCCGCGGCGGGCCGCTCGTGCCTCAGCCGCGCAGCTCGTCGAGCGAGTCGACGTAGCGCAGGCCGGCGGCTTCGAGCTGGGGCCGCATCTTGTACATGTCCAGGCCCAGTTCGCCGGCGGCCAGCCGCTCGCGCTTGCCGGCCTCGTCGCGGATGCGCTTGTCGGCCTTTTCGACCACGGCCGCGACGCTGGCGTTGGGAATGACCACCACGCCGTCGTCGTCGGCCACGATGGCGTCGCCCGGGTTGACCAGCGCGCCGGCGCACACCACCGGCACGTTGATCGAGCCGAGCGTGGCCTTGACCGTGCCCTTGGAACTGATCGCTCGCGACCAGACCGGAAAGCCCATCCCGGTGAGCGTGGCGACGTCGCGCACGCCGGCGTCGATCACCAGCCCGCGCACGCCGCGCGCCTTCAGCGACGTGGCCAGCAGGTCGCCGAACATGCCGTCGGTGTTGGCCGTGGTGCAGGCAACCACCAGGATGTCGCCCGGCGCGCATTGTTCGACCGCGACGTGCAGCATCCAGTTGTCGCCCGGCTGCGCCAGCACGGTGACCGCCGGCCCGGCGATCGACGCGCCGGGGTAGATCGGCCGCATGTACGGCTGCATCAGGCCCAGGCGGCCATAGGCTTCATGGACGGTGGAAACGCCCTGGGCGGCCAGCTTGTCGGCCGCGCCGGCGGGCAGGGCGGGCTTGTTCCTTACGACGATGCCGAGCATTATTGCTTCTCGATCTTGGCGGTGTCGATCACCTTGGCCCACTTGGCGATTTCGCTGGCCAGGAAGGCCTGGAATTCCTGCGGGCTGTTGGTTTGCGGCTGCAGGCCCTGGTCGACCAGCTTCTTCTGGTAGACGGGATCGTTCACCACTTCCTTGATCGCCGTGTTCAGCTTGGCGATGACCGGGGCCGGAACGCCGGCCGGGGCCGCGAAGCCGTTCCACGACACCGCCTCGTAGCCGGGCACCGTATCCTTGATCAGCGGCACGCCGGGCAGCAGCGGATTGGGCTTGGCGGCGGCCACGCCGAGCACGCGCATGTTGCCGCTCTTGATCTGGCCGATCACGGCCGGCAGCGTTTCGAACAGCGCCTGGATGTTGTTGCCGCGCAGGGCGCTGATCACGTCGCCGCTCGACTTGAACGGGATGGTCGGGCTGCTGATGCCGGCGCTGCTGCGGAACATCTCGGCGGCCAGGTTCTGCGTGCTGCCGACGCCGATGGTGCCGATGTTGAAGCGGTCGGGATTCTTTTTGGCGGCCTCGATGGCGTCCTTAACGGTCTTCAGCGGGCTGTTCTGGTCGACGGCCAGCACGATGTCGAACGAGCCGACCATGCCTACCATGGTCATTTGCTTCAGCGGGTCGTAAGGCAGCTTCTTGAACAGCGAGGGGCTGACCGCGGTCTGGTTGCTGACCAGGAACAGGGTGTGGCCGTCGGGGTCGGAACGGATCACGTTGGTGGCCGCGGTGATGCCGCCGGCGCTGGGCATGTTCTCGATCACGACCGGCTTGCCGAGCTTGGCGGCCAGGCCTTCGGCGACGATGCGCGCCGTGACGTCGGCCACGCCGCCGGGCCCGAAGGGCACGATCACGCGCAGCGGCTTGGTGGGGAATTCCTGGGCATGGGCGCCGGCAACGGCGGCCAGCCCCAGCGTGGCGCCTGCAATCAGGCGAGCGAGCAGGGAGCGATTCATTGTCTTCCTCGTGTTGAAGAGAGCGCAGCAAGAGGCGGCACGCCGCCTGCGGGGCCCGTTCTGTGGCGGCACGATGCCGCATAGACGATTTTGGGGCATTTTGGCGCGTTCCGAGCCCACGAAAACGGCAAATCGGAACTAGCTGTTATGCTTTAAACACATGAATGGACGGTCGCGCCCATGGACCTCAGGCAGCTCGAATGTTTCGTCAGGGTGGTGGAGTTCGGCAGCGTCACCCGCGCCGCGATCTCGCTGCATTTGTCGCAGCCGGTGGTCAGCCGCCACGTCAGGCAGCTCGAGGTCGAGCTGAAGGAACACCTGCTCGAACGCAACGGCCGCGGGGTCACGCCCACCGACGCCGGCCGTCGCCTGCTCGAGCGCGGGCGGGGCATTTTGCACCAGGTGCGGCTGGCGCGCCAGGAGATCGAGGAACAGCGCGGCGCGCCGTCGGGCAAGGTGGTGGTGGGCATCCCGCCCAGCGTCGGCAAGGCCATTACGGTCGACATGGTCACGCGCTTTCGCGCCGCCTTCCCGAAGGCCTCCCTGGGCGTGGTGGAGGCGCTGTCGCTGCCCATGCAGGAAGGGCTGCTGCTGGGCCGCATCGATTTCGCGCTGCTCTACAACCCGCCGGGCAACCAGCAGATCACGCTGGAACCCATATGGGCCGAAGACCTGTACCTGATCGGCACCCGCCAGCCCGACGGCAAGCCACTGCCGGCCAGCGTGCGCATGCGCGACCTGGGCCGCTACCCGCTGATCGCGCCGGGCCAGCCCAACGCCATCCGCAATCTGTTCGAACTGGAATGCACGCGTCTCGGCATCCCGCTGAACATCGCGCTGGAGGTCGATTCGATCGAATCGCTGCTCGACCTGGTAGACCGCGGCATGGGCTATGCGGTGCTGTCGCGCAACGCCATCGCCGGCCGCGGCCACCGGCCCGCGCTGCGCGCCGCGCACATCGTCGCGCCCACGCTGCCGTGCCGGCTGATGATCGCCACTTCCGCGCAGCGGCCGCTCACGCGGCTGGCCGGCGCCACGCTGGAGCTGATTCGCCAGCAGATCGCCGGCGGCATCCTGATGGGCGACGCCGCGCCGCGCCATGCATCGCGTGCCTGACACGATGGCGTGTCGCACCGGCGGTCCGGCGCTGGTCGCTTCGTGTTGCGATGCCGTATCAGGGGGGCAATAATCGGAGTCTTGCCCCCGCGATGGAGTCGAAGCGGCATGGAGTCCACTCAGAACCTACGAACCGACATGCGGCGCAGGCAGGCCCCCGTGGCGCCGCCCTGCACGTTCGTGATCTTCGGCGCGACCGGCGACCTGACCCGGCGCTTGCTGATGCCCGCGCTGTACAACCTGACCCGCGATGGCCTGCTGCACGACGATTTCAGCGTGCTGGGCATCGGCCACCGGCCATGGGACGACAACCAGTTCCGCGGCTGCCTGGACCAGATGATGGAAGAATTGCATCCGCCGCACGCGGAAGGCGGGCCGTCTTTCGACGCCGGCATCTGGCGCAACCTGCTGTCGCGCACCTTCTACCTGGTGGGCGATTTCGAAGACGCCGCCACCTACCGTGCGCTCGCGCAGCGGCTCGAGCGGCCGGCCACCGGCGGCTCGGCCGTGTTCTACCTGGCGGTTTCGCCGGGCTATTTCGAGCCGGTGGTCAGCCGCCTGTCGGCCGCCGGGCTGCTGGAGCAGGGCGGCCCGCGCTGGCGCCGCATCGTGATCGAAAAGCCGTTCGGGCGCGACCTGCCCTCGGCACGCGAATTGAACCAGAGCATCCTGCGCGTGGCCGACGAAAGCCAGATCTTCCGCATCGACCACTTCCTGGGCAAGGAGACCGTGCAGAACATCATGGTCTCGCGCTTTGCCAACAGCGTATTCGAAAGCAACTGGAACCGGCAGTACATCGACCACATCCAGATTACCGCCGCCGAATCGATCGGCGTCGAACGCCGCTCGGCCTTCTACGAGCAGACCGGCGCGCTGCGCGACATGGTGCCGAACCATCTGTTCCAGCTGCTGGCGATGGTGGCGATGGAGCCGCCCAATTCCTTCGCCGCCGACGCCGTGCGCACCGAAAAGGAAAAGCTGCTCGAGGCCATCCACGCCCAGACGCCCGACCAGGCGCTGGCCAACAGCGTGCGCGGCCAGTACCGCGCCGGCTACGTCAATGGCCGCCTGGTGCGCGGCTACCGCGAGGAAGAGGGCGTGGCGCCCGACAGCCATACCGAAACCTATGTGGCGCTCAAGCTGTCGATCGACAACTGGCGCTGGGCCGGCGTGCCGTTCTACCTGCGCACCGGCAAGGCGCTGGCGCGCCGCACCACGCAGATCGTGATCCGATTCAAGGACGCCGGCCACATGCTGTTCCGGCGCAGCGCCTCCGACAAGCCGCCGGCCAATACGCTGGTGCTGCAGATCCAGCCCGACGAAGGCCTGTTCTTCCATTTCGAGGCCAAGGTGCCCGGGCCGCGCATCCGCACACGGCCGGTCAGCATGGATTTCCGCTACGCCGACCACTTCCAGGTCGCCCCCAGTACCGGCTACGAAACCCTGATCTACGACTGCATGACGGGCGATGCCACGCTGTTCCAGCGTGCTGCCGACATCGAGCTGGCCTGGAAGGCCGTGCTGCCCTTCCAGGATGCGTGGGCCGACGGCGAGGGGCGCATCTACGAATACGAGGCAGGCAGCCATGGACCGGAGCAGGCCATCGAATTGCTGGCCCGCGACGGCAGGCGCTGGCAGCCGTTAAGATGACCCCCTACGCGCTTCGCGCGCCGTCCGAGGAGTGATGCTGGCGGACGGCGGAGCCGGATCCGCGGCGTCCTGGGTAGGTCAGCGCAGATGGTGACGACGCGCTGTGGCGGGGCATGCTAATTGCTCGGATCGGGGGCGTGGATCCGACCGAGCGAGGCCATGACCGCGATAACCCCGCATCTCAAGCTGAAAATTCTTACCGTCAATACCCACAAGGGCTTTACTTTTTTCAATCGCAAGTTCATCTTGCATGAACTGCGGGACGCCGTGCGCGGCGTCGGGGCCGACATCGTGTTCCTGCAGGAAGTACTGGGCACGCACGATCGCCACGCCGCGCGTTTCAGCAACTGGCCGCAGATGTCGCAGTACGAGTTCCTGGCCGACTCGATCTGGAGCGACTACGCCTACGGCCGCAATGCCGTCTATCCCGACGGCCATCACGGCAACGCGCTGCTGTCGAAATTCCCCATCCTGCGCTTCGAGAACCGCGACGCGTCGATCCGCGGCCCCGAGCGGCGCGGCCTGCTGCATTGCGTGCTCAAGGCGCCGGCGCCGTATGCCGAGATCCACGCCATCTGCGTCCACCTGGGACTGGCGGAAGCGCATCGCCGGCAGCAGCTCGACATGCTGTGCAAGATGGTGCACGAGCTGCCGGCCGACGCGCCGCTGGTGATCGCGGGCGACTTCAACGACTGGCGCCGGCGCGCCAACGACATCCTGCAGCGCTGCGCCGGCCTGCGCGAAGTCTTCGTCGCCGCCAACGGCCGCTTCGCGCGCACCTTTCCCGCGCGCTGGCCGCTGCTGGCGCTCGATCGCATCTACGTGCGCAACGTGCGCGTCCACCAGCCCATCGTGCTGTCGTCGCGGCCCTGGTCGCACCTGTCGGATCACGCGCCGCTGGCGGCGGAGGTGCTGCTGTGAGCGCGCGCGCTTCGTCCTGGATTCCCGGCAACCGTTTCACGCTGCTCGAAAACGGCGAGGAATTCTTCCCCCGCGTATTCGAGGCCATCGGCCAGGCGCAGCGCGAGGTCCTGCTCGAAACCTTCATCCTGTTCGAGGACAAGGTCGGCCGCCGGCTGCAACAGGAACTGCTGGCGGCTGCGCGGCGCGGGGTGCGCGTCAGCGTGCTGGTGGACGGCTACGGGTCGTGCGACCTGTCGGACCCGTTCGTGGCCGCGCTGGCCGAGGCCGGCGTGCAGTTGCACGTGTTCGATCCACGCCCCCGTCTGCTCGGCATGCGGACCAATGTGTTCCGCCGCATGCACCGCAAGCTGCTGGTGGTGGACGGCGAGGTGGCCTTCATCGGCGGCATCAATTTTTCGGCCGATCACCTGGCGGACTTCGGGCCGCGCGCCAAGCAGGACTATGCGGTGGAGGCGCGCGGCCCGATCGTCGCCGTCATCCACGCGTTCTGCCTGCGGGTGTTCGACGGGCCGCCGCCGCGCAGGGGCGCGCGGCGCGGCAGCCAGCCGGACGCTTCGGCGGGACCGGCGCCGGCCGGCGGCGCCCAGGCCCTGTTCGTGATTCGCGACAACGAACGCCACCGCACCGACATCGAGCAGCACTACCGCATCGCGATCCGCGCCGCGCGCCACGAGCTGATCATCGCCAACGCCTATTTCTTCCCCGGCTATCGGCTGCTGCGCGACCTGCGCCGCGCCGCGCGGCGCGGGGTGAAGGTGACGCTGATCCTGCAGGGCGAGCCCGACATGCCGATCGTCAAGACCGGAGCGCGGCTGCTGCACGACTACCTGCTGGACGCCGGCGTGCGCATCTTCGAATACTGCGAGCGGCCGCTGCACGGCAAGGTGGCGCTGGCCGACGACGATTGGGCCACCGTCGGGTCGAGCAACCTGGATCCGCTGAGCCTGTCGCTGAACCTGGAAGCGAACGTGGTGATCCGCGACCGCGACTTCAACCGGCAATTGCGCGAGCGCTTGCAGGCGCTGATCGCGAATCATTGCACCGAGGTGCGGCCCGAACGCGTGCGCCGCAGCCGCGTGTGGCGGGCCACGGTGGGCGTGGCGGTGTTCCACTGCCTGCGCCGCTTCCCGGCGTGGGCGGGCTGGCTGCCGGCGCATACGCCGCGGCTGGCGACCGTGCCGCCGCCGGCGCAGGCAGAGGCGGAAACGGCCGATACCGAACCGTCGCCGGTGGAGCGGGAGCAGGCTGCTGCCGGCAACGGCTCTCCCGAGCGGGCCAAGGCGGCCTCCGCTGTCGCATCGGCGACGTCCGCCGAGTCTACCGCCGCAGCGGCGCCGGCTCCGGCGCACAGCACCGGGCCGCCCATCCTGGAGCCCGGCGCGGACACGAAGGGCGCGCGTGGCGGCCGTTGGCGCGGCTGGGTCAAGCACGGGCTGTCGGCCGCCTTCCTGCTGCTGGTGGCGGCGCTGGTCGTCAACCGGGTCCGCACCATCGACTGGGAACAGGTCGGACAGGCGGTCCAGGCCTATCGCGCGCCGACGCTGGCGGCGGCCGCCGCCGTGGCCGCCGCCAGCTACCTGCTGTTCAGCGCGTTCGACCTGCTGGGCCGGGCCTATACCCGGCACACGCTGTCGCGCATGCAGGTGATGCTGGTGGCCCTGATCAGCTATGCCTTTACGTTGAACCTGGGCGTGATCGTCGGCGGGCTCGGATTCCGGTTCCGGCTGTACACGCGTTTCGGGCTGGACCCCGGCACCGTGGGCCGGGTCTACGCCTTGAGCGTGCTGTCGAACTGGCTCGGCTTCCTGTTGCTGGCCGGGGCCATGTTCGCGTCCGGCCAGGTGGAGCTGCCGCCCGGCTGGCACATCCGCCCCGCCGCCATGCAGGCGGCCGGCGTGCTGCTGATGGCGGTGGCGGCGGCCTACGTCGCGCTGTGCGCGTCGGCGCGGCGTCGCAACTGGGTGCTGCGAGGCCACCGCTTCGAGCTGCCCGGAACGCGCATGGCGCTGACGCAACTGACGATGGCGGTATGCAACTGGATGCTGATGGCGTTCATGATCCACCTGCTGCTGCACCGCCAGGCGCCGCTGGCTGCGGTCACCGGCACGCTGATGGTCAGCGCCATCGCCGGCGTGCTGGCCCACGTGCCGGCCGGCCTGGGCGTGACCGAGGCGGTGTTCGTGGCGCTGCTGGGCGACCAGGTGCCGGTGCACGAAATCCTGGCCGCGCTATTGGCCTATCGCGCGCTCTACTACCTGTTCCCGCTGGCGCTGGCCGCGGTGCTGTACGGCGCGGCCGAACTGCGCGCGGCGCGGCGGCGGCGCGCCGCCCAGGCCCGCGTCGATCCGCCGGCACGGCAATGCCCGGCGCCCGGCGGGGCGAGGATGTGATGGCCGCGCCCGCCCGCCACGGCCGCCTGTGGGAACTGGACGCGCTGCGCGGGCTCATGCTGGTCCTGATGCTGTCGACCCACCTGCCTACGCAGTTCGCGATCCCGACCGGCCAGCCCTTCGGCTTCGTGTCGGCGGCCGAAGGCTTCGTGATGCTGTCGGCCTACATGGCCGGCCGCATCTATACGCAGTACGGGCTGCGCGACGGCATCCCGGCGATGCGGCGCGCCTTCCTGCGCCGGGCGCTGGTGATCTACCTGTGCCAGGCCGCGTCGCTGCTGTTCCTGTTCACCATCATCGCGGCGCTGGGCATCACCTTCGACCACCCGGCGGCCCGCAACCTGATGTCGTTCTACCTGGCCGAGCCGTTCACGGCGCTGTGGGCCGGGCTGCTGTTGATCTACAACCCGCCGCTGCTCGACATCCTGCCGCTGTACGTCACCTTCATGCTGCTGAGCCCCTGGGTGCTCGCGCACGCGATGCAGCGCGGCTGGCGGGGCACGATGATCGCCAGCGGCGTGCTGTGGCTGGCTTCGCAGTTCGGCATTTCCGAACTGCTGTACCAAGGCCTGGCGCAGCTCACCGGCCTGCCGGTGCCGTGGCGCGAGACCGGCGCGTTCGAGACCTTCGCCTGGCAACTGCTGTGGGTCCTCGGTTTATGGCTGGGATCGACCCACGCCAGTGGCCGGCAGGTGACGTTCCCGCCGTGGACGGTCGGCGTGGCGCTGGTGGTGGCGCCGTTCTATTTCGTCTGGCGCCACCTGACCGGACAGGAGCCCTTCGAACTGGGCGACCCGGTCAATCTGTTGTTCGACAAATGGCGCCTGGGGCCCATGCGCCTGCTCGACTTCTTCGCGCTGCTGGTGCTGGTGGTGAGATTCGCGCCGTGGATGCGCGGCCATGTGCCGCGCATCCATGCGCTGGAAACGCTCGGCGCCGCTTCGCTGCCGGTGTTCTGCGCGCACCTGGTGGTGGTATTGCTCGCGCTGGCGCTGATGGGCGAGGCCGAGCCCACGCGGCCGCTGTGGATCGACCTGGCGATGTTCGGCGCCAGCCTGCTGCTGATGTGGCTGGTCGCCAAGGTGACGTTGGCCGCGCCCGAGCGCGGCCGCCGGGCCAAGGCGCGGGCGGCGCGGCCGCGGGGCGCGGAGGAGGGCCTGCCGCCGGCGGCGCCCGCGCCGCCGCCGTGCCTCAGGGAAGGTGCGCGGAAATGACGCGCTTCCAGAGCGCGTAGCCGTCGGCGTTCAGGTGCAGCCTATCCTCGCGGAACAGTTCCGGCCGCGGCAGCCCGCGCGCGTCCAGCATGGGGCCGAAGACGTCGATGAAGTCCAGGTTGTGGACTGTCTCGGCATACGCCTCGATCAGCGCATTGGTTGCGCGGATCTGCGGCAGCAGCGCCTCGCGCAGCGGGCTGGGCTTGATCGAGATATAGCCGATGCGGGTGTCCGGCAGTTCGGCGCGCACGCCTTCGACGAAGCCGCGGAAGCTGCGCAGCACGTCTTCGGGCGAACGGCCCTCGGCCAAGTCGTTGTCGCCGGCGTAGACCAGCACCAGCCTCGGCTTGTACGGCGTGACGATCTTCTTCAGGTAGGCCGTACAGTCCAGCATGCGCGAACCGCCGAAGCCGCGCTTGATGACCACCGGCAGCGCCTGGAACTCGGTTTCCAGGTCGGTCCACAGCCGGATCGAGGAACTGCCGACGAACAGCACGCCGCCGGGCGTCGGCGCGTGGGCGGCGTCGGCCTGCGCGAATTCCGCGATGCTGGCGGCCCAGCGGTCGTCGGCTGGCCGGGGGGCCGGGGCTATGGCGACGGCGTTCTCCTGCTGCGCGGCCGCGGGACGCATAAGGGCGGCGGCGAGCAGGGCCGCGAGCGCGGCTGCACGGAGCAAGCGATACCGGGAGGACATGGCGGGCGGCGAGGAAGGCAAGCGCAAAAGGTGGGTAGATGGTATGCGTTACCGACTGAGATCAAAAACGATAAATTGTTAACGTGATGCGGCGGCCGCAGCCGGCGTCATGTATTCGCAACGCGTCTTCCTATTCCGGCAGCGGTCCCTTGTAGACGCCTTCCTGGTGCGTGGTTTCTCCGGCTGCGTACTGCTCGATGGCATGCGCGATCCACCCGGCCGAGCGGCCGACCAGCAACAGCGAATCCCACGCCGGCAGGCCGATCTTGCGCGCGATGAACATCAGCGCGAGATTGAAGTCGGGCTCGATCTTCGCGGCTTCGCGCGCCACCTGGATGGCCGTGACCAGCCGCCGGTGTTCCTCATCGTTCTCGAACACCCGGGCACAGGCCGCCAGCAGCGCCTTGCCGCGCGGGTCGCTGGTGGCATACATCGGCGTTCCGAAGCCCGGCAGGGAGGCCCCTTCGCGCACGCGCCGCAGAATGGTTTGCGAAGGATCCCGGCTTTCGACGATATCGACCAGCAGCCTGCGCACGGCGTCGAAACGGCCTAGCTTGCTGCGGCGCCCGGTGGTGACCGTCAGCCCGGTCGCCACCGAGCGCCAGGGCGTCACGCCGGTGCTGGCGACGGCCCGCACGGCGAAGGCCGCGGGCTCGAAGCCGTGGTCGGCCGCCAGGATCAGGACGCGGCGGACCAGGTCCGCATGGTCGCCGGGCAGCCGCAGGACCTTGGCCACGAATGCCTGGATCGGCATGACCTCCGGCTGCGCCTGCTTGAGCAGGATGGCGGCCAGCCAGCGCAGGATCTGGGCACCGGTGCGGGCCATCCCCTGGGGGGTCAGGTCGAACGAGCGGGGATCGTTGGCCTCGAGCAGCAGGAATAGCGCGGTGGCGCGGTCCACGCCGGCATAGTCCTCCAGCAGGCCCGCCAGCGCTTGCGATTGGCCCGGCATGCGGACCATGTCGGCGGTGAAGACGTCTTGCGCGTCGCATTCCCACAGCAGGCTGGCCACATCCTCGAACGAGGCAGACTCGGCAAGCGCCACCGCGCTCTGGCCCCGGTAGTACGGGCCGTTCTCGGTAATCAATGTGATCGCGCTTTCGTGCCGCAGCGTTTCCTCGGGCGGGGCGGCCGCTCCTTCGCCCCGCGCCAGCCGTTCCAGATCGGGCCGCCAGTACCTGCGCTTGCGCGACCCGGGCACGGCCCGCGAGCGCAGGCCCTTGCGGCTGACGTACGCATACAGGGTGGGCACGGATACGCCCAGCAGGTCGGCGGCTTCTTCCGCGCTGACGTATTCGGCTTGCTTGTCGTCTTTCATATTGATGGATTCTATCAAGATTGACATCAATATGTACGAAGCGAAGAATCCGTGTCGCCATGCGGCCGGCCACAGGCCGCATCGACAACGACATGAGGGCGTTCCTCGGCGCTCTCGTACTGGAAGAGGACGACATGGATGAAATTCGATTCATCGCCGCCACGGGCTCGCTAGGCTCGGGCGTGGCGGAAGACTGGCTGACGATGGCGCTGGCCCACAAGCCCCACTTCATCGCGGCGGACGCGGGCACCACCGATGCGGGGGCGTTTTTTCTCGGCAGCGGCAAGACCGCATATACGAGAAGCGCGTTGAAACGCGATCTGGAGATCGTTCTGCAGGCGGCGCAGAAGGTGAAGGTCCCGGTGCTTATCGGCTCATCGGGCACAGCCGGCGCCGACGTGCACGTGGAGCTCATGCTCGAGCTGGCGGGCGAGATTGCCGCCGAGCACGCCATGCGGCTGAAAGTCGCCACGATTTTTTCCGAGCAGGACAAGGACTACCTGACCCGCTTGCATGGTGAAGAGCGCATCCGCGCCCTGTATGCCGCGCCGGAAATCGATTCGGGCACTTTCCGGCGCAGCACCCGGGTGGTGGGCATGATGGGCGTCGAACCGCTGCAGGAGGCGTTGAAAGAAAACGTCGACCTGATCCTGGCCGGCCGTTGCAGCGATCCGGCCTTGTATGCCGCCATGCCCATCATGCTCGGATTTCCCGAAGGGCTCGCCTGGCACGCAGGCAAGGTGGCCGAATGCGGCACCCAGGCCTGCACGCAGCCCGGCCGGGGCGTATTGTGCGGCACGGTGCGGCGCGATGAATTCATCATCCGCGCATGCGCCGACAGCCCCTGCACGCCGCAGAGTATCGCCGCCCACAGCCTGTACGAGAACGGCGACCCTTACCTGCACAAAGAGGCCTCGGGCATGCTCGACCTCAGCCAGGCGCAGTATTTCGAGGCGGAGAATCAGGGGGTCAGGGTCACCGGCAGCCTGTTCGCGCCCGCCGAGCAGTACACGGTAAAGCTCGAAGGCGCCGCGCTGGCGGGATACCAGAGCATCGTCATCGGCGGCGTGCGCGACCCTTACATCATCCGGCAGCTCGACGACTGGCTCGGCAAGATCGAACAGAGCACCCACGCCTCGGTGGCCCAGCTGCTGGGCGACCAGCTCAAGCCCGGCGACTATTCCCTCACCTTCCATATATACGGGCGCAACGCCATCATGGGCAAGCTCGAGCCCGTGGCCGCGGTGCCGCCGCACGAAGTCGGCATCGTGCTCGAAGCGACGGCACCCACGCAGGAATTCGCGACTGCCATCGCCAAATTCGCGCGCCAGCCGCTGCTGCACCAGACCATTCCCGAATGGCGGGGATCGATTACCGGGTTTGCCTGCCTGCACAACCCGGCCGAGATCGAACGCGGCCCGGTCTGGAGATTCAACCTCAACCACGTTGCCGTGCCCCGCACCAAGGCCGAGATGTTCCGCACGCGCATTCAACAGGTAGGAGCAACGGCATGACACAGCCTCTGAGCGAGATCGCGCGGCTCATCCGGAGCAAGAACGCGGGCCCTTTCATTTTGACCTTCGACATCGTGTTCGACAGCAAGCGGGATTTCCAGCGCGTACGGGACGCCGGCGTGCTGAACGTGGCCTCGTTCGCCTCCCTCTACCGCTGCGATCCTTCCATCGTGCGCTTTTTCGAGTGCGAAAACGCGCTGGCCTTCAAGTTCAGCATTCCGCGCCCCATTCCCCAGGGCGACCCGGGCGATGGCGATATGCACGGAGGCCAGCAATTCATCCCCTTGATGTCGATCCAGGTGCCATAGCAAGGCAGCGCAGTCCTTTCCCAAACGAAAACGACGGAGACAAACATGCTGACTGCAAACAAGATCCTCGCCATTCTCGCCCTCGGCGCCAGCGCGGCAGTGCCCGCCGCCCGCGCCCAGGCCCCCGCGTATCCGACCAAGCCGGTCAAGCTCATGGTGGCCTTCGCGCCCGGCGGCGCCACCGACTTTTTCGGCCGCCTGATCGGAGAAAAACTCCAGTCCCGCATGGGGCAGCCTTTCGTGGTGGAAAACAGGGTAGGGGCCGGCGGCGCGATCGCCGCTGCCGCGGTGGCCCGGTCGCCCGCGGACGGCTACACCTTGCTGGTGACCAACCGCAGCTTCACCACGACACCCGTGACGATGAAGGTCGCCTACGATGCCATCGCGGATTTCGAGCCCGTGGGCAATATGGTCACGTCCTACTGGTGCTTTGCCTCCAGCAAGCAATCCGGCCTGAAGACGCTGCGCGACATGGTCGACTATGCCCGCAGCAAGCCCGGCAAGCTGACCTACGGATCGATCGGCATCGGCAGCCAATTGCAGCTCGAGACCGAGAATTTTTTCCTGCGCCACGATCTCAAAGGCGTGCACGTTCCCTACACCGGCGTGGGCCCCGCCATCACGGCGCTGGCGCGGGGCGACATCGACATCCTGTTCACCGACCCCGGCGCCGTCATTCCGATGGCGGTGGCCGACAAGGTCAACGTCATGGCGGTGGCCGGGCCGAGCCGCCTGCAACCCTTGCCCGACGTGGCCACGGCGATCGAATCCGGCTTTCCCGATCTGGCGGACGTCGGCTCGTGGCAGGCCCTGTTCGCGCCCAAGGGAACGCCTGTCGCCATCCTCGACGCGCTGAACCGGCAGATCGCAGACATCATGGCGCTGCCCGAAGTGCGCGCCACGTTGCCGGCGCGGGCCATGACCGCCGACGGCAGGCCGCGCGACACGCTGGGCAAGATCGTGCAGTCGGACATGGTCAAGTGGACCGCGATCGCCGAGCAGGCCGGCATCAAGCTGGAGCAGTGAACATGGCCGGGTACAGGACCGTTCGCGCAGAAGTCTTCGCCACGCTTCCCGAAGCGTTCCGCAGGAAGGGCGTGCCGTCGAGCCGCCGGGCAGGGCAGCGGGGGCAGCCGCGGGAGGCGCACAGCTTCCTCGAAGGCCCGGCTTTCGGGCCCGACGGCAATCTCTACGTGGCCGACATTCCGTTCGGCCGGATCTTTCGCGTAACGCCCGGCGGGCAGGTCGAGCTGGCCGTCCAATACGAGGGCGAGCCCACCGGCATGAAGATCCTGGCCAATGGCCTGGCTCGCGTGACCGACCAGCTGCGTGGGCTGATCCAGATCGACTTCAAGACCGGCGAAGTCGCCGCCGTGGCCCCGCGCCGCTATGCCGAGGGCTACCGCGGCCTGAACGATTTGTGCATCGGGCAATCCGGCGAGGTGTATTTCACCGAGACCGGCTTCTCGGATATGAGCGACCCTACCGGGCGCGTCTACCGGCTCGACCCGGACATGACGCAGCACGTGCTCATCCGCAATGGGCCGGGGCCGAACGGCGTCGTGCTCAGTCCCGACGAAAACACCTTGTACGTGGGCATGACGCGGGCCAATTCGATCTGGCGCTGCCCGCTCATGGTGGACGGCGGATCGACCAAGGTCTCGGCGTTCATCACCCTTTCGGGCGGCCAGGGGCCCGATGGCATCGCCATCGACGAATCCGGCGGGCTGGCCGTGGCCCACGTCGGGCTCGGGGTGGTATGGGTGTTCGATGCCAAGGGGGAACCGGTGCTGCGGATCGAGTCTCCGGTGGGCGACCTGACCACCAACCTGGCATTCGGCGGTCCCGATCGCCGCACGCTTTTCATTACCGAGGCGCATTCGGGCAGCATTCTGGCCGCACGGGTGGACATTCCGGGATTGGCTCGTCGCTGGTAGACGGCGGTTGTGAGAAAATTCGGGGTTGGCATGGCGGCTTTCCATGCCGCCGCCCCGTGCCGGCAACGGCATACAGCAACTGACGACAGCATATTGAACACGAAGGATCGATTCCTATCCGTCGCCCCGATGATCGACTGGACGGACCGCCATTGCCGGTTCTTCCACCGCCTGATGTCGCCGCGCGCCCGCCTGTACACCGAGATGATCGCCACCGGCGCGATCCTGTACGGCGATGCCGCGCGCCATCTGGATTTCGACGCCGCCGAGCACCCGGTCGCGCTGCAGCTGGGCGGCAACGAGCCGCTGGCGCTGGCGCAGGCGGCCCGCGTCGGGCGGCGCTGGGGCTATGACGAGATCAACCTGAACTGCGGCTGTCCATCGGACCGCGTGCAGCGGGGGGCCTTCGGCGCCTGCCTGATGGCCGATCCGGCGCTGGTGGCCGATTGCGTGAAGGCGATGCAGGACGCCGTCGACGTGCCGGTCACGGTCAAGCACCGGATCGGGCTCGATTACGAACAATCCTACGATTTCGTCCGCGATTTCGTCGGCACGCTGTACGCGGCGGGCTGCCGGACCTTCATCGTGCATGCGCGCAACGCGGTGCTCAAAGGCCTGTCGCCCAAGGAAAACCGCGAGATCCCGCCGCTGCGCTACGAGGTGGCGGGCTGGCTCAAGCGGGATTTTCCAGATGCCGCCATCGTGCTCAACGGCGGGCTGGCCGATGCCGGGCAGGCGCTGGCGGCCATGCGCCCGGCCGGCGGCTTGGCGCTCGATGGCGTGATGATCGGCCGCGAGGCCTACCATCGGCCGCGCATCCTGTCCGAACTGACTGCGCTGCTGTGGCCCGGCACGCCCATGCCGTCCGACGACGACGTGGTGCAGGCCATGGCCGCCTACGCTCGCCGCCAGGTCGCCGCCGGCGTGCCGCTGCGGGCCGTGGCGCGGCATATGCTGGGACTGGTCGGCGCGCGCGAAGGCGCGCGGCGCTGGCGCCGCACCCTGTCCGACAGCCGGCTGCTGGCCGGCAACGACCCGGCGCTGATCGAGCGCGCCTGGGCCGAATTGCAGGCCGCGCCTCAGCGCCGGGCGGCCTGAGGCGCGGGATTGCCCCGGCAAAACCGTCGTATTCGCCCTTTATTCCCGCGCCGCGCTGCCGATACTGGCAGGAGGCTGACGAAAATCGGCGCACATCCGCGCCACGGGCAAGGGGGATTCGATGGCGCAGATCGTTTGCGTGCTGGGCAACAAAGGTGGAACCGGAAAGACCACGCTGTCGCACATGATCGCGCACGGCATGGGCCTGCTCGGCAAGCGCGTGGTCTGCGTGCTGACCGACATCGAACGCGAACGCCTGGCCAAGGAAGGGCGGCGCTACCTGCCGTTCGATGCGCGCAGCCACGACAACCTGTCGCGCGTGGTCACCACGCTGAACGAGGTGGACGACTGGTTCGGCGTGATCGACGGCGGCGGCAACCGTTCCGACATGGACAGCCAGCTGGCGAACCTGGCCGACATGGTGCTGCTGCCGTTCCGCGATTCGCACGAAGACATCCGCACCGTGCTGCGCGACCTCGAATGGCTGCCGGCGGCATGGGCGGTGCCGTCGCAATGGCCCACCAACGCCTGGGCGCGCAAGGCGGCCGACGCCTCGGTGCAGTCGCTGATGGACCGCTACCGTCACCGCATCCTCGACCCCGTCCCGGTCATGGCCTCTTCCAAACTGCTGCTGCAAGACCGCATCCCGGCCCGCCTGCCGCCCCAGCTCAACAGCATGTGCCGGGCGCTGGCCATGCAGGTGTTCGAGTCGCTGGGCGTGGAATTCGAAAGCGTGCCCGACGATTCCGCGCTGCCCGACGAAGCCGGCGGCTCGCCGGCCCGCAAAGCCCCTCCCATGCGCCGCATCGGCTAACAACAACGTCCCCCATACGCTCCACCGATCGACAGCGACGTTCCTATCCAGGACGCCGCGGATCCGGCTTCGCCGGTCCGCCAGCGTCGCCCCCCGGGGGGCGCGCGAAGCGCGCAGGGGGGGGCAACACCTTTCCGGGATTCATCAGGCCGCGCGGGTCCAGCGCCTGTTTCAGGCGCCGCATCAGCGCCATTTCCACCGGGCTTTTGTAGCGCGGCAGTTCGTCGCGCCGCAGCTGGCCGATGCCGTGCTCGGCGCTGATCGAGCCGCCGTGGGCCTGCACGCTGTCGTGCACCAGCCGGTAGACCTGGTCCTGGCGGGCCAGGAACCCGGCCTCGGGCATCGATTCGGGGCGGCTCACGTTGTAGTGGAGGTTGCCGTCGCCCAGGTGGCCGAAGGTGACGTGCCGCACGCCGGGCAGCCAGCGTTCCAGCAGGGCGTCGGTGGCGGCGACGAAGGCGGGGATGGCCGAGGTGGGCACGGCGATGTCGTGCTTGATGTTCTTGCCCTCGGCCGCCTGCGCTTCCGAAATGCTCTCGCGCAAATGCCACAGCGCCTTGCCCTGCGCCAGGCTTTCGGCGATCGCGACGTCGCGCACCACGCCGTCGTCGAGCGCGGCCGTCAGCACGCGTTCGAAGCGTTCGCGCGCATGGGCCTCTCCTTCGCTGTCGGACAGTTCCAGCAGGGCATACCAGGGCGCCGGCGCCAGCGGCACGCGCTGCCGCGGGAAGGCACGCACGACGACGTCCAGGCTGGCGCCGGACATGATCTCGAACGCGGTGAGGGCGGCGTCGAAGCCGGAGCGGGCCCGGGCCAGCAGGGCCAGCGCGTCGTCCAGCGTGCCGAGCGCGGCCAGCGCCACGCATTGCGCCGCCGGCAGCGGGAACAGCCGCAGCGTGGCCGCGGTGATGATGCCCAGCGTGCCTTCGGCGCCCAGGTACAGGTCGCGCAGGTGGTAGCCGGTGTTGTCCTTGCGCAGCCCGCGCAAGCCGTTCCATATCTCGCCGTCGGGCGTGACGACTTCCAGGCCCAGCGCCAGTTCGCGCGCGTTGCCGTAGCGCAGCACCTGCGTTCCGCCGGCGTTGGTCGACAGGTTGCCGCCGATGGTGCAGCTGCCTTCTGAGGCCAGGCTCAGCGGGAACAGGCGGCCGGCCTGGCGGGCTGCGTCCTGCACGGCCTGCAGCACGCAGCCGGCTTCGGCCACCAGGGTGTCGTTGAGCGGGTCCACCGCGCGGATCCGGTTCATGCGCGCGAGCGAGATCACCACCGCGCGGCCGCTGTCGTCCGGCGTGGCGCCGCCGGCCAGCCCGGTGTTGCCGCCCTGCGGCACCATCGGCGCGCCGTGGCGCAGGCAGATGCCGACCACGCGCGCCACCTCGGCCGTGCTGGCAGGCCGCACCACGGCGGCCGCGCGGCCGGTGTAGCGGCGGCGCCAGTCGGTCAGGAAGGGGGCGCCGGCGGGGCCGGCCAGGACGTGGTCCGGGCCGATGGCAGCGGCGAGTTCGGCGAGGAGCGTCATGGCGGCTTGGCCTTTCAACCCGGTGGTGCCGCGCCGGCGCGGGCGGCCTTTGCCGCCTTGGCGGCTCGTTTGGCCGGATGCACGTAGAGGATGGCCGAGAAGAAGAACACCGCCGACAGCAGTACTTCGACCCAGGCCACCCGGGCCGAGAAGCCGGGGTCGGACGTGGCGCGCACCACGCCTTCCATCAGATACAGCAGCACAAGCATCGAGGCCCACTGGTAGGTATACAGCCGGCCGCGCAGGATGCCGCGCAGCGGCAGCGCCAGCGGGACCGCCTTCAGGAACAGCAGCGAACCGCCGGGCCGCAGCGGCGCCAGGAAGATTTCCCAGGCCAGGCAGAGCAGGATCAGCGCGATCAGCGAGGCCGAGGCGGCCAGCCGCAGGCGGGGGTTGAGTTCTACGGGATCGGCCATGGCATCAGCCCCGCCCGTCGGGCCGCAGCGCGGACAGCGCCTGCGCCGTGCGGGCCAGGCGGGTGCCGAGCGCCTGCGCCAGGCGGTTTTCGTCGGCGCTGAAGGCGCGGCTGTCGTCGACCCCGGCCACGTGGGTGGCGCCGTAGGGCGAACCGCCGGCCTGGGTGCCCATCAGCGCGGGTTCGGAAAACGGCAGGCCCAGCAACAGCATGCCGTGATGCAGCAGCGGCAGCATCATCGACAGCAGCGTGCTTTCCTGGCCGCCGTGCATCGAGCCGGTGGAGGTGAACACCGCTGCCGGCTTGCCCGCCAGCGCGCCCGACAGCCACAGCGAACTGGTGCCGTCGATGAAATGCTTCATCGGCGCCGCCATGTTGCCGAAGCGGGTAGGCGAGCCCAGCGCCAGGCCGGCGCACTGTTCCAGGTCGGCCAGTTCCACATAGGGCGGGCCGTCGTCCGGAATGGCGGGCGCGACGGCCTCGCATACGGCCGATACCGGCGGCACCGTACGCACGCGCGCCTGCATGCCGGCCACCCGTTCGACGCCGAGCGCGATCTGTTCGGCCAGCCGGCGGGTGGAACCGCGGCGGCTGTAGTACAAGATGAGAATATCCATGGGCCTGTATTATCCTCTTCCGTCATGACAGACCACGATGCGGATACCCCTCATGCCGACGGCGCCCGTGTGCGCGCGCGCGGCAGCCTGGCGGCCGGCAGGGCGGCGCTGCAGCGCCGGCTGCTGGCGCGCGAGTCCGTGCCGCACCGGATCGGCCGCCTGCTTGCGTTCGCGCTGGCGCGCGCGGCCGAAGAGCGCATCGCCCAGGTGGCGTCGAGCCTGACCTTCACCTCGGTATTGTCGGTGGTGCCGCTGCTGGCGGTGGCGCTGGCCCTGTTCACGGCCTTCCCGCTGTTCGCGGAGTTCCAGCGCGCGCTGGAGCGCTACATGGTGTCGAACCTGATGCCGCCCTCGGTGGCCGACAACATCATGGGTTACTTGAACCAGTTCGCGCAGGGCGCGTCGCGGCTGACCGCGATCGGCGGCGTGTTCCTGATGATCACGGCGGTTTCGCTGATGCTGACCATCGACAAGGCGCTCAACGAGATCTGGCACGTCCGCAAGGGGCGGCCGCTGGCGCAGCGCGTGCTGATCTACTGGGCAACGCTCACGCTCGGCCCCGTATTGATGGGGGCCAGCCTGTGGGCCACCTCGTTCCTGGTGCGCGAATCGCTGGGGCGCGCGGCCGATCTGCCGGCCCCGGTCGGGCTGGTGCTGTCGCTGGTGCCGATGGTGCTGACCGGGCTGGCGTTCGCCGCGCTGTTCGTTGTGGTGCCTAACCGCCATGTCGAGGTGCGCGATGCGGCGGTGGGCGGTTTCGCGGCCGCGGTGGTGCTGGAGGTGATGAAAGGGGGCTTCGCGTTCTATCTGTCGCGCTTTCCCACCTACACCGTGCTGTACGGCGCTTTCGCGACGCTGCCGATCTTCCTGATCTGGGTCTATCTGTCATGGCTGGTGACGCTGTTCGGCGCCACGCTGGCGGCCAGCCTGCCGTCGATCCGCATGGGGCGCTGGAGCACGCGCAAGCACGTAGGCGCGCACGTGGTCGATGCGATCGCGGTGCTGCGCGCGCTGGCCGCGGCGCGTTGCAAGACGCCGCCGGGGCTGGCCACGCGGGCGCTGCACGGCCACATGCATCTGCATCACGACGAGTTGATGGCGCTGCTGGAAACGCTGGCCGAGATCGGCTATGTGGCGCGGATCGGCGACGCCGGCTCGGCGCGCGAGCGCTGGGCGATGGTATGCGATCCGGCCGCCGCGCCGCTGGCGCCGGTGCTCGACCGCCTGCTGATCGACCGCAAGGCGCTGGCAGCCGAGGCGCCGCCCGATCTGATGGCGGCGGTCGACGCCGCCTGGCGCGACGATACGCTGACGATCGCGCAGATACTGCCGGCGCCGGCCGGTACGCCGGCGCGTGCGATCAGGCCGGCGCCGCAGGGGACGGCACGCACCGGCGGATGAGCCGCACGGCAGACCGGATGGCGCCGCCCGGTTGATGCGGCGGCGCAACGGCGCTAGGATAAAGTAGCCCCGAGTTCCATCCCGGCAACTCTCGGCGTCCCGTCCGAGGAGACAGCCATGATCAAAGTCAGCGAAATCCTGCGCGTCAAGGGCGATGCGCTGTATACCGCCAGCCCCGACACCCAGGTCATGCAGGTGGTCGAGACGATGGCCTCGCACGACATCGGCTCGCTGGTGGTGATGGAATTCGGCGAACTGGTGGGCATGCTCACTTTCCGCGAAATCATCCGCCACCTGCACGCCAATGGCGGCGCGCTGGGCAACACCACGATCCGCGCCATCATGGATGATGCCCCCGTCACGGTGTCGCCCAATACCGAGGTCAACGAAGTGCGGCGCCTGATGCTCGACAAGCACGCCCGCTACATCCCGGTAATGGACGGCCGCATGCTGCTGGGCGTGATCTCGTTCTACGACGTGGCCAAGGCCGTGCTGGAAGCGCAGAGCTTCGAGAACCGCATGCTCAAGGCCTACATCCGCGACTGGCCGGGCGAGCAGCGCGAGGCCGAAGGCTCCGCGCCGTTCTGAAGGCCCGCACCCGGGCGGTGCGCGCCGCTCCCTGCCCGTGGGATGCGATAATCCCGTTCCCGCAATCCCGGCACGCAAGGCCCCGCACATGGCAGGCAGCACCCTAGGCACGCTCTTTCGCGTCACCAATTTCGGCGAATCGCATGGCCCGGCGGTCGGCTGCGTCATCGACGGCTGCCCGCCCGGCATGGAGCTGTCCGAGGCCGACATCCAGGCCGACCTCGATCGCCGGCGGCCCGGCACCTCGCGCCACGTCACGCAGCGCCAGGAACCCGACCGGGTCGAAATCCTGTCCGGCGTCTACCAGGGCCGCACCACCGGCACCCCGATCGCGCTGCTCATCCGCAACCAGGATGCCCGCAGCAAGGACTACAGCGCGATCGCCGAAACCTTCCGCCCCGGCCATGCCGACTACACCTACTGGCACAAGTTCGGCATCCGCGACCCGCGCGGCGGCGGGCGTTCGTCGGCGCGGCTGACGGCGCCCACGGTGGCCGCCGGCGCGGTGGCGCGCAAATGGCTGGCGCAGCAGTACGGCACCACGGTGCGCGGCTACATGAGCCAGCTCGGCCCGATCCGGATTCCGTTCGAAAGCTGGGACGCGGTGCCGAACAATCCCTTCTTCGCGCCGGGCGAATCGAAGCTGGCCGAACTCGAAGCCTTCATGGACCAGCTGCGGCGCGACGGCGATTCGATCGGCGCCCGCATCGAAGTGGTGGCCGAGCGCGTGCCGGTAGGCCTGGGCGATCCGCTGTACGACCGGCTCGACGCCGACATCGCGCACGCGATGATGGGGCTGAACGCGGTCAAGGGCGTGGAGATCGGCGCCGGCTTCGCCAGCATCGAACAGCGCGGCACCGAGCATGGCGACGAGCTTACGCCCGACGGTTTCCTGTCGAACAACGCGGGCGGCGTGCTGGGCGGCATCTCCACCGGCCAGCCGGTGACGGTCTCGCTGGCGATCAAGCCCACCTCGAGCATTCGCAGCCCGCGCCGCTCGATCGACAAGTCGGGCGCGCCCACCGTGGTCGAAACCCTCGGCCGCCACGACCCTTGCGTGGGCATCCGCGCCACGCCCATCGCCGAGGCGCTGCTGGCGCTGGTGCTGGCCGACCACGCGCTGCGCCAGCGCGCGCAGGGCGGCGACGTGCGGGTCGAGACGCCCGACATCGCCCGGCGACAAGGACAGTAACAAGACCGCGTGCCGGCGCCGCGGCCGATCGGGCAGAATGGGGCGGGCGTCCGTTTCTTTTTTCCTACAACGATGAACAACAAGAAACCTTCTGCCGCGGGCCGGATTGCGGCCGGCCTGCTGTCGCTGGCGGCGCTCGGGGCGCTGGCGGCGTGCGAAACAGTCAGCACCACCCAGGCGGGCACGATCGGCATCGACCGCACCCAGCGCATGTCGAGCCTGGTATCGGAAGCCCAGCTCGAGCAGGAAGCGGTCGGGCTCTACCAGCAGACGTTGTCGCAGGCCAGCACCAAGGGGCAGCTCAACCCCAATGCGTCGCAGACCACCCGCGTGCGCAACATCGCGCAGCGCCTGATCGGCCAGGTCGGCGTGTTCCGCCCCGACGCCACCCGCTGGAACTGGGAAATCAACGTGATCGGCAGCAGCGAGGTCAATGCCTGGTGCATGCCGGGCGGCAAGATTGCCGTCTACACGGGGCTGCTCGACGCCGTCAAGCCGACCGACGACGAACTGGCCGCCGTGCTGGGCCACGAGATCGCGCACGCGCTGCGCGAACACGCGCGCGAGCAGGCCTCGCAGCAGGTCGCCACCAACGTCGGGCTGAGCGTGCTGGCCGCGGTTACCGGCAGCCAGGCCGCCTCCGACCTGGGCGGCACGCTGAGCAACGTGATGTTCGGCCTGCCCAACAGCCGCCTGCACGAAACCGAGGCCGACCGCATCGGCGTGGAGCTGGCGGCGCGCGCCGGCTACGATCCGCGCGCGGCCGTCACGCTGTGGACCAAGATGGAAAAGCTGAGCAGCGGCGGCGGCACGCCCGAACTGCTGTCGACCCACCCGTCGGCCGAGTCGCGCATCGCCGATTTGCAGAAGGCTTCGCAGCAGGTGTTGCCGCTGTATCACCCGCGGTAGGGAAGCGGCACGCCGGCATCAGCCGGCCAGCCGCTCCGGCTGCGCGGCCGTCAGCCGATGCTGTTCCTTGGCTACGTTGATTTGCAAGGCGGCCCGGGCCGTTTCCAATACGTCTTGCGGCAAGGCATATCCGGCCTCGTCCTGCAGCCAGGCCAGTACGTCGGCAAGATGCCAGATCGATGCGCTGCCTTCATGGATCGGCGCCGGGAAGCGGCTGGCGTGGGCCACCATCAGCTTGCGCATGTTCTGCCTGGAAACGCCGGCAATGCGGGCTACCTCGGTCAGGCCGACCAGATCCGGCGCCGCTTCGATCAGCGTGGCCGATGGCACGGCGCGCCGCACGTCGTCCAGCGCGCTGCGCAAGGCGGCCTCGGCGGTCCCGGCTTCCCGGGTGAACTCCAGGGCGAGCCGTCCCGGCAGCCCGATTCCCACCAAGGCATCGTCGCAACCGGATGCACCCAGGCGCTCGACCAGCATGTCGGCGTCGCAGTCATCGGCCGCCAGCTGGTACTTCAAGGTAAAGGTGTATTCCATCGCTATCCCCCCAATACGGTGAGCATTTCGCGCAACTTGCGATGCGCGGCGCAGTGGTCCACGACCCGCCGCAGCGCGCGGGCATGATTGCCGGCGTTGCGCGGCGTGCCCCATACGCTGACGATGCAGAATTCTCCGCAACGGCAGTCGTCATCGTCATAGGGGCAATAAAGGCGCCCCCAGGCGTGGCCTTCGCACGTTTCGATCCGCCATCCTTGGCCTTCGGCGTACCGGAGTGCCGCCTCGACCTCCTTCTTGGAGTGGCTGGGTCGTGTCATCGTGTGTCTCCGGAATGATATGGGCGATATGTATGGTTGTCAAATGACAACCTGGTCGAGGGTTGCGGTGTCATGAAGCAGGCTGCTGCCGGGCACCGTAAAGCCGGCAGCTCGTGTCGTGGCCGGGGGGATATGCCCAATAGCGCGCACCGCAGGCGCCCTCCGCGCCGCCCTGTCACGCCTATGGCATAATCGAAGACTCCCTATACAACATGCTGCCACCCCGATCCAGGGCACGGCGGGTCCGGCTTTGCCGGTCCGCCAGTGCCGCCCCCTTGAGGGGGACGCGCGAAGCGCGTAGGGGGTGGGACCACCCCTAGACCGGAACCATGGCCCAGACCCCCAAGACCCTCTACGACAAACTGTGGGAAGCCCATGTCGTCGACCAGGAAGAAGACGGCACCTGTCTGATCTACATCGATCGCCACCTGGTGCACGAAGTCACCAGCCCGCAGGCGTTCGAAGGGCTCAAGCTGGCCGGCCGGCCCGTCTGGCGCATCAACGCCAACCTGGCGGTGGCCGACCACAACGTGCCCACCCACAACCGCGCCGGCGGCATCGAAGATCCCGTGTCCAGGCTGCAGGTCGACACGCTCGACGCCAACTGCAGCGAATACGGCATCGTCGAGTTCCGGATGAACGACCATCGCCAGGGCATCGTGCACGTGATCGGGCCCGAGCAGGGCGCCTCGCTGCCTGGCATGACCATCGTCTGCGGCGACTCGCACACCAGCACCCACGGCGCGGTGGCGGCGCTGGCCTTCGGCATCGGCACCTCCGAGGTCGAGCACGTGCTGGCCACGCAAACGCTCATCATGAAGAAGAGCAGGAACATGCTGGTGCGGGTCGAGGGCGAACTGCCCGCCGGCTGCACCGCCAAGGATCTGGTACTGCACGTGATCGGCCGCATCGGCACCGCCGGCGGCACCGGCCACGCGATCGAGTTCGCCGGCAGCGCGGTGCGCGGCCTGTCGGTCGAGGGCCGCATGACCATGTGCAACATGGCGATCGAGGCCGGCGCGCGCGTGGGCCTGGTCGCGGTCGACGACAAGACCATCGACTACTTCCGCGGCCGTACCTACGCGCCCGCCGGCGCCGCCTGGGACCAGGCCGTGGCCTACTGGCGCACGCTGCATTCCGACGAAGGCGCGCAGTTCGACCGCGTGGTCGAGATCGACGCCGCCGAGATCCAGCCGCAGGTCACCTGGGGCACCTCGCCCGAGATGGTGCTGCCGGTCGGCGCCCGCGTGCCCAATCCCGCCAGCGAAAGCGACGAGATCCGCCGCGACAGCGTGCAGCGCGCGCTCGACTACATGGGCCTGCAGGCCGACATGCCGATCACCGACATCAAGGTCGACAAGGTGTTCATCGGCTCCTGCACCAATTCGCGCATCGAAGACCTGCGCGCCGCCGCCGCCGTGGTGCGCGGCCGCCGCGTGGCGCCGAACGTGAAACTGGCGCTGGCGGTGCCGGGCTCGGGCCTGGTCAAGTCGCAGGCCGAACAGGAAGGGCTCGACAAGATCTTCCTCGAGGCCGGCTTCGAATGGCGCGACCCGGGCTGCTCGATGTGCCTGGCGATGAACGACGACCGCCTGGAGCCGGGCGAGCGCTGCGCCTCCACCTCGAACCGCAATTTCGAGGGCCGCCAGGGCGCCGGCGGGCGCACCCACCTGGTCAGCCCGGCAATGGCCGCCGCCGCCGCGGTCACGGGCCATTTCGTCGACGTCCGGAAGTTATGAGCCCCCCCGTACGCGCTTCGCGCGCCCCCCGGGGGGCGACGCTGGCCGACCGGCGAAGCCGGATCGGCGGCGTCCTGATTGGGCCTGTGGCAGTGCGAGCCGTATGGGAATTGAAGCTGGGATATGAGGAATAAAGGATAGCCATGGAAGCGTTTACCGTTCACGAAGGCCTGGTGGCCCCGCTCGACCGCCAGAACGTCGACACCGACCAGATCATCCCGAAGCAGTTCCTGAAGTCGATCTACCGCACCGGCTTCGGCCCCAACCTGTTCGACAGCTGGCGCTACCTGGACGAAGGCCAGCCCGGCATGGACAACAGCAAGCGGCCGCTGAACCCCGACTTCGTGCTGAACCAGCCGCGCTACCAGGGCGCGTCGATCCTGCTGTCGCGCAAGAATTTCGGCTGCGGCTCGAGCCGCGAGCACGCGCCGTGGGCGCTGCAGCAGTACGGCTTTCGCGCCGTGATCGCGCCGTCGTATGCCGACATCTTCTTCAACAACTGCTTCAAGAACGGCCTGTTGCCGATCGTGCTGCCGGAAGAAGAGGTCGACCGCCTGTTCCAGGAAGTCGAGGCCAAGGAAGGCTACACGCTGAAGATCGACCTGGAACGCCAGGTGGTGGTGGCCGCGGGCGGGCGCGAAGTGCCGTTCGCGATCGACGCCTTCCGCAAGTACTGCCTGCAGAACGGCCTCGACGACATCGGCCTCACGCTGCGCAAGGCCGACAAGATCCGCGCGTTCGAAAAGCAGCGGCTGGCCAGCCTGCCGTGGCTCGACGTGCAGGCGCTGTCCGGCCCCGCCGCCTGAACCGCCGCGCGTTCGCACTCCACGTTTTCCACTGACAGTCACCATGACCCAACTCATCGCAGTGCTGCCGGGCGACGGCATCGGCCCTGAAATCATCGAGCAGGCCGTGCGCGTGCTGACCGCGCTGGGCGAATCGTTCACGATCGAGCAGCAGCCGGTGGGCGGCGCGGCCTACGATGCCGCCGGCCACCCGCTGCCGCCGGCCACGCTCGACCTCGCGCGCAAGGCCGACGCGGTGCTGTTCGGCTCGGTGGGCGACTGGAAATACGACAAGCTCGAGCGCGCGCTGCGGCCCGAGCAGGCCATCCTCGGGCTGCGCAAGCAGCTGGGCCTGTTCGCCAACCTGCGCCCGGCCATCCTGTACCCCGAGCTGGCCAATGCCTCGTCGCTCAAGCCCGAGGTGGTGTCCGGGCTCGACATCCTCATCATCCGCGAGCTGACCGGCGACATCTACTTCGGCCAGCCGCGCGGCATCCGCACCGCGCCCGACGGCGTCTTCGCCGGTGCGCGCGAGGGCTTCGACACCATGCGCTATGCCGAGCCCGAGATCCGCCGCATCGCCAAGATCGGCTTCGAGACCGCGCGCAAGCGGCGCGGCAAGCTGTGCAGCGTCGACAAATCCAACGTGCTGGAAACCTCGCAGCTGTGGAAAGACGTGGTCACCGATGTCGCCAAGGAATATCCCGACGTCGAGCTCAGCCACATGTACGTCGACAACGCCGCGATGCAGCTGGTGCGGGCGCCCAAGCAGTTCGACGTGATCGTGACCGGCAATATGTTCGGCGACATCCTGTCCGACCAGGCTTCGATGCTGACGGGTTCGATCGGCATGCTGCCGTCGGCCTCGCTAGACGAGTCGGGCAAGGGCCTGTACGAACCCAGCCATGGCTCGGCGCCCGACATCGCCGGCAAGGGCATCGCCAATCCGCTGGCCACCATCCTGTCGGCGGCGATGATGCTGCGCTATTCGCTGGACAAACCGGCGCAGGCCGACCGCGTCGAGGCGGCGGTCAAGTCGGTGCTGGCCCAGGGCCTGCGCACGGCCGACATTTACGAAGAGGGCACCACCAAGGTCGGCACCACGGCCATGGGCGATGCCGTCATTAAAGCAATGGGGTGACCCCCCTACGCGCTTACGCGCGCGCCCACGGGGCGATGCGGGCGGCCCGGCGGAGCCGGCTCCGCCGCATCCTGGATAGGTCGGCGCGACATCGTGCGGCGTGGAAGGCGCGCAGCGCCATGGAAAACTAAGTAGAGGTATGTCATGAAAGCAGTCGGTCTGGTCGGCTGGCGCGGCATGGTCGGCTCGGTGCTGATGCAGCGCATGCGCGAAGAAGGCGATTTCGCCTTCGTCGAGCCGGTGTTCTTTTCCACCAGCAACGCCGGCGGCGCGGCGCCGTCGTGGGCGGAGGGCGCCGGCCCGCTGCAGAGCGCGTACGACGTCGACGCGCTGAAGAAGCTGCCGATCATCGTCACGGCGCAGGGCGGCGACTACACCACCGAGATCTACCCCAAGCTGCGCGCGGCCGGCTGGGACGGCATCTGGATCGACGCCGCCAGCACGCTGCGGATGGCGGACGACGCCATCATCGTGCTCGACCCGGTCAACCGTTCCGTGATCGACGCGGCGCTGGCGCGCGGCGTGAAGAACTACATCGGCGGCAACTGCACCGTCAGCTGCATGCTGATGGGGCTGGGCGGGCTGTTCCAGCACGGCCTGGTCGAATGGCTGACCAGCATGACCTACCAGGCCGCTTCCGGCGGCGGCGCGCAGCACATGCGCGAGCTGCTGACCCAGTTCGGCCTGCTCAACGACGAGGTCGCCCATCTGCTGGCCGACCCGGCCTCGGCCATCCTCGAGATCGACCGCGCGGTGCTGGCGCGCCAGCAGGACGGCTCGCTGCCGCAGGAGCACTTCCAGGTGCCGCTGGCCGGCAACCTGATCCCCTGGATCGACAAGGACCTGGGCGACGGCATGTCGAAGGAAGAGTGGAAGGGCGGCGCCGAAACCAACAAGATCCTCGGCCTGGGCGGCGCAGGCGCGGCGCCGATCCCGATCGACGGCCTGTGCGTGCGGATCGGCGCGATGCGCTGCCACAGCCAGGCGCTGACCATCAAGCTGAAGAAAGACGTGCCGCTCGACGAGATCGGCGACATCCTGCGCTCGGCCAATCCCTGGGCGAAAGTGGTGCCCAACACGCGCGAGGAAACCCTGCGCGGGCTGACCCCGGTGGCCACCACCGGCACGCTGGCGATTCCCGTCGGCCGGCTGCGCAAGCTGGCGATGGGGCCGCAATACCTGAGCGCGTTCACGGTGGGCGACCAGCTGCTGTGGGGCGCCGCCGAACCCCTGCGCCGCATGCTGCGCATCGTGCTGGGCGAACTCTAGACGCAGGTACGAGGCGGATGGTATGGTCGCCTGTCGAAAATCAGGGGGTCGACGCGTGCAGTCCAATATCCGTCCCGCATCCGGCGCGCGGGCGCCCATCGTGCCCGCCGCGCCGCGTACCGCGCTGGCCGGCTGGCTGGCGGCCGGCGCCGGCCTGGCGCTGGCGGCCGCCGCGCAGGGCGCCGAACTCGGCAGCCTGCGCGTCTTGTCGGCGTCGGGCGAGCCGCTGCGCGCCGAAATCGAAATCACCGAACTCGCGCCCGGCGAAGCGGCCTCGCTGAGCGCCCGGCTGGCCGACCGCGAGGTGTACCGCCGCACCGGCCTGGAATATGGCGATACGCTGTCCGGGCTCACGGTCGACGTGCACGACAACGCGGCGGGCCGCAAGGTGGTCGGCATCGCCTCGTCCACGCCGCCCGCGTCGCCGGTGCTCGACCTGCTGGTCGAGCTCGGTTCGCGCAGCGGGCGCTTCATCCGCCAGTATTCCTTCGTGCTCGACGCCCGGGCCGGCGCCGCCGCGCCGGCGGCCGAGCCGCTCAAGGTGGCGCCCGGCGATACGCTGTTCGGCATCGCGCGGCGCATCCGCCCGCCCGAGGCATCGATGCCGCAGACGCTGGCGGCGCTGCTGCAGGCCAATCCCCAGGCCTTCATCGGCGGCAACATGAACCGGCTGCGCGCCGGCGCGCTGCTGTCGATGCCCACTCCGGCGCAGATCGGCGCCGTCGACCAGGCCGCCGCCGCGCGGCTGTTCGCCGAGCAGGCCGCCGCCTACGACGCCTTCCGGCAGCGCGTGGCGGGCACGGCGGGCGATGCCGGCGCCGCCGGGGCACGCGCCGGCCGGCCCGATGGCGGCCGCATCGGCGCAGGCGCCGGTAACAGTCAACCCGAGGCGCCCGCTGCCGACACCCTGCGCCTGTCCAGCGGCGGCGAGCCCGGCACGCGCGACGGCGGCGCCGAGGCGGCCAGCGACCGCCGGCAGGAAGAGCGCGACGCCACCCGCAAGGCGATCGCCGAATCCGAATCCCGCGTCAACGAATTGCAGCGCAACGTCGACAGCATGCAGGGCATGCTGTCGGTGCCCAACGCCGCCATGGCCGCGGCCCAGCAGGCGGCCGGCGGCAACTCGGCCGTCGATGCGGCGGCCGCCGGCGGCGACGGCGCGCCGGCCGGCAACGGTCCGGCCGCGGCCGAGGGCGGCATTACCGTCGCTTCGGCCGACGGCAGCACCGCCCCGAATGCGCTGGTCGGCGCCCCGGCCGACGAGGCGAGCCGCCCCGGCTTGTCCGACCGCGCGATCCGGACGCTGGCCGCCGTCGTGGGCGCGCTCGGCGCGCTGCTGGTGCTGCTGGCCTGGCGCCGGCGCAGTACCGCCCGGCGCACCGCCACGGCCGGCGCCGCGGCCGAGCCGGCCGCCGGTGCGGACGACGATCCCTTCAGCGGCTGGGAGGCGCTGCCCACGCTGGCCTCATCGGCGGCCGCCGCGGCCGCCGCGGCCGCCTACGCCGGCAATGGCAAGGCCGGCGAAGCAGACGACGGCGAAGCCGACGAGGGCGACGCCCCGGCGCGCCGCGCCCCGGCCAAGCCGGTCGCCCTGGACTTCGATCTCGACCTCGACGGCCCCGCCGAGCCTGCCGCCGCCCCGGCCGCGGCGCGGCCCGGCATCGAGCTGGATACCGACGTCATCCGCCCGGATGCCGGCGCGCAGCTGGCCACGGCCCGCGCCTTCATCGAAATGGGCGACCGCGACGGCGCTCGCGAATTGTTCGAAACCGTGCTGCGCAGCGGCACCGACGAGCAGCGCCGGCAGGCGCGCGAAGCGCTCGCGGCGCTCTGAGCGCCGCCGCGGCCCATGCCTCGCATTGCGCTGGGCCTCGCCTACGACGGCGCGCCATGGATGGGCTGGCAGACCCAGCCCCACCGCCAGACCGTGCAGGACACGCTGGAAGCCGCGCTGGCGGCTTTCGCCGGCCGGCCGCAAGCCACGGTCTGCGCCGGCCGCACCGACACCGGCGTGCACGCGGTGCAGCAGGTGGTCCATCTCGACACCGACATCGTTCGCCCCGAGCAGGCCTGGGTGCGCGGCGTCAACGCCCACCTGCCGCCCAGCGTCGCGGTGCGCTGGGCGCGCACGGTGGGCGACGATTTCCACGCCCGTTTCTCCGCCCGCTCGCGCAGCTACGTCTACCTGCTGGTGGAAGACCCGGTGCGGCCGCCGGCCTGGGCGGGGCGCGCCGGCTGGAGCTTCCGGCCGCTGGACGAGGCGGCCATGCGGCGCGGCGCCGCCTGCCTGCGCGGCGAGCACGACTTCAGCAGCTTTCGCTCCTCGCAGTGCCAGGCGGCCTCGCCGGTGCGCACGCTGCACCAGCTCGACATCGAGCGGCGCGGCCGTTTCGTCATCTTCACGCTGCGCGCCAACGCCTTCCTGCATCACATGGTGCGCAACATCGTCGGCGCGCTGGTCTACGTCGGCCAGGGCCGGCAACCGCCGGAATGGATGCCGGCCCTGCTGGCCGAGCGCGACCGCCGGCGCGCCGCGCCCACCTTCGCGCCCGACGGCCTGTACCTGACGGCGGTCGGCTATCCGCCGGAATGTGGCCTGCCGCCCACCGATGCCACCAGCGAAGTGCGCGAAATGCGATAATGGCGGGATGTCCCGAACCCGCATCAAGATCTGCGGCCTGACCCGCGAGCAAGACATCGAGGCCGCCGTCGAGGCGGGCGCCGACGCCATCGGCATGGTGTTCTACCCGCCCAGCAAGCGGTGCCTGACGCCCGAGCGGGCGGCGGCGCTGCGCGCCCGGGTGCCGCCCTTCGTCGACGTGGTCGCGCTGTTCGTCAACGCGGCCGAGGCCGAGATCGCGCGCGTGGTCGACGCCGTCCGGCCCGACCTGCTGCAGTTCCACGGCGACGAAACCGTCGAACAATGCGAACGCGCCGGCCTGCGCTATCTGCGCGCTTTCCGCGTGGGCGCGCCGGGCTTGGAAACCTCCGGTGCTTTGCTAAAATCGTGCGAACTTTACGGTTCTGCCGCCGGCTGGCTGTTCGACAGCCATTCCGAAGGCTACGGCGGCAGCGGGAGAGCGTTCGATTGGTCTCTGGTCAGCAGCGCAAGCGCGCGTCCGGCCGTTTTGTCTGGTGGGTTGCATGCAGAAAATGTGGCAGCCGCGCTGGCAATGGTGCGTCCGTTCGCCGTTGACGTAAGCAGCGGCGTGGAAGACGCGCCGGGCATCAAGAACGCCGACCGGATCCGGCGCTTCGTAGCCGAAGTGCGCCGGTTCGACGCCAGCTAGCCCGGCGTCCCAGACCCTGTCCCGCAGCCGGCCCCCGGCGGCCGCGGGCTCACCGAGACAAGCCTGTGAAACCATACGATTTTCCCGATGCGCACGGTCATTTCGGCCAGTACGGCGGCGTGTTCGTTGCCGAAACGCTGATGTACGCGCTCGACGAGCTGCGCGACTGCTACGCCCGCTACAAAGACGATCCCGAATTCGTCGCCGAGTTCGAATACGAGCTGAAGCATTTCGTGGGCCGCCCCAGCCCGGTCTACCACGCCCGCCGCTGGTCCGAACAGCTGGGCGGCGCGCAGATCTGGCTCAAGCGCGAAGACCTGAACCACACCGGCGCCCACAAGGTGAACAACTGCATCGGCCAGGCCTTGCTGGCGCGCCGCATGGGCAAGCGCCGCGTGATCGCCGAAACCGGCGCCGGCCAGCACGGCGTGGCCACCGCCACGGTGGCGGCGCGCTACGGCATGGAATGCGTCGTCTACATGGGCATCGAAGACGTGCGCCGCCAGGCGGCCAACGTGTACCGGATGAAGCTGCTGGGCGCCACCGTGGTGCCGGTCGAATCCGGCTCGCGCACGTTGAAAGACGCGCTAAACGAGGCCATGCGCGACTGGGTCACCAATGTGGAGAGCACCTTCTACATCATCGGCACGGTGGCCGGCCCGCACCCGTACCCGATGATGGTGCGCGATTTCCAGACCGTGATCGGCAAGGAATGCCTGGTGCAGATGCCCGAGGCGGCCGGCCGCCAGCCCGACGCGGTAATCGCGGCGGTGGGCGGCGGCTCCAACGCGATGGGCATCTTCCATCCCTACATCGACCATCCGGACGTGCAGCTGATCGGCGTCGAGGCCGCGGGCGAGGGCATCGCCACCGGCCGCCATGCCGCTTCGCTGGCCGGCGGCGTGCCCGGCGTGCTGCACGGCAATCGCACCTACGTGCTGCAGGACGACAACGGCCAGGTGATCGACACGCACTCGATCTCGGCCGGGCTGGACTACCCCGGCGTCGGCCCCGAACATGCGTGGCTGATGGAATCGGGCCGCGCCACCTACGTCGGCGTCACCGACGAGGAGGCCCTGGCGGCCTTCCACCAGTGCTGCCGGATCGAAGGCATCATTCCCGCGCTGGAATCGTCCCACGCCATCGCGCATGCCGTCCGCCTTGCGCCCACGCTCGGCCGCGACAAGATCCTGCTGGTCAATCTTTCCGGCCGCGGCGACAAAGACATGCACACCGTCGCCGAACGTTCCGGCATCACGCTCTGAGACGCGCCATGACGAATCCTTCCCGTATTGCCGCCGCCTTCGCGCGGCGGGCCGCCGCCGGCGGCTGCGCGCTGATTCCCTACGTCACCGCCGGCGATCCCGAGCCGGCCGCCACCGTTCCCGTCATGCACGCGCTGGTCGGCGCCGGCGCCGACGTGCTGGAACTGGGCGTGCCGTTCTCCGATCCGATGGCCGACGGCCCGGTCATCCAGCGCGCCAGCGAACGCGCGCTGGCGCAAGGCGTGGGCCTGCGCGACGTGCTGGCGATGGTGGCCGAGTTCCGCCGGCAGGACACCGCCACGCCCGTCGTGCTGATGGGCTATGCCAACCCGATCGAGCGCATGGGCCAGGCGGCGTTCGCCGCCGCCGCGCGCGAGGCCGGGGTCGACGGCGTGCTGGTGGTCGACTACCCGCCGGAAGAGGTGGTGGAGTTCGGCCGCATGCTGGCGGGCAACGCCATCGACCTGATCTTCCTGCTGGCGCCCACCACGTCCGACGCGCGCATCCGGGCCGTGGCCGAGGTGGCACGCGGCTATGTGTACTACGTGTCGCTCAAGGGCGTCACGGGCGCCGGCCACCTCGACGTGGCCGAGGTCGAGCGCCGGCTGGCCGCCATCCGCGCCCACGTGTCGCTGCCGGTGGGCGTGGGCTTCGGCATCCGCGACGCCGAGAGCGCGCGGGCGCTGGGCGCGGCGGCCGACGCCGTGGTGATCGGCAGCCGCCTGATCCAGGAAATCGAAGCCGCCACGGCCGACCTGCCGGCCGGCGAAAAAGCGCAGCCGGCGGCGCGCGCGGCCGGCGATTGGTTGCGTACAATCCGGCAGGCGCTCGACGGCCTCCCGCCGGCGTCCCGCGAAACGAGGAAATCCGCATGAGCTGGATCGAAAAGCTGCTGCCGCCCCGCATCAAGACGACCGACGGCAGCACGCGCCGCATCCCCGAGGGGCTGTGGGTCAAGTGCCCGTCGTGCGAGGCCGTGCTGTACCGCGACGATCTCGTCAAGAACGTCAACGTCTGCCCCAAGTGCGACCACCACATGCGCATCGGCGCGCGCCAGCGCATCGACGCGCTGCTGGATGCCGAAGGGCGCTACGAGATCGGCATCGGCACGCTGCCGGTCGACAGCCTGAAGTTCAAGGACAGCAAGAAATACCCCGACCGCCTGCAGGAAGCCATGGCGCAGACGGGCGAGACCGACGCGCTGGTGGTGATGGGCGGCGCGATCCACACGCTGCCGGTGGTGGCGGCCTGCTTCGAGTTCGAGTTCATGGGCGGCTCGATGGGCTCGGTGGTGGGCGAGCGTTTCGCGCGCGGCGTGCAGGCCGCGGTCGAGCAGAAGGTGCCCTTCATCTGCGTGGCGGCCTCGGGCGGCGCGCGGATGCAGGAAGGGCTGCTGTCGCTGATGCAGATGGCCAAGACCACGGCCGCGCTGACGCTGCTCAGCGCGCGCCGGCTGCCGTTCATCAGCGTGCTGTCGGACCCGACCATGGGCGGCGTGTCGGCCAGCTTCGCCTTCATGGGCGACATCGTGATCGCCGAGCCCAAGGCGCTGGTTGGCTTCGCCGGCCCGCGCGTGATCGAGCAGACCGTGCGCGAAAAGCTGCCGGAAGGCTTCCAGCGGGCCGAATTCCTGCTGGAAAAGGGCGCCATCGACATGATCGTCGACCGCCGCAAGATGCGCGAGGAGATCGCGCGCCTGCTGGCCCTGCTTACCGGGCAGTCGGCCGACGCCGTGCTGTAACGGAACGGCGTATAGTTCGTCCACGAAGTCTTGCATAACGGTCCGGGCGCGGTCCGCCGCATCCCGGTCCTCGAACAACGAATCGAACGTGGACGATCCTATGAAGAAATTGGGTGTATTGGCGGGCCTGTTGGCGCTGAGTTTCCAGGCGCATGCGGCCGAGCCGCAGGGCTGGGACAACGGAGGCTGGACCCTGCATCTGGGCACCGGCGAGGCCAGCCAGCGCATCACCGTCAACCGCGAAACCGCGCCGCTGTGGCAGCACCGCTTCAGCGGCAGCCGCATCGAACTGGTGGGCGAACTGGGCCTGTCGTACTGGTGGACGACGCAAGACGTACAGGCCGGCTATTCCTCGCACAACTGGCAGCTCAGCGCGATCCCGCTGTTCCGCTGGTGGCCCGGCGACCGCTTCTACATCGAGGGCGGCGTGGGCGCCACCGCCTTCAGCGAACGCCGCTTCCACGACAAGAACATCAGCACCACCTTCCAGTTCGGCGACCACATCGGCGCAGGCTACCAGCTCGACCGCACGACCCGGGTGGGGCTGCGCATCTCGCACTTCTCCAACGCCGGCATCAAGCACCCGAACCCCGGCATGAACGTAGTCCAGCTCACGCTGGGCAAGGCGTTCTAGCGACCCGCGCCGCCCATCCAGGGCACCGCGGATCCGGCTCCACCGGTCCGCCGGTGCCGCCCCTTGAGGGGCGCGCGAAGCGCGCAGGGGTGGTCCTTCCCCCCGGGCGCGCGAAGCGCGTAGGGGTGGACCTACTCAGGCTGTACGTCGTACTCGAACTTCCACGTTTGCGCGCTGCTGGCGTTGGTCGGATCGGCATAGGTGATGCCGGTCAGGTGGATGCGCGCATAGCTGTTGCCTTCGCCGCTGCGGATCAGCGTGCCGTTGTCCGGGTTGGGCGCAATGACGTGGGCCACGCTGCCCAGGCCCGCGGCGCCGGCCGCCTCGGCGGTCGGGTAGTACTTGTACCAGCCATAGTCCAGCGGGTTGGGGTAGCTGCCCTGCGCGGCCGGGTTCAGGATCGACGCGGTGCTGTCCTTGACCCAGGCGCTCGCCCTGGCCGGCCCGGTCTGCGTGCCGGTCAGGTCGGGCAGCGTGTCCGACAGGTTGGTGGTGCTGGTGAACTTGGCCACGATGGGCTTGTTGTCGGCGTCGTAGAAGCCGGCGGGCGTCTTGCTCACGAAACCGGCCACCGTGCCACTGCCCGAGGTGCCGCCGTTGAGCTTGACGTTGTAGCGGTTGAACGCGATCTGCCAGGGGCCATCTTCGCCCACTTCCTGCTTGTTGGCCAGGTCGTAGTACACCCAGCCGCCGGTGGCGTTCACGCTCGCTTCCTGCACCGTGGCGCCGCCGGTCTGCTCGACCCAGCGGAACGACGGATAGCCCGAGGTGGCGCCGCCGGGACCGCCGTAGTAGCCGGTGATCTGCAGCGCGTACACGCCCGCGCCCAGGGTGGTGGCGCTGCTGTCGGTGGTGATCAGGAACACCCGGAAGTTCGGGTACAGGCGGTGGTCGCCGGTCAGGTCGTATTCGAAGGCGGCCGACTGGATATCGTTGGTGCCGGTGAATACGCTGGCCGCGGTGTCGGCGGTGTAGACCGCCGACGGCAGTGTTTCGCCGGACTCCGGGTCGACGGTGGCGCTCTGGTAGGACTGCAGTTCGGTCCAGGTGTGGTCGAACGGCCCGCCGAAGGCGCCGCCGCGGCCCGGGCCGCTGACCCCGCTGTTGGTCCATAGCGTGGCGGTGGCGCCGCTGCTGGTGATCTTCAGGTCCCAGTTGCTGCCGGTGCAGCCGGCCACTTCGCTCTCGGTGTCGAAGTCGTAGCACAGCGAGGTGCCGGAGGCCGGCAGCGTGAAGGTCCAGTTGCCGTCCTTCTGCGTGAACTGGCTGGTGGGCGTGCCGCCGCCGTTGTCGCCGCCATTGTTGCCGCCGTCGTTGCCGCCATTGTCGCCGCCGTTGTCGGCCGAGCCGCCATCGTCGCCGCCGCCGCAGCCGGCCAGCGCCAGCGCCGCGCAGAGCGCGCTGATCATCAGAGTCGATTTGGATTTCATCGCGGGTTTCCTTCCTAGGGTGGTTATTGCGTGCCGCCGAAGGCGTAGCGCGCGCCGGCGTACACGAAGCGGCCGCGCAGGGGGCCGAAGTCGGTGGGGTTGGTGAAATCTCGCTGCCTGTCGAACAGGTTCTTGACGCCGACGAACAGGGTGAGCTGGCGGCCGATGCGGTGGTTGACCGCCAGGTCGACGGTGGTCCAGCCCGGCGAGCGGCCGCCGCCGGCGGCGCCGCCCGAGGTCTGGGCCACGTCGTCGGACGAGACCAGTTCGCCGCTCTGCACGCGGGTGCGCATGGTCAGTTCGGTGGCCGGCAGGAAGCGCCAGTCGAAGCCCAGCCGGCCCACGTGGCGCGGGCGGCGCGTCAGTTCGTTGCCGCTGTCCAGGTCCTTGGCGTCGTTGAAGGTGTAGCCGGCGGTCAGCGTCAGCGCCGGCGTGGCGTCCCAGCGCAGGCCGGTCTCGATGCCGCGGGTGCGGGCGCGGGCCACGTTGCGGTAGGTGTAGACCGAGATGCCGTTGACCACGGCCACGTCGTTCATGTCGGTCTGGATCAGGTCCTTGACGCGGTTCATGAAGGCGTTGACTTCCAGCGACAGGTGCTCGCGGAAGGTGAGCGTGCCGCCCAGCTGGGCGCTGTTGGACGATTCGGGCTTCAGGTCGGGATTGCCGACCACCATGTAGCCGAGCGCGCTGTGGTCGAACAGGTAGTAGCGCTCCTTCAGATTGGGCACGCGGTAGCCCTGGCCGAAGCTGGCGCGCAGCACGCCGTTCCAGTCCGCGGTGTCGAGCAGCTTGCCGCGCAGGCTGGCCTTGGGCGCGAAATGGCTGCCGAAGTCGGAATCGTCTTGCGCGCGGGCGCCCAGCAGCAGTTCCCAGGTGTCGTTGAACAGGATGTCGTTCTGCACGAACAGTTCGCGGCTGGAGCGCTCGACCGAGCCGGCGCGGACGAATTCCGAAACGCCGTTGTTGTCCTGGGTCATGTCCTCGCGGTGGTAGTCGACGCCGAGCTGCCACAGCTGGCTGTGCCAGGCCGGCAGGTCGACCTGGGCGGTGACGTGGCCCATGTTCTGCTTCGCGTTGCGGCGGGTCACCAGGTAGTCCTGCGAGTATTCGTTGGAGGCGCTGTCGTAGGACTCGCCCAAGCCCTTGAGCTGCAGGCGCATGCCGTTGTCGAGCCGCCACTGGCCGCCGCCGGCCAGGCGGTCGCGCGTGATGTGCTCGGTCTTGCGCTGCGGCAGCAGGTTGGGCGGCACGAAGGTGGTGTAGCGCTGGGTGTCGTCCTCGCGGTAGACGCTGCCGTCCAGCCAGTAGCTTTGCGCCGCGGTGGGCAGCCAGTCGACGCGCGCGCTGTATTGCTGGCGGCGGACTTCGTCGCCCTGGCGGCTCCAGCTGTCGGGGTCGACGCCGAAGCCGTCGTCGTCGAGCACGTCGGCGGCGATGCGGGCGCGCAGCGTCTGGCTGCCGCCTTGCAGCGTGAACAGGCCGTGGCGGTTGGCCGGCTTGAGCGAGCCGCCGGACGAGTTCTGGTCGCCGTAGCTGCCGGCGTCCAGCGTGGCCGTGCCCGACAGGCCGGGCCGGGCGGGGCGGGTGATGACGTTGATGACGCCGCCCATGGCCGAGCTGCCGTATTGCGCCGAGGCCGCGCCCTTGACGACTTCGATGTGGTCGATGTCGGTCAGCAGGTACTGGCTGAGGTCGACGGTGGAGCTGGTGCTGGCAGAGATGGGCAGGCCGTCGATCAGCACCAGCACCTGGTCGCCGGTCAGGCCTTGCAGCGACAGTTCATAGCCGGACTTGCCGTGGATCTCGGTCAGCAGCAGGCCGGGGATGTTTTCCAGCGCGTCGGTCAGGGTGCGCGCGTTGGTGCGTTCCAGTTCTTCGCGGGTGACGATTTCGGTGCGGATCGGCGTGTCGGCCAGGGTTTTTTCGGTGCGGGTGCCGGTCACCACCAGCGGTTCGAGGGCTGGCGCTTCTTGCGCGGGGGCGGCGAACGGCAGCAGGCAGGCGGCGCCCAGGGCAGAGCGGATGGCCAGCCGCAGCGGGGCGGCGGCCGGCGGAAAACGGAACGGGCGGGGTTGCATCGAGGCTTGCCGCGATGGGGCGGGTCAGTGGCGAAGCAGCGATTCTTGAACAAATTTCTTTTTGAATCAAGATTAATTCTCAATATCATTCGCATTATTTATTTTATCTTTATTATTAAACAGGACGATAGCTTTGGTCGAAGCGGACATGGAAACGCCATGCCATCCGGGGGCGCGAAGGAAGAGGAAGAAAGGCCGGCAGCCAGCCGGTCAGCGCAGGCTATCGAGCAGGAGGATCTGCAGCCGTTCGCCTGCCGCCACGTCGCCGTGGCCGGCCGGCAGCCGCAGCAGGCAGTTGGCCTGCGACAGGGAGAACAGCATGGCCGAGCCCTGGCCGGCGACGGGCGTGGCCTCGAGCATCCCGTCGGCGCCCGGCGCGGCGACCGCGCGCAGGTATTCCTCGCGTCCGGGCTTGCGGCGCAGGGTGCGGGTGCAGCGGGCCGCGATGAAGGCGGGCGGGGCATCGGCCGCGCCGGCCAGCTTGAGCAGCGCCGGACGCACCATGACCTGGAACGACACCAGCGCCGCCACCGGATTGCCCGGCAGGCCGAACAGGTAGGCGCCGGCGCGGTCCGGGCCGGCCGGGTACAGGCGGCCGAAGGCCAGCGGGCGGCCGGGCTTCATTTCCACCTTCCAGAAGTCGATCCGACCACGGCGCGCCAGCACGTCGCGGACGAAATCGGCGTCGCCCACCGACACGCCGCCGCTGGTCAGCACGGCGTCGGCGCGGCCGGCGGCCTCGACCAGGGCCGCTTCCAGTGCGTCCGGCACGTCGCGCAGCACGCCCATGTCGATGGTGTCGGCGCCCAGGTCTTGCAGCGCGGCCAGCAGCGCCGGGCGGTTGCTGTCGTGGATGGCGCCGGGCCGCGGCGGGTCGCCGGGCAGCAGCAGTTCGTCGCCGGTGGAGAAGACCGCCACCCGCAGCCGCCGGCGCACGGTCAGCGCGGGCGCGCCCAACGATGCGGACACGCCGATGTCGGCCGGCGACAGGCGCCTGCCGGCGCGCAGCGCCACCTGGCCCGCCCGCAGGTCTTCGCCCCGCAGGCGGCGGTTCTGGCCGGCCCGCACGTCGGCCGGGACGACGATGCGGTCGCCGTCGCGGCGCACGGTTTCCTGCGCCGCCACGGTGTCGCAGCCGTCGGGCATGACGGCGCCGGTCATGATGCGCACGGCCTGGCCCGGGCCCACCGGGCCGGCGTAGGGGTGGCCGGCCAGCGCGGTGCCGATCACGGTGGCTTCGGCGTCGCGGCCTGGCGCCAGGTCTGCGCCGCGCAGCGCGTAGCCGTCCATCGCGGCGTTGTCCTGGGCAGGAACGTCGATCGGGGAAACCAGGTCGGCGGCCAGGATGCGGCCCAGGGCCGCGGCGGCGGGCACCCGCTCCACCTCGTCCACGGGAACGATGCCGGACAGCAGGGCGGCGCGGGCCTCGTCCACGGTCAGCGCCGTGTTTTGCCGGCGCGGCGAAGGGGCGGAGCCGTCCTGCCGCGGCCCGCAGGCCCGCGCAGGCCCACGCTCGGCCAGCGTTGCCAGTTCGCGCAGCTCTGCGGCGGTATTGGCATTGTCGAAGGCATGTCCGGCGTCGCCGAAATCGACCTCTACCGTACGCAGCGTGTCCTGCCAGGCCCGCACCCGGCGTCCGCCGGCCGCCAGGAAGGCGCGCAGCGAGGGCGCCACCGCGGCCGACATCAGCGCGAACACCGGATGCCGCCCCTGGCTGCAACGGGCCACCGCCAACTGCGCGCCGTGCGCCGTCGCGGCAGCCGCCAGCCGCGCCACCAGGTCGGGCGGCAGCAGCGGCGAATCGCAGGGCACGCAGGCCAGCCAGGGCGTGCGGGCGGCCGCCAGGCCGGCGGCGATGCCGGCCAGCGGACCGTCGTAGCGGGGCGCGGCAACGGCGGCCGCTGGCAGGCCGCCATGCTCGGGCAAGGCGTCGGCCACCACCTCCAGGCGGCGGTGGCCCGGCGCGTCGGCCAGCGCCTGCATGCCCACGCGGCGGTATTCGCCGTGATTGCGGTTGGCGCTGATCAGCAGCGGGCCGACCTGGGGCGCCAGCCTTTCGACCGCGTGGGCGGCCAGCGGCCGCCCCAGGAAAAGCTGCAGGCCTTTGTCGGCGCCCCCCATGCGCCGGCCCATGCCGCCGGCCAGGACCAGGCCGGTGATGTCGGCGGCGGCGATCGGCGGGCCGGGCTCAGCCACCGATGTAGCTCATCTCGATCTTCGGGCCGCGCGCCGTTTCGGCGCTGCGGCGCTCCGAGTAGTTGTCGCCGCGCTGCTGCCAGACATGGGCGATGGCGCTGGCGATTTCGGCGTCATCGCGGCCGCCGCGCAGCAGGGCGCGCAGGTCGTAGCCCTGCTGCGCGAACAGGCACAGGTACAGCTTGCCCTCGGTGGACAGGCGGGCGCGGCTGCAGTCGCCGCAGAAGGCCTGGGTGACGCTGGAGATGGCGCCGATCTCGCCGCCGCCGTCGGCATAGCGCCAGCGGCGCGCGACTTCCCCGCGGTACAGCGGCGCGGCGGGCGCCAGCGGCCAGGCGGCGCCGATGCGGGCCAGCACCTCGGCCGAGGGCAGCACCTCGTCCATCTTCCAGCCGTTGGAGGCGCCGACGTCCATGTACTCGATGAAGCGCAGGATGTGGCCCGAGCCGCGGAAGTGGCGCGCCATCGGCAGGATCTGGTGGTCGTTGGTGCCTTTCTTGACCACCATGTTGACCTTGACCGGCCCCAGGCCGGCCGCCGCGGCCGCGTCGATGCCGCGCAGCACGTCGCCCACCGGGAAGTCGGCGTCGTTCATCCGCTTGAACAGCGCTTCGTCGAGCGCGTCGAGGCTGACCGTCACGCGCCGCAGCCCGGCCGCGGCCAGGCCGCGCGCCTTGCGCGCCAGCAGCGAACCGTTGGTGGTGAGGGTGAGGTCGACCGGTCGCCCTTCGGGGGTACGCAGCTCGGCCAGGCTGGCGATCAGCGTCTCGATGTTCTTGCGCAACAGCGGCTCGCCGCCGGTCAGCCGGATCTTCTCGGCGCCGTGCGCCACGAACAGGCGCGCCAGGCGGACGATTTCCTCGAACGACAGCAGGTCGGCATGGGGCAGGTAGGGGTAGTCCTTGCCGAACACTTCCTTGGGCATGCAGTACACGCAGCGGAAGTTGCAGCGGTCGGTGACCGAGATGCGCAGGTCGCGCAACGGCCGCGCGCGCGCGTCGAGCAGGCTGCCGGTGGCCGCGATCGGCCGTGCCGGGACGGCCGGCACGGGGCGCAGCTTGCGGTAGTCGACGAGCGGTATGACGGAGTCGGTCACGGCGTTTTCCGGTGAAAGGCGGCCCGTGGCGCGCCCAGGACGTAATACTAGCGGACATGGCCGCCGCGCGGCGCGGGGGCGGGCGGCGAGTGGGGTCTTCCTTCCGCGGCATGTCGCGTGTAGGAATCGCGCCGCCCTTCATTGGACCCGGACGGCTACAATCCGGTTTCAACGCTGCAACGAGGCCGGCGCGGGCTGGCCGGCGCGAATCTCCCTCTAGAGGATTTCGAACGTGAAATTGGGACACAGGCTGCTTTACCTTGTGTGTGCGGTCGCCCTGGCGGGGTGCGGGGGCGGGGATTCCGGCGATGACGGGGGCGGCGGCGTGCCGACGGTGCAGCAATACCCGGCCGGCATCTACGCCGGCAAGGCCGGGCCGCTGGGCCAACAGCGCGATTTCATCGCCGTCATCGACGGCGGCGTCGACGGGACCGGCGGCAGCTTCTATTTCGCCCGCCGCGCCAGCAGCAGCCGCGGCTACGACGGCCTGTACGGCGACCTGAGCGTCAATCTGGCCACGCTGAGCGCCCGCAGCGCCACGTATTACTCCACCGTGGACGGCAAGTTCGTCGCCAACGGCATCACCATTTCCGGAACGGTGACTGGCGCCTCGTCGGGCGGCAGCGCCACCGCCCGCATCAGCGGCAACTACAGCGACCCGGTCGGCACGGCGGCCTCGACCGGCTCGCTGGTGCCGTTCACGCTGGAATTCCGGTCCGACCTGTACGAAAAGCCGGCCACCCTGGACCGCATCGCGGGCAGCTACAGCGGCGGCGGCGCGTTCGGCGGCGCCTGGAACCTGACGGTCGACAGCGCCGGCCGGGCGAGCGGCAACAACGGCGGCTGCGCGCTGTCGGGCACGATCAAGCCGCAGGCTTCCGGGCACGACGTCTACACCACCGTCCTGACGCTGACGGGCACCTCGTGCGCGCGGCCCGGCTCCACCCAGGTCGGCTGGGCCGTGCTGGACTACACCGGCGATACCAAGACGGGCATCTGGATCTTCACCACCGATTCGGATTCGAAGCAGTTGAACACCTTCATCCTGAACGGCGTGGTGGGCGAAGACGACGAGGTGCCTGATCCGGATACGCCGCAACAGGCGGAAGGCTACTGGACCTCTTCCGGCCTCAACGGCGTCGTCGCGCCCAACGGCTCCTATTTCTTCTATCGCCGCAACGGCAGCGGCTACGACGTGCTCAGCGGGCAGCTCACCAAGGTCGACGGCAGCAATGGCCGGGTGACCGACGATGCCGCCACCTTCTACAGCGCGGCGGGCACGTCGGCGTCGACGTCGCTGAGCGGCACCATCACCTCGGCGGGCGAGTTCACGGGCAACTTCGCCGATCCGGGGGCGAGCAACGCCGTCACGTCGTTTTCGATGACGCGCGACAGCATCTACCAGGCCAGCCCCGCGACCACCGCCGCGGTGGCCGGCAGCGTGTACGAAAGCGCGCCGCTGAGCACGCCCACCATGACCGTCAACGTGGCGGCCGACGGGGTGCTGAGCGGTACTCGCGATGCCTGCACCATCGTCGATTCCGCGACCAACGGCGGACCGGTCAGCAAGATCGGTCCCTATCCGGGCATCACCACCCAGAACCTTTACCAGGTCAGGCTGATCTTCACCGGCGCGTCCTGCGCCGGCAGCGAGGACGGCATCGCGGTCGCCGAATACGATGCGGGCGGCACCACGGCCACGGGCCTGCGGTTTTTCACGCTGGGAACGCTGACCAGCAGTTCCCAGCGCTTCGGTCGGGTCGTCATGCTCGGCCGGACCGGCGCCGTGCCGCCCCCGGCGGAAGAAGGCGGGGGCAACTGACCGCCGGGCCGGCGGCCTGATGCGCCCGATCGTTCCGGTCAGTAGGGGTAGGTCGACCGGAACGGATTGACCGGCATCGCCATCTGGCCGGTGTAGGGCTGCAGCGCGTAGCGCAGGTAGACGCCGCCCACCAGCTGGCGGTAGTCGCTGGCGTTGTCCATCGCCAGCTGGCCGCCGATGAACAGCTGCGGCGCGGCCTGGTATTCCAGCGCGGCGGCCAGGTTGTAGCCGAGGCCCGTCTTGTCCTGGCCCGGGTACACCGCCCGGGCGTTGGTGGTCAGCCCGAAATTGGCGGCATCGGTGGCCGCCTGCTGCGCGGCGCTCTGCATGCTGCTGCTGGTGGGGAAGTACGGCGCCGAATCCTCGCGGAAACTCTGCACCCCCAGCGACCCCTTCACCTGGTAGCTGAGCCTGCCGCTGCGCTGCGTCCACGACAGCGGCACGCTGACCGCGAAGAACTGCTGCGGGCTGAAGTAGCCGCCGTGGCCATAGGTGAAGTAGCGCAGGTTCTTGTCGTACGAAATGCCGGTGAAGTTGACCCCCGCCGTCATTTCCGAGTCGAGCGTGCGCAGCAGCCGCCAGTACAGGCCGCCGCCGCCTTCGATGCGGGTGTTCGACTCGACGTTGGTGCCGGTCAGCGCGTGGAACGAGCCGTAGCCGTAGATGCCGTACTGGCCGTTGTCCCAGCCGACTTCCAGGCGGCCGCCGGTGGCCGACACGCCGCCCCATTCCTGCCCGGTGCGGGCGTCGCGCGCGCCGGCGAACGACAGCAGGCTGTCGGTGACCGGGCGGCGCGACAAGTCGGCCGTGTACGAGAAGGTATCGCTCAGGTCGCCGCGGAATTTGACGCCGCCGTTGACGTCGGTATAGCGGAAGCCGAGCGGCGACGTGCCCAGGTCGGCCTGCAGGTTGCTGGTCTCATAGGCCACGCCCAGGCCCACGCCGGTCTGGTCCTGCGAGCCGGCGCCGCCGGTCGAGCCGGCGGCCTGCGCCAGCGCCGCCACCGGGCCGCCGCCGAAGCGGCTGCTGGTGTTGTAGTTGCTGTCGGGCGTGCCGGCGTCCAGCGACACCGGGGTGACCCGCAACGCGATCTTGCCGTCCCCGGCCGGGAAACGATATTCCACCGGCGCCTGCAGGTCGGTCAGCTCGCTGAGGCCCGCTTCGCCCTGGCGGTTGCGCGCCGTGCCGCCGACGCTCAGCACCGGCGCCCGCTGTTGCTGCACTTCGATCAATTCGTCGCGCACGGTACGCGGGCCGGTGGCCTGCGTTTCCCATGGCGGCGGCACGGCGGCGGCCGTCTGCTGCGCGCCGTAGGCCGGCGCGGGCTGCGCGTAGGCCTGCTGGGGATATGAAGGCTGGGAGTACGAGGGCTGCGGGTAGGCCGGCTGCGCATAGGCTGCCGGCGGATATTGCGCCGGCGGATAGGCGGGCGGGGAATAGGCCGTCTGCGGATAGGCTGCCTGCGGATAGGCCGTCTGCGGGTAGCCTGCCTGTGGGTAGCCTGCCTGCGGGTAGGCCGGCGCGCCATAGGGCTGCGGATAGGGATACGGCTGCTGCGCGTAGGTCTGCGGCGGCACGGGCTGCACCGGCGCGGGGATGTAGCTGTTGCCCGGAACCGATGCGTTGGGTGGCGCGTAGGCGCCTACTCCGGCCGTGGGCGCGGCGTTGGCCTGTTGCGCCGGACCGTTCCGCGTCGAGGCATTCTGGGCGTTGCGCGCGGCGCTGCCGCTGCGGCTTGCCTGCGAACTGGCGGTGGAGCGGGCCGCCGGCTGGCCGCGGCCTGCTGCCGTCGAGGCGCTACGGCCGGCCGCAGCGCCAGTGCCCGAGGCCGCCTGCGCGCCGGGACGCTGCGCCGACGCCTGGGGCTGCTGCGGCGCGGGCTGTTGCGCGGCCTGTTGCGCGGCGTAGGGATCCTGGTAGTAGGCCGACGGCGGCGGGTAGCCGCCATAGGGCTGCTGCTGCGGATCGTAGCCCTGCGCCGGATAGCCGGGCGCCGTGCCTTGCGGCTGGGGAGCGCCGGGCGGGTAGCCTTGCTGAACGCCGTAGCCTTGCGCGGGCGGATAGCCTGCCTGCGCGGACGCGCCCGGCGCGGTGGGATAGCCGGCTGGCGGCGGATATCCGCCCTGGCCGGCTGCATACCCGCCCGGCGCCGCCTGCGGCGCGGCGTACGGCGTATAGCCTTGCTGCGTGGCCGCCGCCTGGGCGTAATCGGGCGCCGGCGGCGGGAACATCGCGGCGCCGGCGGGCGGCGGAATGTAGGCCTGGGCGACCTGCACCGGCTCGGCCTGCGCCGCCACCGGCAGGTAATAGCTGCGCAGCTGCGCGGCGCTCATCGTGGCCGGTGCGGCCACCGGGTAGGCCTGGGCCGGGGGCGTGCCATAAACCATGGGCTGCTGTTGCGGTTGCAAGGTGGAGAAGGAACGTTGGCCCGGTCGGCCGACGAATGGATTGGCCGACGGCGCCCGCGCGCCGGGCGCCTGCGGCGCCATGGCCGCGCCCGGCGGCGGCACGCCGCGCTGCGCGTTCTCGAGCGCGACGGCGGCGCCGAGGTATTGCTCGGCCTTGGCGGTCTTGCCCTGCGCCCGGTACAGGCGGCCGGCCGCCGCCAGCACCTGCGAATCGCGCGGCGCGCGCGCCAGCGCGGTATTGATGGCCGATTCGGCGTAGTCGTACTGCTTGCCCGACGTCGCCACCGAGGCGGCGGCCAGCAGCGTCTCGACGTTGTTCGGGTCCTGCTGCAGCAGGCGGTTGTACAGCGACAGCGCCTGCGAATAATCGCCCGCCGCGCCGTACATCCGCGCCAGCGCGCCCACCACGGCCGGTTCGTTCGGCCGCTCCGCCAGCAGCGGCGCCAGCACGTCGTAGGCCGCCACCAGGTCGCCCGACTCGCGCAGCGCATCGGCCTGGCGCACGATATAGGCCTGGCGCAGGTCGTTGAAGCTCTGCCGTTCGGACGGGCTCATCGCCATCGATTGCATCTGCCGCAGCACGCCGGCCAGCTCCACGTCCTGCCGGGTCTTGAGCAGGATGGCGGCGTACTGCAGCCGGATGCCGACGTCGGGCTGGGTGCTGCGCGTCATCAGCTGGCGGATCATCGCCAGCGCCCGGTTGGTGTCGCCGGCGTCGGTGTAGGCCATCGCCACCGCGCCCAGCAGTTCCGGGTCCTGCCCGGCATAGCCCTGGGCCTGGGTCAGCATGGCGATCGCTTCCTGCGTGCGACCGTCCTTGGCCAGGCTGGAGGCCAGGTCGGACTGCGCATGCACCCAGGCGCGGCGCTGCAGCGTGGCCATGTCGCGCGTGCGGTTCTGCGGCGGGATCCGGTTCAGCGTATCGAGCGCGCCGCGCCAGTCCTTCATCTCGGCAGCCAGCAGCGCGCTGGCGTACAGCGCCTCGGGCATGTTGGGGTTCGACACCAGCAGGCCGTCCATCACGCCGCGCGCGTCGTTGTAGGCGCCGACCTTCATGTACAGGCGGGCCAGGTCGAGCCGGATCCAGGGGCTGGTGGGATCGTTCAGCAGCGCCTCTTCCAGGTGCACGCGGGCTCCGGCGTCGTCGCCGCGCTGCGCCGCCGCCTTGGCCATGCCCACCGCCTGCGCGGCGCGCAGCCGGCCAAGCTCGCCGATCTGTTCCTGCTGCTGCGGGGTGAGGCGGTCGATCAGCGCCAGCGCCTGGTCGGGCTTGTTGTTCTGCGACATGACGCCGACCAGCCCGCGGATCGCGTCGGGGTTGTCGGCCTGCTTGTCGAGCACGCGCCGGTAGGTGGCCTCGGCGGCGTCGAGCTGGCCGGTGGCGACCAGCACGTCGCCCAGCGCGTTCTGCGCGGTGGGTTCGTCGGGATCGATCTTGACGGCCTGTTCCAGCGCCTGGCGGGCGGCGTCGAGATTGCCGCCGGAGCGGTAGCCTTCGGCCTGCCGTACCAGCGTCCAGTAGGTGGCGCTGTTGAGCGCGGTGCGCCAGCGCGAGGCCGCGCCCTGGCGCGACGCGCGTTCCAGCAGGTCTTTGGCCTCGGCGAAGTTTTCCTGCCGCAGGCGCAGCACGCCCAGGCCGCCGAGCGCGTCGCCGTCGTTCGGGCGGGCGGCCAGCACCGCCTGGAAGTCGGCGGCGGCCGCGTCGAGGTCGCCGTTGTCGAGCGCCTTGAAGCCGGCGGCGGTGCGCTGGCGCAGCGGGTCGCTGGAGGCTTCGATCGCGCGCCGGCTTTCCTGCGCCTGGCGGCCGATCTCGTCGAGCCGCGTGCGGATGCCGGTATCGTCGGGATGCAGCTTCAGGTAGGCCTGGTACAGCGGGGCGTCCGACGGCCGGGTGCCGATCCAGGCCAGCGCCTTGCGCCAGCTGTCGGTGGCCGCCTTGCCGACGTCGGCGCGCGAGGCCAGCCGCGCCAGCTGCTCGATGCCCTCGCGCCGGGTCGATTCGCGGTAGGTCAGGTGCTGGGCCAGCGCCAGCGCGATCTGCGGATCGTTGGGCGATTCCTTGGCCAGCTTTTCGAGCCCGGCGCGCGCTTCTTCCCAGCCTTGCGGCGTGCCGCCCAGGGTCTGGTAGTACTCGAGCGCGACCGGCCCGGTGGGCGCCTTGCCGCCCAGCGCCGACTGGTAGGTCTCGACCGCCTCGGCCGTGCGGCCGCTGCGCGCCAGCTGCCGCGCCTGGGCCAGCAGGCCGGCGTTGCTGCCCAGGTTGATGCTTTGCTCCAGGCGCGCCACGTAGGGGCTGTTGGGGCTGCTGCGCTTGAGCTGGGCAAGATAGGAGCGGGCGTTGTCGGGCCGGCCTTCGTCGATTTCGATCAGGCCCAGGCCGTACAGGGCCTCGGGCTGGTTGGGCTTGAGGCTGAGAAGCTTCTGCCAGGCCTCGGCGGCGCGCGTGCCGTCGCCGCGCGATTGCCAGTACTGGCCCTGCTCGATCAGGACCTTGACGGGGTCGCTCTGGGCCAGAGCGGTATTCTGGATCAGGGCGGCCAGTAGTCCGAGGACTAGCGTGTTGTGGCGCGCGGACATGCCTTCTCCCACCGTGATTGGAGCCTGCCCGAGGGCAGGAAGCGATAGCGTTGTTCGGCCCATCCGGAACCGAACAGGCCCAGGACGTAGTCGTAATAGGGAGGCTGGGCCGGCCCTGCGGGGGCGATCAACTGGGTTTGTACTCGCTGACGCTGCTGTTCGTACAGCCGGGTCTGCCCGCTGCGCTGGAAGTAGGGCAGCAGGGCGGCCGAAAAGCCGACCGGGCCGACGCCGCTGACGGCGCCGCTGAGGACCTGCACCTTCTCGGGCGGCAGGCCGGTGGGCGCGGTGGCGCCGACCATGCCGGACAACGTTTTGAGCAGCGGCCCGGCCAGCGGGTCGGAAGGCGGCATCATGCCGGCCCACATATAGACCCGGATGGCGTCGTAGCTGCCGAGGTCGCCTTTTTCGGGGTCGGCCACGAACGCGCCGGTCGCGCCGTCGGGCGATTTGTACGCCACCCAGTCGGCCGCGTACCCCTGCGGCGAAACCTGCGCGATCATGCGCGCGGTATTGGCGGCGATGGCCTGCCATGGGCCTTGCGGGTCTTCCTGGGCCAGGCGCCTGAGCAGCGGGATCGGCGCGTAGCTGGGGTTGAGCCGCCACAGCATGTCGGGATGCGCGAAGCCGGTCGGGCCGGGCAGCAGCATCTTGCCCAGCCCCGGCAGGTCGGCCACTTCGTCGAGCGCGATGCGGGCCATCAGCGTGCGCGCGTTCTGCGCGTACTCCGGGCGCCGCCACAGCCGCGCGGCCTCGAGCAGCGCATAGGCCATCCACAGGTCGGCGTCGGAGGCGGCGTTCGGGTCCAGCACGCCCCAGCTGCCGTCGGGCCGGCGGCCCCATTGCCACGCCGGCAGCCGGCTGGCGACGTCGCCGCCGGCCAGATTGGCCACGCTCCATTGCCACAGCCGCCCGAAGGTGGCGGGGTCGTTGGCCACCAGCGCGAACAGCATGCCGTAGGACTGGCCTTCGGACGTGGTTTGCAGCTGCGCCACGCTGAAGTCGACCACCCGGCCGTCGGCCTGGACGAAGCGTTGCAGGAAGGTCTGGTACAGCGGCCAGTCCTCGGCGGGGCAGGCGGCGGCGCCGGCGGCGTTCGCCGCGCCCAGGCCGAGCGCCAGCGGCAGCGCGCCGCACAGCTTGAGCAGCCGGCGACGAACGGCAAGGGCGGGAAGGCGTGGGTGGAGTCCTGCTCGGCTCATGAAGGCTGCCCATGGCGCTGCGCGCCACCCCGGCGCATGAATTCGCACCGTTCTCTCCAGGATGCGGCGGACCCGGCTCCGCCGGTCCGCTCGCATCGCCCCTTGAGGGGCGCGCCAGCGCGTAGGGGTGGGTTTCATCTATTGGTTCAATCGCTTCCTGGCGCGCGCCCGCAGCGTCAGGTACAGGATCACCGCCAGCAGCACCGCGCTGACCACGCTGAACAGCATCAGCAGCAGCGGCCTGCTGGACAGGAACCATTGCAGGTACAGGATCGGGTTCAGGTGCCCGACATAGTAGGTCTGCTCCGACAACAGGCTGTCGACCTGCTTGCCGCGCACGATGGCCACGCTGCCCTGGATGCGCTTGAGCAGGTCGGTATCGAGCAGGGCGTTGACGGCGTCGAACAGGCCGGCGGGCCGGTTGCTGGAGATTAGCACCACGCTGCGGCCGTTCGACAGCGGCGACTCGAAACCGGCGATCACCGCGTCGGTGCTGTCGCTGTTGAACGCCACTTCGGCGCGCCGCGGCTCGGCGTTGTCGCGCTGGTCGGAATCCCACCAGGGGAACAGCCGGTAGACCAGGTCGGACAGCCGGAAATGCTTGGCCGTGCCGTCGAGCGAGATCGGGATGTACTGCGCCCACTGCGACAGCAGCGGCTGGTTGTTGCCGGAGGCGATGACCAGCAGGTCCTTGTTGGCCAGCCCTTGCGCCTGCCGGGCCTGGGCGACGGTGACGCCGGTGGCCGGGTAGCCGGTGGAATAGCCCATGGTGCCCATCAGCGTCAGGTAGGCCGAATAGTCGGCCGAGCCGGGCGAATCGGGCAGCACGACCGCAGTTTCCGACAGGTCGGCCATGCGCGTGAACGGGAAGCCCGCCGTGCCGAAGGCCGCCAGGTCGGGCATCGCCAGGTAGTGCGGGAAGCTGGAAATGTCGATGGTCGAATCGGGTTCGACCGCGCCTTTGACATTGTCGAGCACGACGTCCTTGCAGGCGCCCTGCTTGATCATGTCGTAGTAGTAGTGGAACTGCAGCTGGGTCTGCGACGGCAGCATGAACAGCGGGATGCGGAATTCCGTTTCCGCCGGCACGGTGCCGTCGGGCAGGATCTTCGACAGCAGGCGGTCCACCTGGCTGCCGGCCCCATGCTCCACCGCGAACAGCGGCACCGCGCGCAGGAACTGCTGGTTCACGTTGATGTTCAGCGTGGACTTGTCGGGGTTCGGGCGCGGCGTGTAGCGGTATTTCAGGTCGACCGGGATGCCCTTGCTGCGCCAGCTGAACAGGTCGGGCGGCAGGCGCAGGTTGACGCGGATCAGGTCGGGCGAATAGCCCGACACGTTGAGCGTGCTGGCCTCGGCCAGTTCGCCGAACTTGACCGGCCGGTCGCTGGGCAGCCAGTTCGGCGCATCGTAGGGCCGGCGCGGCTTGAGCGCGGCGAACTGGGTGATGGTGGCGGTCTGGCCCGACAGCGCCGTGGCCCCCACGGCCAGCGCGTTGGCGGCGGTCTTCAGTTCCGCGGCGTCGCGGCCCAGCACCAGCAGCAGCTTGCCGCGCGGGTCGTTCGGGTTGGGCACGATCGAAACCGTGGGGCCTTGCACGGCAGGCCACGGCACGCCGGCGATGCGGTCGTTGGCCAGGCCCAGCACCACGGCGTTGCCGGTGGCCGGCACCTGGTTCAGGCTGGTGGGGAATTCGGCGCCGCGGTAATCGGCCAGCGCGCCGAACCACGAGGCCAGCGTGCCGGCGGCCTCCAGCGTGGCGCCGTCGGGCGAGTTGCCGAACACGAAGGGCAGCGTCAGCCGGCGCACGTCGCGGCGGTCGAAGAACGGCGCGGGCAGCAGCGCCAGGTCGTTGGCCAGCGCGATCGGCGTGACGGTCAGCTCCAGCACGCTGTTGTTGCTTACGTTGGCCCACAGGCTGCTGTGCGCGGGGTCTTCGCATTCCAGCGTGTAGTGGCCGATCAGCCGCAGGTTCAGGCGGTTGAACTCCGTGATCAGGCGCGGCGGGATGTCGATCTCGCGCGTCTGGCTGGTGCCGGCCTGTTCCTTGGGCACCGGAATCGTGGCCGCCACTTCCTCGTTGACCATCACGTTGATGTGCGACAACTCGCTGATCAGCGACGGCGAGTAGGCGTAGAAGAGCTTGAGCCTGGCGCCGGTGACGATTTCGTCGCTGCGGATGCTGAACGGCACGCCGGCCGTGCCTTCGATGCCGCGCAGCTGCAGCGGGTAGAGCGCGCCCAGCTGCTTGAGCGTGAGCTGGTAGGTGCGCGAGCCGCCCGGCAGCGTCGCGGTGCCGGTATCGCCGACGGACTGCGCGGCGACGGGTTCGGCCGGCGCTGCCGCCGCGGGCGCGCGCGACCGGTTCTGCGCGGCGGCGGGGCCGCCCAGCACGCTGGCCAGGGCCAGCATGCCGGCGGTCAGCGTGGGCAGGGCGCGGCGGCGCACGGCCGCGGCGGTGCGCGAAGAAGGCCTCGGACTCATCAATCCCCCGTATCGAGCTTCGCCGAAGGCGCCACCCGGCGCGCTTTGCTGCGAGGCGTGAAAGTCATGTGGTACAAGTGGCTGAACAGCAGCCGAAAGCCATGCACGCCGATGACGATGACGCCGCGCAGCGCCGCCAGCGGCGTGTCCGGGGTCGAATGGCCCCACACCTTGGCCCAGTTGTCGGCGCGCGCGAAGGTGAGCTGCGCGAGTTCGATCTGCTGCTGGGTGTTCAGCGCCTCGAAGCGCAGGCCCAGGCGCTCGCCGTGGCGGAACGCCACCGTGGCGGGGAACACGCCTTCTTCTTCATTGCGGAAGATCGATACCTGCACGGCTTCGCCTATCGGCAGCTCGAGTTCGGCCGGCACCTTGATGCCGACGCCGGTCTGCGAGAAATCCTGCGTTTCGACCGCCAGCGTCTTGCCGTCGGCGAACCGCAGCGTGGCGCGCAGCGCCGCCGTCACGCGGGGGGCGTGGCGGATCTGCTTGGTTTCGCTGGCCACCGCGATGCTGGCGCTGGTGATGACGATGTTGTAGACGGTCCAGAACAGGTTGATCAGCACCGTGATCGCCTCGGCGTTGCCGAAGGCCAGCCGCCCGATCCCCAGCGCGAGCCCGCCCAGGTTGAGCAGCATCAGCACGATATAGGGGCGGGCGATGGTCCAGTCGAAATAGCTCTGGCCGATCAGGCCGCCCTTGCTGGTGACGTTGAACTTGCCCAGCCGGGGATTGATGAACGCCACCAGCACCGGCCGCAGGATGTACCAGGCCAGCACCGATTCGTACACCTCGTTCCAGAACGAATGCCGGTAGCGGCCCTGCATGCGCGAATTGGTGATGCTGGCGTGCAGGATGTGCGGCATCGCGAAGGCCGCGATCAGCAGCGCGGTGGACTGGAACACGTGCGCGCCGAACAGCAGGTAGGCCAGCGGCGCGGTCAGGAAGATCAGCCGCGGCGCGCCGTAGAAGAAGTGCAGCATCGCGTTCAGGTAGCACAGCCGCTGGCCGAACTTCAGCCCAGGCCCCAGCAGCGGATTGTCGACCCGGCAGATCTGCGCCATGCCGCGCGCCCAGCGGATGCGCTGGCCGATGTGGCCCGACAGGCTTTCGGTGGCCAGGCCGGCGGCCTGCGGGATGGCCAGGTAGGCGGTGTTGTAGCCGCGGCGGTTGAGCTTGAGCGCGGTGTGCGCGTCTTCGGTGACGGTTTCGACCGCGATGCCGCCGACCTCGTCCAGCGGGCCGCGGCGGATCACCGCGCACGAGCCGCAGAAGAAGGTGGCGTTCCAGAGGTCGTTGCCGTCCTGCACCAGGCCGTAGAACAGCTCGCCTTCGTTGGGCACCGTGCGGAAGGTGTCGAGGTTCTTCTCGAACGGGTCGGGCGAGAAGAAGAAGTGCGGCGTCTGCAGCATCGCCAGCTTGGGATCGCGCAGGAACCAGCCCATGCAGATCTGCAGGAAGGAGCGGGTGGGGATGTGGTCGCAGTCGAAGATGGCGACGTATTCGCCGTCGGTATTCTTCAGCGCGGCGTTGATGTTGCCGGCCTTGGCGTGGCGGTTGTTGTCGCGCGTGATGTAGCCGACGCCGACCTCCTGGCAGAACTCGCGGAATTCGGCGCGGCGGCCGTCGTCCAGCACGTAGACCTTGAATTTGTCGAGCGGCCAGTCCAGCCCGAGGGCGGTGAACACCGTCTGCTTGACCACGTCGAGCGGTTCGTTGTAGGTCGGGATGAAGATGTCGATGGTCGGCCAGGTGGACGGGTCGGCCGGCATCGGCACCGGCTTGCGCTGCAGCGGCCAGGCGGTCTGGAAATAGCCCAGCAGCAGGATGACGAGCGCGTAGAGTTCGGCGATCACCAGCCCGGTGCCGAAGAAGGTGTCGATCCAGGTCTCGAAGCCGAGCGTGGAGGTGAGGCGCCAGTACATGTAGCGGCACGATGCCGTTACCGACAGCACGATCATCGCCAGCACCGCCAGCCGGCCGGGCGTGCGGCTGAGGATCAGCGCCAGGATGAAGCAGACGGTGGCGAAGATGAGCTGCTGGTACAGGTCGAACGGCACCGTGACCACCAGCGCGAACAGCATGGCGGCCACGGCCAGCGAGACCCATTTCACGGCCGGGTGCTGCCAGAACGGCTCGGCCAGCAGCCGTTCGCCGATCGCCCCGATGCGGGTGCCCAGGCGTGAGGCCTGGATGTTGGTATTGGTATCGTCGGGCTGCATCAGCGGACCTCGTTGCCGGCCTGTTGCAGCCGCGTGCTCACCCAGCGCGCGCAGTCGACGAAATCCAGCGTCGCCTGGCTGTGGGCGGCGTAGTCGAGCACGCTCTTGTCGAAGGCCAGCGCCTCGCTCACGGCCGGGTCGAGATGGATCAGGCCGACCACCCGGTCGCCGAAGTTGGCGCGCATGACGTGGGTCACGTCCTTGGCCAGCTGGCGCGAACTGTCGACCTGGTTGATGACGTAGGCGTGGTCGATGAAATCGGCGCGCGGCGTGCAGTAGGTCTGGATCAGGCCTTCCATCAGCGGCAGCGTGGCGTACGAGGCGGCGTCGGGCAGCGAGACGATCAGCACCAGGTGGGCGGCCGACAGCGCCTGCTTCATGTAGATGGACGGCCCGGGCGGCGTGTCGAGCATCACGATGGCGTCGTCGCCCAGCCCGAGCGTGGCCAGGTGCGAGCCCAGCCAGCCCGGCTGTGCCTCCAACTGGTCTTCGAAGGCGTGGCGATCGTCTTCGTTGACCGAGCCGTAGGGCAGCACGTACACGCCCGAGGCGCTGCGGAAGCAGGTCTCGCGCCAGTCGGTGCCGCCCAGCGAGGCGCGCGCCGTGCCGCTGATGTTCTGCGGATCGAGCCCGAAATGGAAGCGCAGCGCGTTCTGGGGGTCGAGGTCGACCGTCAATACCGTATGGCCGCCGTAGCCGAGCGCGGTGCTCAGGTTCGCGGTGACCGTGGTCTTGCCGACTCCGCCTTTGGCCGAGACAACAGCAACTATTTTCACAGTCGGCGCAGACGCTGCAGGAGCGTGGCGTTCGGGTCGGACGACGGGGCCGGTTCCGGGCGCGGCGGCTGCGCCAGCCGCGCGAAAATGCTTTGCAGATCCTGCGGCGCGGACGCGGTGGACGCCGCGGCGGGCGCGGACGGAACGGGCGGTGCGGGTGCTGCGGGCGATTCGGCGGCAGGAGTGGAAGAAGCCATGAAATTGAAGCTCAGGGGCGAGCCGGGCCCGGGCTCGCGGCCGGCGGGCTGTACGCCGCCGCGTGGCCGGGGCGGAATGAATTCCGCCTTCGGTGCCGGCTTGGCCGCCGCAGGCGTGGCGGCCGCCGGCGCGGGAGTGGATGCCAGCGCCGCCGGCGCCGGTGGCGAGGCCGCGGCAGGCGCGGCTTGCCTGGCCTGGGGCGGCTGCTGAGGGAACGGCGTTTGCTGCGGGATGAAGGGCGCTTGCGGGGCGGCCGCCGGCGCCAGTTGCGGCTCGACCCGGCCTGGCCCGGGTGGCCTGAGTGCGTTCAGGAACGGTTGCGCGGCCGGAGCCCCGGAGGCGGCCGGCTGGCCGGCGCCGGGACGCACCGGCGGAATCGGGGCGGCGCGGGTGGCCTCGACCGACGACAGCAGCGGCCAGCGCTCGCGCGACAGTTTGGCTTCGTTGGCGCGGCCGATTTCCTGGTATTGGTCGACCTGGCCGCCAAACTGTTTGAATAAATTCGCGATGTCGTCGGAATCGTCCATGCTCGATCTTCTTCTGGATCGGACCGCAACCGGGTCAGCGGCTCAGCCGGAATTCTACGCAGCCGACCTCGTCGAGCTCAGAAACCTGCGCGAGGCCGAGGTCGTTGCCCGATCCGAGCGACTGGAACCAGCGCTGATACACGCCTTCGAGAAAGGCGACGACCCATTTTCCCGCATTTTGCCCGAAAGCGGAGCGAAGGGGCGCGCAATTGTGCCGGATGCGCAAATAACCGCCGGGTTCGTCGACCGCCACCCAGCCCCAGTCCATGTTCATCCAGATCCGGCTCATGGCCAGCTGGACGTCGTCCAGCGTCTTGCATTCGGGCAGCGGTTCGCGATCGGCGAAACGCGTGCCGATCCGCCGCATCAGGGCGCGCAGATCGTTTTCGGGCAATTGGGCCGCGAATTCATCGGCCAGTGCCGCCAGGAATCCCTTCCACTGAGGTGAGCACTGTCTGTCGGCAAGGTATTCGAGAATCGTCGAGTCCACCAGGGTTTCCTATAGGGTGCACGAGCGGCACGCAAATTAGCGTACCAGAAACACTTGCTAACATTGTAACGTTTGGCATTGTTCACGTTTTGCCGCAAAGGCAGACGCGATTTTCCGGCCCATTCGCCATACTTCTAGGATCGACGCTGCTGTGCGATCATCTGCAAGGTAACTATATCGTGCCCATACCGCGCCTTGATAAGCAGTTCCCGATGAAATCGTACCTTTATGCCTCGTTCGATGCTTAGCTCTCCGGGCATGTCGAGTTTCGCGCAGCAACTCGGGGCCATCACCGAGCGGCGCGTGCTATTGCGGGAACTGTCCGAACTGATTTCGACGCGGCGCCGGGCGGCGGTACTGGTGATGAATATCCCCGGCCACAGCGGCACCCCCAACCGCGACGAACTGGTCCGCCGGATCCGGCCGTTCATCCGCCTCGACGACATGATGGGGCTGATGGACGACGGCAGCCTGGTGGTCCTGCTGCGCAACATCGGCGAAAAGGCGAACGCGATCGGCGCCGCCCAGCGCCTGTTCCAGCGTTGCGAACTGTTGCAAATCATCGGCCGCAGCGACTGCGAGGGTTTCGTGTCGTTCGGCATCGTGATGCTGCCCAGCGATATCGAAGACGCCGGCGCGGTGCTGTCGCGCGCCCGCAAGGCCGCCCGCTACGCCAGCCGCACCCGCGCGCGCTGGGTGTGCTGGAGCGACGGCCCCGAAGACCTCGACAGCGCGCTGCTGTCGCGCGAAGACACGCTGGCCACCGAGGTCATCCAGGGCCTGGAGCGCGGCGAGTTCGAGTTGTTCTACCAGCCCCAGCTCGAAATGCGCGACGGCCGGCTGCGCGGGCTGGAGGCATTGATCCGCTGGCGCCGCGGCGACGCGCTGGTGCTGCCGGCCACCTTCATTCCCTCTGTCGAAAGCGCCGGGCTGAGCGCGGCGCTCGGCTCCTGGGTGCTGCGGCGGGCCTGCCGGCAACTGGCCGACTGGCGGCAGGGCGTGGTCTGCCCGCGCATCGCGGTCAACATGAGCGCGGTCCAGCTGCAGGGCGACCTGGTCGACCTGGTCTGGCACATCCTGGCCGAATACCAGGTCCGCCCCGACCAGATCGAGATCGAGCTGACCGAGTCGTCCGAGGTCGTCCATCCGGAAGAGGCCTTCAAGATCACGCGCCAGCTGGCCGAGATGGGCATCGGCTTCAGCCTCGACGATTTCGGCACCGGCTATTCGAGCTTTCTGCGGCTGAAGTCGGCGCCGTTCCACGCGGTCAAGATCGAACGCCAGTTCGTGGCCGGCATGCTGGACGACAACTACGACCGCGAAATGCTGCGCGCCGTGATCGATTTCGGCCGCAAGGTCGGCATCCAGACCATCGCCGAAGGCGTCGAGACGCCGCAGCAGCTGCAGGCGCTGCGGGCCATGGGCTGCGATGCCTGGCAGGGTTTTCTGTGCTCGCCGCCGATGGACGTCGAGTCGGCCACCCGCTTCCTGCAAGCGGCGCGGATCGCCTAGGCGGCGGGCAGGGCCGCCAGGCGGCTGTGGTTCTTGCCGTCGCGCTTGGCCTCGTACATGGCATTGTCGGCCGCCTGTATCAGCGCATCGCGGCTGCGGCCGTGCAAGGGGCACAAGGCCAGGCCGATGCTGGCGCCGATATCGGCCTCGACCGTGGCGCCGTTGACGTCCAGGCGATACGGATCGCGCAGCGCCGCGCCGATCCGCCGGCAATAGGCCAGCCCGGCTTCGGCGTCGCCGACGTCTTCCATCAGCGCCGCGAATTCGTCGCCGCCCAGCCGCGCGATCATGTCGCGGCCGCGCAGCGCGACGCGCAGGCGGCCGGCGATCGCCTGCAGCAGCAGATCGCCCGCATGGTGGCCGCAGCCGTCGTTGACGGCCTTGAAGCCGTCGATGTCGATGTACACCAGCGCGAACGGCGCGCCGCCGCCCACGGCGCGCTCGACGCAGCGGTCCAGCGTTTCGATGAACAGCATCCGGTTCGGCAGGCCGGTCAGCATGTCGTGCGTGGCCTGGTGGCGCATGCGGTCTTCGATGCGGCGGCGTTCGGCGATCTCGGCATTGAGCTGGCGGTTGCGTTGTTCCAGCGAGGCCAGCGCGGCCGCCAGCCGCTGCCGGCCCAGGTACAGCTCTAGGAATACCCCTACCTTGGACAGCAGGATGGCGTCGTTGACGGGCTTGGCGATGTAGTCCACCGCGCCGGCGCGGTAGCCCTTCAGGCGGCTGACGTCGTCGTAGGCCGCGGTGACGAAGATGATGGGGGTGTCGGCGTGCTCGGGCGATTCGCCCAGCAGCGTCGCCACCTCGTAGCCGTCCATGTCCGGCATGTTGACGTCGAGCAGGATCAGCGCGAACTGCTGGTCCAGGCACAGGGCCAGCGCCTCGTTGCCTGACTCGGCCGTGACGACATCGGCATCGACGTGGGCCAGCAGGCGGCGCATCGCGAACAGGTTGGCCGGCGTGTCGTCGACCACCAGTATGCGGGGGCGGGCGGGGGGCGACGGCGGCATGTTCACGGCAAGGCCTCGTGCGCCGTCCGGCCGTTCAGCCACACCCGCATCATCGACAGCAGCTTGGCCACGTCGATGGGTTTGGAGAGATAGTCGCTGGCGCCGGCTTCCAGGCTTTTCTCGCGATCGCCCTGCATCGCCTTGGCGGTCAGGGCGATGACCGGCAACTGGGCGAAACGGGGGTCCTGGCGGATGCGGCGAATGGTTTCGTAGCCGTCCATCACCGGCATCATGACGTCCATCAGCACCAGTTCGACGTCGCCGGCCTGCTCCAGCTGCCGCAGCGCCTTCTGCCCATCCTGCGCCAGGGTCACCTGCATGCCTTTGCCGCGCAGGATTTTCGACAGCGCGAAGACGTTGCGCATGTCGTCGTCGACGATCAGCACTTTGCGGCCGGCCAGGTCGCCGTCGGCGCCGGGCGCGTCGGCCGCCTCGGGCGTCTCGGCCGCGGCCGGGCCGCGCCGGCGGATACTGTGCAGGAACAGGCTGACCTCGTCGAGCAGCCGTTCGGAAGCGTGGCTGCCCTTGATGACGATGCTGTCGGTGTACTGGCGGATGCGCAGGTCTTCGTCGGGCGTGAGCTCGCGGCCCGAGTAGACCACCACCGGTACCTGCGGCTGCCGCCGCGACAGGTGTTCCAGGAAGTCGAAACCCGACATGCCGGGCAGGCCGAGGTCGAGCACGATGCAGTCGTAGCCGGTCTCGCGCATCCGTTCCAGCGCTTCTTCGGCGCTGGCGGCCTCGTCGATCTCGATGTCATCGGCGGCGATCAGGGCCAGCACCGAGGCCCGCGTCGCGGCTTCGTCGTCGACCACCAGCAGCCGGCGTTTGCCGCCCGGCGAGAAGTGCAGCAACCGCTCGATGGCGGCGGCCAGCGCGCCTTCCGCCGCCGGCTTGGTCAGAAAGCCCACCGCGCCCGACTCCAGGCCGCGCGCGCTTTCGTCCAGGACCGATACGAAATGGACCGGGATGTGGCGTGTCGCGGGATCGGCCTTGAGCCGCTGCAGGACGGCCCAGCCATCCATCTGCGGCAGCATCACGTCGAGCAGGATGCCGGTCGGCCGGTACTCGCGGGCCAGCCGCAGCCCGGTTTCGCCGTCGGCTGCGGCCAGGCCTTTGTAGCCCTTGCGGTGGATGAGGTCGAGCAGGGTGTGGGCGAAGGCCGGATCGTCTTCGATGGCGAGGATGGCGATGTCGCCGGCCGCGATGTCGCGGCGATCGTCGGGCGGCATGGCGGCCGGCGCCGGCTGGCCCGACGACGCGCCTGCAGCCGGGCCGTCCTGCGGCAGCAGGATCGCGAACAGGCTGCCGCGGCCCGGCTCGCTGTGCAGCGCGATGTCGCCGTCGTGCAGGCGCGCGAGCTGGCGCGAGATCGTCAGGCCGAGGCCGGTGCCGCCGTATTGACGGCTGGTGCCGGCGTCGACCTGTTCGAAAGCGGCGAAGACCTTGTCGGTCTTGTCGGCGGGGATGCCGATGCCGGTGTCCGCAACCTCGATCGCGACGCTGCGTTCCGGCGGGAAGGCGGGATAGGCGGCACCCGGGCGCCCGATGCGCACGCGCACCGAGCCGTCGCGGGTGAACTTGAAGGCATTGCTGAGCAGGTTGGCCGCGATCTGCTGCAGCTTGATGCCGTCGGCGCGGATGGCGGCGGGCGCGTCGTCGTCGACCGTGACGGCGAACTCGAGCCCGCGGTCGGCCGCCACGTGCCGGAAATTGCGCTCCAGCTGCGCGGCGAACTTGCGCAGGTCGAGCGATTCCAGCGTCAGCTCCAGCTTGCCGGCCTCGATCTTCGACAGGTCGAGGATGTCGTTGATCAGCCGCAGCAGATTGGCGCCGCCGTCGTGGATGATGCGGGCCGACTCCACCTGATCGGGGCTCAGGTTGCCCGCGGCGTTGTCGGCCAGGTCGCGCGACAGGATCAGCAGGCTGTTGAGCGGCGTGCGCAATTCGTGCGACATATTGGCCAGGAATTCCGATTTGTACTGGTTGGCCTGCTCCAGCGCCCGGGCCTTGTCTTCGGTGTCGCGCTGCAAGGCTTCCAGCATCGCCTTCTGCCGGTTCAGCGTTTCGGATTTCAGCCGCAATTCATCGTTGGAGGATTGCAGTTCTTCCTGCTGCGCGCGCAACTCTTCTTCCGAGGCGCGCAGCTCGCTGGCCTGGACCTGCGTCTGTTCGAGCAGGCGGCGCGTGTGCAGCGCGCTGTCGAGGTTTTCCAGCCGCAGCGCGACCGGCTCGGCCAGCGTTTCCAGCAGGCGGCGCCGGCGCGCATCGAGCCGTTCCAGCATGCCGAACTCGAGCACCGCCAGCAGCTTGTTTTCGGTCACCACCGGCACCAGCAGCAACTCGCGCGGGACCGCGCCGCCCAGGCCCGATTCGATCCGCACGTAGTCGGCCGGCAGCCGCCGCAGCGCGATCGTCTTGCGCTCGGCGGCGCATTGCCCGACCAGGCCTTCGCCGATGCGGGCGCGCTGCGGCGCGGCGGAGGCCGGCGCGCCGTAGGCGCCGATCACCCGCAATTCGGCCCGTTCGCCGTCGTACAGATGGAACAGGCCGATGCCGGCGCCGAGCCGCGGCGCGAGGTCCGACAACAGAGCGGCCGCGAATTCGGCGTGGGTCGAGGCCTCGTACAGGCAGGCAGTGACCGCGGCCGCGCTGGTCTTGAGCCAGTCCTGCTCCGACGTTTCGATCGCCATGTCCTTGAAGCGGGCCAATGCCCGCGCGATGGTCCCGACCTCGTCGCGGCGCTCCTGCTCGGGCACGTCGATGGCGTGGTCGCCGCCGGCCAGCCGCGCCATCAGCCCCGCCAGGTGACGCAGCGGGCGGGTGATCAGCACCTGCGAAAGATAAAGCGAGGCGACGCCGAGCAACAGCGCCAGCGCCAGCGAGCCCACCGCCATCTGCCGGCGGACGTCTTCGACTTCCTGCCGTTCCTGCTGCCGGCGCGCCAGGGTGGCCCGGCCGGTGTCGGCGATCGCGTTCATCACGTCGACGATATCGCTGGTCCGCAGGGCCGGCGAGGCGTCTTGCGCCAGCCGCTGGCGTTCGTCGGGGGCGAGTTGAGGCGCGGTGCCGCTCGGCCGCTCGAGGTCGGCCAGAATGGGCGTGGCCACCGTCCGCTTCCAGCGTTCGTTGAATTCTCCGGCCTCGAGTACGCGTTCGCGCTGGATCGGATCGTCCTCCTCGATCTGCTCCAGTTCCTCCAGCGCCTGGTTGAAGGCATGGTCGGCGGCGTCGTATGCGCTGGTGTCGGACCGCCCGGAAGCGGCGAACCGGCCCAGTTCGTACTGCCGCTGGTACAGCGCCCGGATGGCGCGATTGGTCTGCTGGAGCGCACGGTTGATGGCCTGGGTCTCGATCCGGTCCTGGCCTTCCTGGTCGAGCAGGATGAGCGTGCCGACGGTCGACAGCATGAACAGCGCCATCAGCGGGATCATGACGATCAGGACTTTGCCGATCAGCGAGATGTGGCCGAGCCAGGACTTTCCGATGTGCGTGCGCATTGAGCGGCGAATCGTCGTAAGGGGGGAGGGGGGCGTCGCGGGACGCGTCATTCTAGCCGCGCCGCCCGAAGCGGAAGCCGGCGCGTGCGCGAAAAAAAACCGCACGCCGTAACGCGTGCGGTTTTGCGCGACGGGCCGCGAAGGCCTTATTGGCGCAGTTCGGGCCGGGTTTCCACCTGGACCAGCGGCTCGTTGGCGACGGCGGCGCGGGGCCGCGGCTCGCGTCCCGGGCGCGCCGCCTGCGAGGCGGCTGCCTTGATCAGCGACTGCACCAACGCGTGCTTGGCGCTGTCGGTTTCCACCCATTGCATGCCGGCCCGTTCGACGACCTGGATCAGGTCGTCCTTGTCGAGGCCGGACGGCGCGGAGCTTGCGCCCGGGGCCCCGGCGGCCGCCGGGGCGGCTGTTGCGGGCACCGGGAAGCCGGAGATCGCCGGCGCGGCGGCGGGTGCCGGGCTCGCAGGCGTGGCGGCGGCTTCGCCGGCCGGCGCGGCTGCGGGCCGGGCGGCGCCGACCGGAGCCGGTTCGGCAGCGGGCGCCGTGGCGTCCGGTTCGGAAACCGGGGACACGGGCGGTTCGGCCGCGGCAGGTACCGTATCGGCGGGCCCGGCAGCGGCGCCGGGGGCCACTGCCGCGTGTGCCGGCGTTTGAGCCGGCGGCAGTTGCACCGGAGACGCTTGCACCGAAGGCGCTTGCTCCGGCGATCCTTGGGCCGGCGATGCTTGGGTCGGCGATGCTTGGGTCGGCGATGCTTGGGTCGGCGATGCTTGGGTCGGCGCGGCGGGCATTGCGGCCACCGGCTGGAGCTCGGCCGCGGCTGCTTCGGCGGACGCGGGCGCCGCCGCCGGCGTGCGGATCGGCTCGGCTACGGTCGGCAGTGGCGCGGCGACCGGCTGCGCCGCCACCGGGGCCACGATGGGCTCGGAGACGACGGCCAGCGGCGCGGCGGGCTGGCCGCCTTGTGCTTCAGTCTCTGCCGAGGCGGCCGTTCCGGCTGGCGGGGCGACGGGGGCGACAGGGGTGGCGGACGCGGCAGGGGTGGCGGCAGCCGGCGCAAATGCCGGTGCCGGGCTGGGAAGCGTGTCGGCTGCCGGGCCGGCCGGCTCGCCGGCATCGGCCGACGCCGGAGCGGCGGCGCGAGACTCGTCGCCGTCGTCGGCATCGTCCTCCAGCGGGCTGCCGTCTTCCTGCAGGGCGGCTCCGGCCTCGGTGCCGCGGCGGCCGCGGCGGCCGCGGCGGCGGCGGCGCTTGCGTTCCGGTTCGCCGTCGGCCCCTTCTTCGCCCGGCGCGACTTCCACGCCGGGGGCCTCGGCTGCCACGGCGCTCTGGCCCATCTCGCGCGGCGCTTCCACGGCGGCGGCCAGCGGCCGGGCGGTTTCGGCCGTACCTTCCTCCATCTCGGAAGCGATGGCGGCCGCCGCTACGGTGCCGGCTGCCGCGGCGGCCAGCGTGCCGTCATCGGCCGGGGCGTCGTCGCGCCGGTTGCCGCGGCGGCCGCGGCGGTTGCGGTTGCCGCGCGCATCGGCGGCATCGGCCTCGTCTTCCTGCGGGATGGTGCGCAATTCTTCCGGCGCGCGCGATTCACGCAATTCCTGGCGGCTGCCGCGCTCGTCGCGGCGGCCTTCACGGCCTTCGCGGCCTTCACGGCGGGCGCGCGGCTCGCGGCGGGTTTCCGATTCCTCGCGCGCGGACGCGGCATCGTCGCGCCCTTCGGCGCGGCCACGGTTGCCGCCGCCGGCGCGCCGGCGATTGCGCTGCGCGTCGCGGTCGGGCCGGGCGGCGGCCGGCGCCGG
>NZ_BAABFO010000006.1:0-258855 GCF_039541095.1 Pigmentiphaga soli
GCGCGGCAGCCGCCGGCGGCGGCGTGCTGGGCGCCGGCCGCGGGTAGACCAGGTCGGCGCATTCCCGTTTGTCCCAGTTGCCGGCGTCGGTCTTCATATCCTTGTCGAAATGCAGCTGGTACTGGCAGGTGATGTACTCATTGCCCCTGCCGGTGCGGAAATTGAAGATGTAGTTCCAGGTATGGACGCCGAACACCCCTTCGTGGAAATGCGGCGCGCCCAGCAGGTCGTACACCTGGGGCTTGGTCAGCCCCGGGATCACTCGGCGCAGGTTGTCCAGGCTGACGAAGGTGCCTTCCTTGAAGGTCGCGCTGTCGCGCGCGGGGAACACCACGCTCATGCCGTTGCTGGCCGGCTGCGGCGCCGGCTTGGACGAGCCGCGGAACATGGAGCAGCCGCCCATCAGCAGCAGCGGAACCAGGCAGGCCGCCAGCCGCTTCGCATTCTTGTTGCTCTTGTGGGTATTGCGGATCATCCTGATCTCCGATGCGCGCGGGCCTACCATTGATAGCCCGCGCCGATCACGGCGCCGACCTTGCCCTGGGTGTTGACGTTGCCGGCGAACTTGTAGACCCAGCGGCCGTTTTCCGAAATGGTCGACACGCCGACCGCGATCGCCGACTGGCCGAGGTAGTGGCTGGCCGCGGCCGAAGCCATGCTGCGGCCCGGCGCGTAGGCCTGCGGCAGGCCGGCCACCGCCATCGCGGAAGCCGCGCCGGCGTTGGCGTTGCGCTCGATGCCGCGCATGTCGTCGCGCAGGCTGCTGATGCTGTTGCCGATGTCGGCGGTGGCGCCGCGCAGCTGCTGCACGTTGACCGCGTCGGTATCGGCCGAGCCGGCCGCCACGTTGGTGATCTTGCGTTCGGCGCCGGCCGCGCCCACCGATACTTCGCCGGCCGAACTCTGCGCCGCCGACAGGCCGTAGGCGCGGTAGTTGCTCTGCGCGCCCACCGTGGCCGACGAACCGGCGCCCAGCGCCACGCTGTTGGTGGCCGTGGCGCTGGCACCGTTGCCCAGCGCCATCGCATTGGTGGCGCCCGAACCCACCTGGGCGCCGTTGCCGAGCGACAGCGCGCCGCTGCCCTGGGCCTGCGCGCCGTTGCCGACCGCGATCGCGTTGTTGCCCGAGGCCACCGCGCCCGCGCTGAGCGCGGTCGCGTTCTGCCCGCTTGCCTGCGCGCCGCTGCCGAGCGCCGTGGCGCCCTGTCCGGCGGCCTGCGCGCCATTGCCCAGCGCCGTGGCGTTGGCGCCGGTGGCCGACGCGGTATTGCCGACCGCCGTGCTGGCCGCGCCGGAGGCCACCGCGCCCGCGCCGCCGGCCGCCGAGTCGGTGCCGCTGGCCACGGGCTTGGGCCGGTTGGCCGAGTTCTCGACCTGGAACATGCCGTCCTTGCCTTCGGTGATGTTGGTGACGTCGCCCGATACCGCCTTCAGCTGGCGGACGTTGGCGGCGTCGGTGTCTTCCGTGCCGTCGGCCACGTTGGTGATCTGCCGCTCGTTGCCGGCCGAACCGACCGATACGGTATTGGCGCGGTCGGCCACCGAATCGGCGCCGAGGGCGACGCTGTTGTCGGCGCTGGCCTGGGCATTGGAACCGAGCGCCGTGGCGCGGGCGCCGCTGGCCGTCGAGCCCGAGCCGACCGCCGACGATCCGGTACCGCTGGCGACCGCGCCGGAGCCGACCGCGGAAGATCCCGCGCCGCTGGCCTGCGCGCCGTTGCCGGTGGCGGTGCCGTCGTCGCCGGCGGCCGCGGCGGCGTTGCCCACGGCCACGCTGCGGCTGCCGGTGGCCGTGGTGCCGCCGCCGGCGGCCAGGCTCTCGGTGCCGGTGGCCTGGGCCTCGCCGCCGGCCGACCTGACCTTGAAGTACAGATTGGGATCGCCCTGCTGGATGTTCTTGATCAGGTCGTACAGGCTGGTGTTGCTGATCTGGTTGGTGGTGTCCTGCGTCCAGTGCCACAGCTGCGAGCCGTTGACTGCCTGGGTGCTGCCGGACGTCTCGGCGCCGGGGGCGACGTTGGAAATCAGCGTGGACGGGCCGCCCGGGTTCAGCGTGATCGAGGTGCGGGCGGTGCTGTCGTACTTGACCGCCAGGCTGTCCACGTCGTCGATCTGCTGGTTGAGCGCCTTCAGCTGCGCGACGTTGGCCGCGTCGGTGTCGTCGGCGCCGGCCGCCACGTTGGTGATCTTGCGTTCGGCGCCCACGCTGCCCACCGATACTTCGCCGGCCGAGGTCTGCGGCGCGGCCAGCGCGAAGGCGGCATAGCCTGTCTGCGCGCCCACCGTGGTGATCGAGCCGGCGCCGAGCGCCACGCTATTGGCCTGCGAGGCATTGGCGCCGCTGCCCAGCGCCACCGCATTGGCGGCGCCGGCCTGAGCGGCGCCGCCGGCGGCGACCGTGTCGGCGCCGGTGGCCGCGGCGCCGGCCAGCGTCGAGTTGGCGCGGAAATACTTGGTGCCGTTGTTGTCTATGTTGGTCACCGTGTTGCTGATGTTGGTGACGTTCTCGTTGGTCGCGTTCAGCTGCGAGCCATTGACGGCGTCGGTGCTGGTGGCGCTGACGTCGCCGTTGGCGACGTTGGTGATGCGCGTGCCGCCGGTGCCGCCCTGCAGCGTTACGACTTTCTTGGTGCCGTCGTCGTACTGGACGGCATTGGCGTCGCCGGTTTCGATCGTGGATTCCAGCGCCTTCAACTGGCGCAGGTTGACCGCGTCGGTGTCGGCCGTGCCGCCGGCCACGTTGGTGATCTGGCGTTCGCTGCCGGGCGCGCCCACCGACACGGCGCCCTGCGTGGGCACCGCGACCTTGCTGTAGGCCTCGACGCCGCTGCCGGTGCGGTCCGCCACCGACTGGTAGCCGAGCGCGACGCCGCCGGCCACCGTGGATGACGCGCCGGCGCCGAGGATGGTCTGGGCGTTGGCGTTGCCGAAGGCGTTGTCGCCGATCACCACCGAGTAGCCCTTGCGCAGCGAATAGTCGTCGGTCGGCACGCCGGGCTTGGTCGGGTCGGTGAAGATGGTGGAGGCATCTTCGTTCGGCAGCAGATGGCGCGCGCCGGTGCCGATCACGACTTCCTGCGAGCCGTTGGCGCTGGCGCCATCGCCCACCAGCACCTGGTTGTTCTGCGCGGCGGGCACGTCCCAGCAGGTGGCGCCGACCAGGTTGAGCACGTTCAGGCAGTTGTTCGCCGTGACGTAGTCGGGCGCCGTCGCCGTATCGGACAGCAGCAGGCCGTTCTTGTAGGTCAGGCCGGAATTGATGTTGGTGATGTAGTTGCCCGAGGTGACGCCGCCCAGCAGCGTCAGGCGCTGGTCGGGCAGCGAGCCGCCGCCGGACAGCGTGCCGGTGACCGGCGCCAGGTCGAGCACCGGCAGGCCGATCAGATTGACGACCCGGAAGCGCGCATTGATGTTGTCGCGGTTGACGCTGAGCGCGCCGGACCGCAGCCAGTCCTGCTGCGAATTGAACGCCGCCATGGTCAGCGGCGACAGCCCCTGGCCGACGCTGCCGAACAGGCCAGCGGTACCGACTACCAGGCCGGTGGGGGGCGCGGGCGACAGCGGCGGCGGCACCGAACCCTCGGGAGGCGGCGCCGCCGCCGCTGCCGCCATGGGGGCCGCCAGCATGTTCGACGACATGGAAAAGGTACTGGCGGCCGGGATCGGGGCGATCGCCTGAGCGGCCGAGGCAAGCGATGCGGGCTCGGCAGCCAGCGCGGCCGGCGCCAGCGCGGTCCGCGCGGTTGGCGCGGTTGCCAGTGCCTTGCGGTCGTCGGCCGCGGCAGCCTGGGCCGAGGGCGGCACGGCGTGCGGGGACGATGGCGCTGCCACGGCGGCCTGCGCCGTCGAGGCGGCGGTCTGCGCCGTCGAAGCGACGGTCTGCGCCGTCGAAGCGGCGGTCTGCGCCGCCGACGCAGCGGCGTTGGCCGGGGCGCCGCCCAGAGCGGCCGCCATCTGGGACTGCATCGGCGAAGCCGACACGGCCCGTGCTGGCTGCAGCATCTGCTGCTGCACGGCACCCACCGGCATGCCGATGCCTGCGCCTTCGGTGAGCCGGCTATTGAGCAGGCCCGGCACGCCGTTCATATCGGCAGCCGCGGCCGGCGCGGCCACCGCAGCCGCGGCCAGCACCGCCACCGCGCCCCCCGCTCGCCCGCCACGCCGCACGTTCTCCGCGGCGGCGATCCAGCACTGCAGCGCATCGCTCCATACGGTCCGATAGATCTTGTTCAATTCCCTGCCCCCCAATGATTCGAAGCGTCCGCGCGCATCCGCGAAGGCCTTGCGGCGGCGAGCGCCGGCTGTGTCGAGAGGCTTCGAGCAAGACCTATGCCATCGCGCCGCGCAAGTATTCGCGCGACGTGCCCGAACGGCGCAGATCGTTGAAACACAAGGGGATATCGACGATCGGGAGAGTTTCCGATGCTGCGATAGTCGCAGCGGAAAACGATGTGGAAGGGGTCCGGCGTTACGCTGCGTTACGGGAAATGAGATGGGGCGTTACGTAACGCGGCGCACGCGCGGGCTGGCGAACGCCGCCGTCAAAGCCGGGTCTGCTCGTCTTCGGGCACGCCATAGCGCGCTTCCGCCGCCTGGTGCTCGGGCAGCCCGACGATCTCGTTGAGATGCTTGAAGGTGGCCATGCTATCGCGCAAATGGCCGATGGTCCCGGTGCGCCGCAACTCGCCCAGCATCCGCTCGATCGGCGCAATCGCCGCCAGCAGTCCGTACAGCGCGAAGGTGGCCAGCCTGAACCCCATGCGCCCCAGTTCGTCGGCCGGGATGTCGGGCGACTTGCCGCTGGCGGCCATGTTGTACAGCAGCGGCACGCCCTTGAAATGGCGGGCCACCCGCTCGGTCTGCTCGCGGCCCACCGGCGCCTCGATGAACAGCATGTCGGCCCCCGCCTCGCGGTAGCGCTCGGCGCGCTCGAAGGCCGCCTCGATTCCTTCCACGGCGATCGCGTCGGTGCGGATCACCAGCATCAGGTCGGCGTCGACGCGCGCGTCGCAGGCGGCCTTGATCTTGGAGACCATCTCGGCGGCCGGGATCACCCGCTTGCCGGCCAGGTGGCCGCATCGCTTGGGCGAAACCTGGTCCTCCATGTGCAGCGCGGCGGCGCCGGCCTTCTCGAAATCGCGCACGGTGCGCAACACGTTCATCGCATTGCCATAGCCGGTGTCGATGTCGGCCAGCACCGGCAGTCCCGAGGCATCGACGATGCGCCAGGTGTTGTCCAGCATCTCGGAAGCGGTCAGCAGGCCGACGTCCGACATGCCCAGCCGCGTCACGCTGGTGGCGAAGCCCGACATGTACACCGCCTCGAACCCGGCGCGCGCCAGCATGCGGGCCATGAAGGCGTCGCCGGCGCCGGGCGCCATGACGCAGGCGTCGGGCTGGCTGGTGAGCCGGCGCAGGCGGGTGGTCAGTTTTTCGGTCATTGATGTATCTCCAATGGCGGATCGGACCGCCTCTCATGAAACGCCGGCGGGCGGGCGATGCCGCCAGGGCATATCGGCCCGCATGCGGCTTTCGTAGGCTTCGATCTCCGGCAGATGCTGCAGGATCAGGGCGATGTCGTCGAGGCCCTGCAGCAGCCGCTGCCGGGCCGTTTCGGCGAGGTCGAAAACGTGGCGCCGCCCGTCGGGACCGGTCAGCGATCGGGTTTCCAGATCGATCTCCAGGCAACTGCCCGGGCGCTCGCGCAACAGACGGCGCAAATCGGCACAGGCCGCTTCCGGCAGCACGACCGGCAGCATGCCGTTCTGCAGCATGTTGCCGTAGTACAGTTCGCCGAAGCTGGGCGCGACCACGGCCGAAAAACCGTAGTCGAGAACGGCGTAGACCGCGGCCTCGCGCCCGGAGCCGCAGCCGAAATTGGCTCCCGCGACGAGGATCTTCGCCGCCCGGTACGGCGCCTGGTTCAGTACGAAGTCCGCCCGTTCGCGGCCATCGCCGTCGAAGCGCAGGTCGTGCAGCAGATACTGTTGCAGGCCGTCGCCGCGCGCCTTCTTGAAGAAGCGGGACGGAATCAGCTTGTCGGTATCGACATTGTCCATGTCGAGCGGCGCGGCAACGGCCGTGATGCGGGTGAATGGCGACATGCGGGCTCTCCTCGCGTGGCGGGCCGTCAGGCCAGCAGCCGACGAACGTCGGTCAGCCTGCCGGTCACGGCTGCGGCGGCGGCCATGGCCGGGCTCATCAGGTGCGTGCGCGACCCTTTGCCTTGGCGGCCCTCGAAGTTGCGGTTGGAAGTCGCGGCGCAGCGCTCGCCTGGCGGCACCACATCGCCGTTCATCGCCACGCATGCCGAGCAGCCGGGGGCGCGCCATTCGAAACCGGCTTCGATGAAGACACGGTCCAATCCCTCCGCCTCGGCCTGCCGCTTGACCAGCCCTGAGCCGGGCGAGACGAACGCCGGCACGGCCGCCTTGCGGCCGCGCAGCACCGCCGCCGCGGCCCGCAGGTCTTCGATGCGGCCGTTGGTACAGCTGCCGATGAAGACGCGATCGACGGCCACCTCCTGCAGCGGCGTGCCGGGTGCCAGGCCGATGTAGCGCAGCGCGGCTTCCATCTGCGTCCGCCGCTGGGGATCGTCGACGGCTCCAGGGTCGGGTACCGACGCGCTGATCGGCAATGCATGTTCGGGCAGCGTGCCCCAGGTCACGATGGGCTCCAGCGTGCCGGCGTCGATCGCGACCTCGCGGTCGAAGCGGACGCCGTCGTCGGTCGGCAGCGTGCGCCAGAACGCCAGCGCGGCGTCCCAGTCGCGTCCGCGCGGCGCGTAGGGACGGCCGGCCAGATACTGATAGGTGGTGTCGTCGGGGGCGATGATGCCGCTGCGGGCGCCGGCCTCGATCGACATGTTGCAGATGGTCATGCGCTGCTCCATGCTCATCGCACGGATCGCCGTGCCGGCGTATTCGATGACGTGGCCGACCGCGCCGGCCACGCCGATGCGGGCCAGGATCGCCAGCATGACGTCCTTGGCGCCGACGCCGGGGCAGGGGCGGCCGTCCACCTCGATGCGCATGGTCTTGGGCCGCTTCTGCCACAGGCACTGGGTGGCGAGGATCTGCTTGTTCTGGGACGCGCCCACGGCGAAGGCAAGCGCCCCCAGCGCGCCATGCGTGGCCGTGTGCGAGTCGCCGCAACTGACCGTGAGCCCCGGTTGCGTGATGCCCTGCTCCGGCCCGATCACATGCAGGATGCCCTGCCGCTCGTCGTCCAGGCCGAAGTGTTCGAAGCCATAGTCGCGCGCATTCCGTTCCAGGTAGCGCACCAGCTCGCGCGATTCGGGATCGCCGATGCCGGCCAGACCGCGCTCCCGGCCGACGGTGGAGGCGAAATGGTCGGGCGAACCGAACACCTGGCCCGGCCGCCGCACCGTGCGGCCCTCCTTGGCCAGGGCGCCGAAGGCATGGAAGGAGCCTTCGGCCACGAAATGCGTATCGATGCCGAGCAATGCCTCGTCGCCCTGCTCGACGATCACGTGACGCCGCCAGATTTTTTCGAATAGCGTGCCGGACGTGGCCATGGTGCCCGCTCCCGTCGTCATTGCCCTGCCGCCACGTTGTTGGCGACTGCCAGTTCCGCCCACCGCGCCACGTCGCGGCGCAGGAAATCGCCGAAGTGGTCGGGCGAATCGCCCACCGTCAGCGCTCCCTGCTCGGTGATCAACTCGTGCATGGCCGGCTCGCGCACGATGCGGGCGATCGCGCCGTACAGCGCATCCACCGCCGCGCGCGGCGTGCCCGCGGGCGCCAGCATCGCATTCATGGTCACCATTTCGAGCGCCGGCAGCCCGGCATCGGCGAACGTGGGCACGTCGGCATAGCCTGTGAGCCGCTCTTTGTAGGCCACCGCCAGCATCCGCATCCGTCCTGCCTTCAGGAACGGCACGGCCGACAACAGCGTGGAAAAGCTGATGTCGATGCGGCTGGAGGCGACGTCGAGCAGCGCCGGCGCCGCGCCGCTGTACGGCACGTGCGTGAGGCTGATGCCGGCCAGGTTGCCGAACAGCGCGGCGGCCAGATGCGGCGGGCCGCCCGGGCCGCTGGAAGAATAGGTCAGCGCGCCGGGCTGCTGCTTGGCGAGCCGGATCACGTCGCTTACCGAGCTGGCCGGCAGATCGTTGCGCACCAGCAGAACCATCGGCATGAAGGCGACGTTGCTGACCGGAACGAAATCGCGGATGGGATCGTAGCCGACGTTCTTCATGATGGCCGGCCCGAGCGCGAAATAGCTCGTGGTGAACAGCAGCGTATGTCCATCGGGAGCGGCCCGCGCCACTTGCGCGGCGCCGATGGCGCCGCCGGCGCCGAGCTTGTTCTCGACCACGAACGGTTGGCCGAGTTCTTCGCCCAGCCGCTTGGCCAGCGCGCGCGCGAGGATGTCGGTGCTGCCGCCGGCATTGAAGGGGACCACCACGCGTACCGGACGCGTCGGGTACGGCCGGTCTGCCGCGCCCGCCGGCGCCGCCCATGCGACCCACAGCGCAGCGGCGATGAGCCATCTGCGGATGAAATGTCTGAACATTACTGTCTGTCTCCTATGCGTCGGCCTTGAGCCCGATGGAACGGATCAGCCGCGTGAACTTGTCGGATTCGCGATGCAGGAAGCTGCCGAACTGCTCGGCGCTGCCGGACGCGATGGTCATGCCGCTGGAGTCCGCCAGCTGCTTGAGTTCCGGCGCGCCCAGGGCCCAGTTGACGATTTCGTTGAGTTTGGCGATTTCGGGCGCGGGCGTGCCGGCCGGCGTCAGCAGCCCGTACCAGTTGGTCATGTCGAAGCCTGGCAGGCCGCTTTCGGCGATGGTGGGCAGGTCGGGCGCGATGGGCGAGCGCTCGGCGGTGGTGACGCCCAGGCCGCGCAGCTTGCCCGAGCGGATGTGCGGCAGGCTGCTGTAGATGGCGCAGAAATAGGCCGGCACGCGGCCGCTCTGTACGTCGGTCATGGCCACGCTGGGACCTTTGTACGGCACGTGCACGAGCCGGATGCCGCTCATCGCCGCGAACTGTTCGGCGGCCAGGTGGGGCAGCGAACCGATGCCCGACGAGGCGTAGTTGATCTGCCCGGGATGCGCCTTGGCCAGCGCAATGAATTCCTGCACCGAGTTCACGCCCAGCGAAGGATGCACCACCAGCACCAGCGGGCCCGAGGCCAGCAGCGCCACCGGCGCCAGGTCGCGGTCCTGGTCGTAGGGCAGGTCTTTGTACAGGCTGGCGCCGGTGGCATAGCCGGCGGCCACCAGCAGCAGCGTGCGGCCATCCGGCGGTGCCTTGGCGGCGACGGCGGCGCCCACCGTGCCGTTGGCGCCGCCGCGGTTCTCGACCACCACCGGCAGGCCCAGCCGTTCGGTGAATTTCTGCCCCAGCGCCCGCGCGAAGCCGTCGGTGCCGCCGCCGGCCGGATACGGCGAAATGATGCGCATGGTGCCGGCCGCGGGGTTCTGCGCATGCGCGCCCCCGGCCGCCGACGCGCCCGCCGCCAGCCCCGCCAGCGCCAGGCACAGGCGCCGCCGCGCGCCGTCTTCCGGGCCGCGGGCGGCGCCCGCGTCAAGCTCTTCGGTTCGATACATGGTCTCGCTCCTCGCTCATTCTTGTCATGGGCATCACTGCCGATGCCGCCCATCCAGGGCACAGCGGATCCGGCTCCGCCGGTCCGCCAGTGCCGCCCCTTGAGGGGCGCGCGTAAGCGCGTAGGGGGTGGGCTCAACTCGGCACGCGCTGCTCCAGATCGACCTCGACGCCGCGCGTCGCTTCCAGATCGCTTTCGTGCAACTGCCCCTTGATCATGATCCGGTACAGCTTCCTCAGCTGGGTCATGTCGTAGTCGGCATTGGCCTGGTGCATCACGCTGCGGTTGTCCCAGATCACCATGTCGCCGTACTTCCACTGGTGCCGGTATTCGTAGCGCTGCTGGGTGGCATGGGCCATCAGCTCGGCGATCAGGGCCTGCGCCTCGTCGTCGGGCATGCCGATGATCGAATCCATGCGCACCGGGTTCAGGTACAGGTATTTGCGGCCGTTCTCGGGATGGATGCGCACCAGCGGGTGGATGGCCGGCGGCGGCAGGTGGGCGGCCGTGTCGTCGTCGACCTTGATCAGCTTGCGCGGGCTGTACTGGCTGACGTAGACGTGCACGGCCAGCAGCTTGTCGATGCGCTTCTTCATCGGCTCGGCCAGGTCGTCGTAGGCCGCATGGACGTTGACGAACTGCGTGTCGCCGCCGCGATCGGGCAGCGCCACCGGATGCAGCACGGTGGCCTTGGGCGGCACCGGGTCGTTGGAATGATCGGTATGGAAGCTTTCGCCGACGATGTAATACTTGCCCGGCGCCACCTCCAGGTTCTTGACCTCGAAGATCGACGAATCCTCGGTGGTATCGCCCGAGCGGCGGTGGTGCGGCATGATCTCGCCGAAGATCTGCGCCGCCCGCTTGAAGCGCTCGGGCGGCAGGTCCTGGTCGCGGAACACCAGCACGCCATGGCGCGCCAGCGCGGCGTTCAGTTCGGCGCGCAGCCGGTCGGACACCGGCTGCGACAGGTCGAGGCCGCGGATCTCGGCGCCGGTCTGGTGGGGCGTCAGCGGGGTGATGGTATGGCTCATGGACTTCGCTCCTTGTCGAATGCGAACGGGGTTCAGTTCTCTACCCGGATCTTCGCGTCGCTGACGACCTTGCCCCATTTGGCGACCTGCGCACGCACGTAGTCGGCGGCCTCCTGCGGGGAACTGGTGGTGGCGTCGGTGCCGACCGCGGCCAGCCGCGAGATGGTTTCGGGGTCGCGCAGCGTGCGGCCGAAGGCGGCGTTGAGCTTGTCGACCACGGCCTGCGGCGTGCCGGCCGGCGCCAGGATGGCGTACCAGACCGAATCGCCCAGGCTGGGGAAACCGGCCTCGGCCATCGTGGGCACCGATGGCAGTTCGGGCGCGCGCTTGTCGCCGGTGACGCCGAGCGCCTTGAGCTTGCCGGCCTTGATCTGCGGCATCGCGGCCGGCAGCGACACCAGCGACATCTGCACTTCGCCGGCCAGCATGCCGACCACCGTTTCAGGCGTGCCCTTGTACGGGACGTGGACGAGGTCGATGCCGCGCTCGGTCTTCAGCAGTTCCCACTGCAGATGGCCGATGCTGCCGACGCCGGCGCTGGCATAGTTGAATTTGCCGGGCCGGGCCTTGGCCAGCGCCACCAGCTCGCTCACGCTGTTGGCCGGCAGCGATTCGGGCACCACCAGCACGAAGGGCTGCAGCCCCAGCATCGTGACCGGCCGGAAATCCTTGACCGGATCGAAGCCGACCTTCATCAGGCTGGGGATCACCGAAAAGCTGATGCTGGCCAGCAGCAGCGTGTAGCCGTCGGGCGCGGCCTTGGCCACCTGGCGCGCGCCGATGGCGCCGCCGGCGCCGGCCACGTTCTGCACCACCACCGTCTGGCCCAGTACCGGCCCCAGCGTGGAGGCGGCGGCGCGCGCGGTGGCGTCGCTGCCGCTGCCGGGCGTGAACGGCGTCACCAGCGTGACCGGACCGGCAGGATACGGCTGCTGCGCCTGCGCGCCGGCCGCGACCGAGATGCCGGCCAGCACGATCGCCGCGGCCAGCCTTGCGGCCGTGCGCGCGCGGTGGCCGGCCTCCATTCCGAGTGCCTTTTCCATCGTCTCCTCCTCGTTCGGCCGTCGGCCGGGGAATCCGGCCGCGGCGCATGTCGTTGCTGCTCTTGGTACGCCGAACGGTGGCTGCCGGCCCGGACGGCCGGCCCGGTCAGCGCGCGGTCGGCAGCATCACGGTTTTCAGCTGCGTGTAGTGATGCACGGCCTCGACGCCTTTCTCGCGCCCGATGCCGCTGTTGCGGTAGCCGCCGAACGGCGCCTCGACGTTGACGCCCAGGTAGCTGTTGATGCAGACCTGGCCGGCCTGGATCCGCGCCGCCATGCGGTGGGCGCGGCCGATGTCGGCCGTCCACACGCCGGCCGCCAGGCCGTATTCGCTGTCGTTGGCGATGCGCAGCGCCTCGTCCTCGCCGTCGAACGGGATCAGGCACGCCACCGGGCCGAAGATCTCTTCGCGCGCGATGGTCATGGCGTTGTCGACCTCGGTGAACACGGTGGGCTGCACGAAGCAGCCGCCGGCCAGCCGGCCTTCGCGCAGGCGCTGGCCGCCGTACGCCAGGCGGGCGCCTTCGCGCTTGCCGGTTTCGATATAGCCCAGCACGCGCTGCATCTGCTCTTCGGATACCAGCGGCCCCATGTTCGGGTCGTCGATGCCCGGGCCGATGGTGACCGCCTTCAGGTTGGCCACCAGCCTGTCGGTGAAGGCCTGCAGCACGGGCCGCTCGACAAGCTGGCGCATGCCGGCCGAGCAGCTCTGGCCGGCGTTCTGGATGACGGTCTGGGCGGCGCGGCGGGCGGCCTCGTCGAGGTCGGCGTCGGCGAACACGATGAAGGGCGACTTGCCGCCCAGCTCCAGCCCCACCGGGCAGATGCGCTGCGCGGCGCCGCGCATCACGCTGCGGCCGGTTTCCACCGAGCCGGTGAAATTGATCTTGCGCACCAGCGGATGGTCGACCAGCGCCTGGCCGGCCTCCTCGCCGAAGCCGGTCACCACGTTGAAGGCCTGGGCCGGCACGCCGGCCTCGATGCACAGCTGCGCCAGCTCGAAGGTGGTCAGGCAGGTCTGCTCGGCCGGCTTGACCACGATCGAGTTGCCCGCCGCCAGCGCCGGCGCGATGCCGCGTGCGGCCTGGCTGATCGGGCTGTTCCACGGCGTGATGTGGGCCGTGACGCCATAGGGCTCGCGCAGCGTATAGACCAGGTTGCCGCCCGGCGCGGGCAGCGTCTCGCCGTGGATCTTGTCGGCGATGCCGGCGTAGAACTCGAAATAGCGCGCGCAGGCCTCGACGTCGCTCGCCGAGGTCTTCAGCGGCTTGCCCGTGTCGAGGGTTTCCAGGTGCACCAGCCGCGCCTTGTTCCGGCGCACCAGTTGCGCGGCGTGGTTCAGGATCTGGCCGCGACGATGGGGATCGAGCGCGGCCCACTGGCGAAAGCCGGCGTCGGCGGCGCGGACGGCGCGGTCGACGTCCTGTGCGTCGCCGCGGGCGTAGCGGCCCAGGGGATCGCCGGTGGAAGGGTCGTAGCCTTCGAAATAGCGTCCGGCGGCCGGGGCCGTCCATTCGCCGCCGATCAGGTGTTCGTACTGCGCCCGGATGGCGTGTTCGTTGGAAGAGGACGTTTTTTCGCGCGTATCCAATGCGGTCTCCTGGTGCCGGCCGTCCGCCGTGCCGGACCGCACGATCAGAACGACCGTTTTTCTGAAATTCCGTCTGAAAGAACTTTTATTCTATTTCTTTACGATTCTCGGACGGCGCCATGGCCGCTGTCAAGCGTGCGGCGTACAACCGCGGTGCAGGCGGATGCGGATGGATACGTAGGCGGGGAGGAGACCGCGGGATGCGGCCCGGCGGCCGGGCAGCGAGGGGAAGGGGGAAGGCCGGGGCCGCGCGACGGGCGGCTCCGGCGGGTTTATCGGCGTCAGCCGACCGACGCCAGGCCGGCGGCGGCGGCCACGCCCGCATCGCCCGCGGGCTGCGGCCACTGGCCGCCCAGCGATTGCGTGGCGCGCTCGGCGGCGATCGCGATCAGCGTGCTCATGCGCTGCACGGCCAGCTCGGAAAAGCGCTCCAGCGGCCCCGACAGCGACAGCGCGCCCATCAGGATGCCGGAAGGGCCGAACACCGGCGCCGCCACCGCGCCGCACAGCGGATCGCGTTCGCCGAACGAGGTGTAGACCAGCGGCGCGTTGCCCGCGGCCGGCAGGCCTTGCGCGAAAGTGCGCAGCACCTTGCCGGCGGCGCCCTTGTACAGCGGCAGCACCATGCCGGGGCTGACGCGGTCCAGCGTGGAATGGCTGGAATCCACGCGGAACAGGCACAGGCGCGTGTCGTCGCCGTGCCGCACGTGGAACGACGGGCTTTCGGTGCCGCGCCCCACCAGCCATTCGAGCACCGGCTGGATGCTCTGCTTCAGGCCATGGGTGATGTCGAACGAGCGGCCGAACAGGAAGGCGAGCGGCCCGAGCGCATAGAGGCGGTCGGTACGGTGCACCACCAGGCCGCTGCGTTCGAGCGAGGCCAGCAGCCGCAGCAGCGTGCTTTTGTACATGCCGGTGGCGCGCGCCAGGTCGGCCAGCGAAAGCGGCGATTCGGCGCGCGCCAGCGCGATGGCGATGGTGAGCGCGCGGTCGACCGCGGCCACGCCGCCGGCGGGCGACGATGAAGAGGGGGACTCGGGGGCGATGTCAGGCATGGGGACGGGGAAGGACGGCGTGGCGCCACGAGGATGCCGAACCACCGTTCCACTAAACGGAATTATGCAACCCCCGATTATAAGAATGGCCCGCCTGCAGTGCAATGAAGGCCGCGGCGCAATACCGTCTTGACGTCGACTGGAGGACACCCAATACTAAAAGAGAACCTTTGTTTTGCACAAAAGAACAACCAGGAGACAGCAAGGTGTACGTAGACCATCTCCCCGCCGGGGCGGCCTTCGATTTCATCGTCGTCGGCGCGGGCTCGGCAGGCTGCGTGCTGGCCAACCGGCTGAGCGAAAACGGCCGCCACCAGGTATTGCTGGTGGAAGCAGGCGGCCGCGATACCCACCTTAACTTCCGCATTCCGCTGATGGTGGCCAACCTGCTGCGCGACGACCGCGTGACCTGGCCTTTCATGACCGAGCCCCAGCGGCACCTGAAAGGCCAGCGGATGCCGTGGCGCCGCGGCAAGGTGCTGGGCGGCTGCAGCTCGATCAACGGCAACGTGTTCGTGCGCGGCGACCCGGCCGAATACGACGCCTGGCGCGATGCCGGCTGCGCCGGCTGGGGCTACGCCGACCTGCTGCCCTACTTCAAGAAGCTGGAAGACTTTCCGCAGGGCGACCCGGCCGTGCGCGGCACCGGCGGCCCGATACACTGCACCCGGCTCGACGAACAGTCCGATCCGCTGTCGGAAGCCTTCGTGGCCGCCGCCGGCGAAGCCGGCTTCCCGCGTTCGCCCGACTACAACGACGGCCGGCACTACGAAGGCGCCTTCTATCTCCAATATTCCACGCGCCGCGGGCTGCGCAACAGCTCGTCGGTGGGTTATTTGAAACCGGCCGCGCGCCGCCCCAACCTGACGGTGCTGCTGGGCGCCACCGCCACCCGCGTGCTGCTGGCCGGCGGGCGCGCCACCGGCGTCGAACTGCGCCTGGGCGACACGCTGCGCCAGGTGCAGGCCCGCCGCGAAGTCGTGCTGTCGGCCGGGCCGCTGCAATCGCCCAAGCTGCTCGAACTGTCCGGCATCGGCAACGCCGCCGTACTGCAGGACCTCGGCATCCCGGTCGCGCACCACCTGCCGGGCGTGGGCGAGAACCTGCGCGACCATCCCAACGTGCGGGTCACCTTCCGCTGCGCCAAGCCGATCACCATCAACGACGTCGTGCGCAGCCCCTGGCTGAAGCTGCGCGAGGGGCTGCGCTTCGCGCTCAAGCGCGAAGGCCTGCTCACCGTCTGCTCGGTCACCGCCGGCATCAACCTGCGCTCGCGCGCCGACGCCCGCCAGCCCGACCTCGTCATGCGGCTGCAGCAGTTGTCGGGCGCCAATCGCTACGCCCGCACCCGCGCCCACGGCCTCGACCCGTTCTCGGGCTTCGCCATCGGCGCGATGGTGATGCAGCCGAAGTCGGTCGGCAGCGTCCATGCGCAGTCGCGCGATCCGCTTCAGCAGGCGCGGATGGATCCGCGCTATCTTTCGCACGAAGACGACGGCCGGCTGTTCCTGGAGGCGATGCGGCTGGCGCGCCGGCTGGCGAAGATGCCGTCGCTGCAGCCGCTGGTGCTGGAGGAAACGCGGCCCGGGGCCGAGGTGGTGGGCGACGACGAACTGCTCGACCACATCCGCGAAACGGTGGGCACCAGCTGGCACATGCTGGGCACCTGCAAGATGGGCGTCGACCCGATGGCGGTGGTCGACCCCGAGTTGCGGGTGCGCGGCGTGGGCGCGCTGCGGGTGGTCGATTCGTCGGTATTCCCGACCATTCCGTCCACCAACACCAACATCCCGACCATCGCCACCGGCGAAAAAGCCGCCGCCATGCTGCTGGCGGCGGCGCACTGAGCCTGCCGGCAACGCGGGCCCGCCGCCGCGCGGCGGCGCGGGCTCAAAACTCCGTGTGCACCCGCAGCGAAAACACCTTGGCCGGCCCGCGGTCGCGGTTGTAGCCGGGATTGCGGACGAACTGCGCGTCGGCCGTCAGCCATAGCCGCTTCAGCGGCCGCCAGCTGTAATAGCCTTCGACGATGCGCTCGCTGCCGTACGACAGCCCGCCGTCGCCGAGGAAGGCGCCCAGCCCGCCCCGCCGCAGGTACTCGCGGTGCGCCGACGACAGCCCGTTGAGCGCCAGCGCCAGCCCGGCCGTGTCGCCCGGCCGCGACCACGCGCCGCCGTCCAGCGCGAGGCCCGCGGCCAGCGCGCGGTCGATCTCGGTGAAGGCGTAGGTTTCGGTCTTGCCGTCGGCCCGGCTGGCGCGCAGGAACACGGAGGCGCCGGCCCCCACCGCCTGTTCGAAGCCGAAGCCGAACCCCGACTTGCTGTGCTCGGCGCGCACCGTCGCCAGGTCGGGCGCGCCGCCGCCGCCCTGCGCCGCCGCGATCGCGTCGTCGAAACTGCCCATGCGGGCATGGTTGCGGAAGGCCAGCACGCGGGCCGTGCCGGCGCGGCCGAACAGCGTGTAGTCCTTCTGGAACTCCACCTGGTCGCCATAGTGGCGGCCCAGATGGGTGTCGAGTTCCGTGCCGTTGGACTCGCGCGGCTGCATGAAGCGGCCGGCGCGCACCGCCCAGCCGTCGCCGATGTATTCCAGCGACGCGCCCCAGGTATAGCCGCGCGCGTCGGCGGCATAATCGAAAGCGCCATAGGTCATGAACGACCAATTCAGGAACTGCGTGCGCGGGTCGTGGCTGGCCTCGACGCCGTCGAACACGTCCAGCACCGAGAGATTGCCGGCAGTCAGTACCAGCCGCCGCGTGTCCACCGTGCCCGCCAGCTGGTTCATGTCGGCGTCGACGTCCTGCGTGGCGCCGCCCAGCCCCCAGGTCTGGCGCACGAAGGCGCGGGCGCGGTACAGGGTCAGGTCGGAGCCGGCGGTCTTGGCCAGTTCGCCGTTGCTCAGGCCGCCCATGCCGTGCAGGCCGGACAGCGCGGCGCCGCGCGCGCCTTCGCCGTTGAAATGGAATTCCGCGCCCTGCCACAGGCGGGCGCCGACGTCGATCGTGGCGGTGAAGGAATAGCTGCGGGCCGACGGGGCGCCCAGGCTGTTGGGGCCGTCGTAGGCGGCATCCATCGATGGCTTGCGCTGCCAGACGTAGGTGGATTGGGCATGCAGCGCGAAACGCTCGCCGGCATCGTCGCCTTGGGCGGACGCCGGCAGCCACGGCGCCGCGCAGGCAAGTGCGAGGCAGGCGCCGCCGAACCGGCGGAAAATCATGGAGCAACCCCTGGCGCGGCCAAAAGCCGTTAGCATAGCCGCCGCGGCATGACGCGCAAATGACCCGCGGCGCGCCTGTCGCGGCACCCGCACATTATGGAGACATCGATGAGCCGTTCCCGCGGCCCCAACCAGAAAAACCGCCTGATCGTCGCCATCACCGGCGCCAGCGGCTCCATCTACGGCATCCGGCTGCTGGAGGCCTTGCGCAGCATGCCGGACTGGGAAAGCCACCTGGTGGTGTCCGACGCCGGCGTGCTCAATACCATGCACGAGCTGGGGCTGGGCCGCAAAGACCTGAACGGGCTGGCCGACGCCGTCTACCACCCGGCCGACGTGGGCGCGGCCATCGCCAGCGGCTCGTTCCTGACCGAGGGCATGGTGATCGCGCCCACCTCGATGAAAACGCTGGCCGCCGTGGCGCATGCCTTCGCCGACAATCTCATCACGCGCGCCGCCGACGTCGTGCTCAAAGAGCGCCGCCGGCTGGTGCTGCTCACGCGCGAGGCGCCGCTGAACCTGGCCCACCTGCGCAACATGGTCGCAGTCACGGAAATGGGCGGCATCGTGTTCCCGCCGGTGCCCGCCTTCTACAGCAAGATGGCCACGCTGGACCAGATGGTCAACCACACTGTGCTGCGCACGCTTGACCTGTTCGGCGTGCATTCGGAACGGCTGGGCCGCTGGACCGGCCTGAAACACGGCTCGGTGGCGTCGGAGGAATGACGCCCGGACCGTGACCCGTCGTTCAGGAATATGTAAACTTCCTTGACCGCGCTGGCGGCTCGCGCCGGCGCGCTGGCATAGTCGCCCATTGCGACGCCGTCCGTCCGGGCGGCTTCCCCGTCCATCGTCCAGGATCCGCCATGAACCCAGGCCCGCAACGCCCGGCCGATCCCGCCCCGCGCCGCCTGCTGCGCACCGTCGACGTGATGGCGCTGGTGGTCGGCATCGTCATCGGCGCCGGCATCTTCAGCGCGCCGGCGCTGGTGGCCGCCAACGCCGGCACGCCGGGGCAGATGCTGGCGGCCTGGCTGCTGGGCGGGCTGATCGCCGTCGCGGGCGCGCTGTGCTACGCCGAACTGGCCACCGCCTACCCCGACGCCGGCGGCGACTACAGCTTTCTGCGCCTGGCCTTCGGCGACCGGCTCTCCTTCCTGTTCGCCTGGGCGCGGCTGACGGTCATCCCCACCGGTTCGATCGCGCTGCTGGGCTATGTGTTCGGCGACTACATGACCCAGGTGTGGCGGATCGGCCCGCACTCGGCGGCGCTGTACGCGGCGCTGATGGTGGCGGCGCTGACCCTGCTCAACATCGCCGGCCTGAAGGCCGGCAAGTGGACGCAGAACGCGCTCACGCTGGTGGAAGTGGGCGGCGTGGCGCTGATCGTCGCGGTCGGGCTGCTGGCCGCGCCGCCCGCCCTGCCCGCGGCCGTGCCCGCCGCGGCGCCGGCCGCCGCCAACTGGGGGCTGGTGCTGATCTTCGTGATGCTGACCTACGGCGGCTGGAACGAGGCCGCCTACGTGTCGGCCGAGGTGACCGGCCCCGGCCGCAGCCTGCCGCGCGCGCTGTTCTGGAGCCTGGCGCTCATCACCCTGCTCTATCTGCTGGTCAACGCGGCCTACCTGAGGATGCTGGGGCTGGCCGGCATGGCGGCCTCCGACGCCATCGCCGCCGACATGATGCGCCTGGTGTTCGGCGAGCCCGGGGCAAGGCTGATCGCGGCGCTGATCGCCGTCTCGGCGCTGACCTCGGCCAACGCCACCATCCTGGCCGGCGCCCGCACCACCTATGCCTTCGGCCGCGACACGCCGATGTTCGCGCCGCTGGGCCGCTGGAACCTGCGCCGCGACACGCCGGCCGCCGCGCTGTGGGTGCAGGGCGCGGTCGCGCTGGCGCTGGTGGCGCTGGGCGCGGTCACCCGCAGCGGCTTCGCCACGATGGTGGAATACACCGCGCCGGTGTTCTGGCTGTTCTTCGTGCTGACCGGCGTGTCGCTGTTCGTGCTGCGCCGGCGCATGCCCGGCGCGGCGCGGCCGTTCAGGGTGCCGCTGTATCCGTTCACGCCGCTGGTGTTCTGCGCCACCAGCGCCTACCTGCTGTACGCCAGCGTGCGCCATACCGGCATCGGCGCCATCGCCGGCCTGGCCGTGCTGGCGGCCGGCGCCCTGCTGCTGCTGGCGCGCCCGGACGCGGCGCGCACCCACGGCGCGCCATGGGTTCCGACCCGGCAAGGAGATCCCTCATGAATCCGGCTTCCCCCCGCGCCCTGTGGCGCGCCGCGCTGCTCGCCGTGGCCCTGGCGCTCGGCGCCGCGGGCTGCGCGGGCGGCGGACGCTATCTGCGCAGCCCCGACGTCATGTACGTGCCGACGCCGCAGTCGGTGGTCGACGCGATGCTCGACGTGGCCAAGGTCGGCCCGGGCGACGTGCTGTACGACCTGGGCTCGGGCGACGGCCGCATCCCCGTCACCGCGGCCCGCCGCTTCGGCATCCGCGCGGTGGGCTTCGACATCGACGCGCAGCGGATCCGCGAGGCCAATGCCAACGCCGCCCAGGCCGGCGTGGCCGACAAGGTGAAATTCATCCAGGCCGATCTGTTCGAGCAGGATCTGTCGGAAGCCACCGTCATCACGCTGTACCTGCTGCCGGCGCTGAACATGAAGCTGCGGCCCAAGCTGCTGGCGCTCAAGCCCGGCACCCGCATCGTCTCGCATGCCTTCGACATGGAAGAGTGGCAGCCCGACCGGGTACTGACGGTCGACGGCGAACGGATCTATTTCTGGACGGTGCCGGCCTCGGGCGGCGCGCCGTCCGGCCATTCGTGAACGCTCTGCAGCCGGCCCGCGTTGTCGTAGGTGGCCTCGGCGCGTAGCCGCCCGCTGCGGTCGTACTGGCGGTGCACGCCGGTGGGCAGGCGATCCTGCCGGCGCGTGATCACGTAGCTGCCCTGCGCGGCCGGCGTGCCGTCGTCGTAGAAGTCTTCCACCGTTACCGTCTGCACGTCGCCCTCGTACTGGTAGGTGGAAGTGCGGCGCGGCGAGCCGTTCAGGTAGAAAGTGCGCTCCACCGCGAGCTGGCCGTCGAGCCAGCGCCGCTCGCTGGTCATCACGCCGGTGGTCTCGTGGAACAGCTGTTCGGACTCCTTGACCAGCGTGTCGCCCTGGCGCGCCCAGCGCTCTTCGCGGATCCGCACGCCCGATTCGGCATAGCTGCGCTCGCGCCGCTCCGGCGGGCCGAATTCGGTTTCGGTGGACAGCTTGCCGTCGGGCCAGTAGGTGGACATCTGCAGCCGCTTGCCGGCCAGGTAGCTGACCTTCGCATGCAGCACGCCGCCGGGCAGGTACAGGTTCACCACCGACACCTTGCCGCGGTGGCCGCACAGCCGGGCGTCGTCGACCACGCTGCCCAGCACCGGCCGGTCGGCGCAGCGGATGTCGGTCAGCAGGCCCTGGTCGCCGTACTGCACGAAGGCCTCTTCCAGCCCGGCCGGGCCGTAGGCCGCCACCCGCTTGAGCCGGCCGTCGGGATAGTAAGTGATGCCGATGCCGGTGGCGCGGCCGTCGACGTAGGTTTCGTCGCGCAGCACCTGCCCCGATTCGGAAAACTCGCGCGCGCGGCCGTCGCGGCGGCCCTTGTCGTCGATCTGGTATTCGAGCACCGGCTTGCCGTTGCGGTAGACGCGGACCAGGCCGACCTGCTTGCCGCCGCTCAGCTCCTGCTCGCGCAGCAGTTGGCCGGTATCGTGGTCGACGCAGCGCATCAGCCCCGAACGGCCGGCGATGCCATGGCCGTTGAACGGATTGACCGCCACCCCGTCCACCTCGCAATCCTGCGCCGCCGCGGCCGGCACGGACGGCAGGACCAGCAACCAGCAGAGCAGACGGGCGAAGCGGAAAAGCTTGGACATGAACGGAGCCTGAAGAGCGGGCGCCGGCCGGCGCCCGGCCCCGCACCGGCCATCCTACCTTAAGCTTCCTGTATGCAAGCTGAGCGGCCCCTTGCGTCGCGCCCCGCCAGCCCAACTGCCATCCCGGATGCGGCGGATCCGGCTCCGCCGGTCCGCCCGCATCGCCCCAGGGGGGCGCGCGAGGCACGTAGGGGGGTCAATGCGCTGCCCATTGGATGGACTCGAGGTCGATGCCTTCCTGCACCATTTCCCACAGCGGGCTGAGTTCGCGCAGCTTGCCGACCTTGGACTTGACCAGCTCGACCACGAAATCGACCTCCTGCTCGGTGGTGAAGCGGCCGAGCGTGAAGCGGATCGAGCTGTGCGCCAGTTCGTCGCTGCGGCCCAGCGCGCGCAGCACGAACGAGGGCTCCAGCGAGGCCGAGGTGCAGGCCGAGCCCGACGACACGGCCACGTCCTTGATCGCCATGATCAGCGACTCGCCCTCGACGTAGTTGAAACTCACGTTCAGGTTGTGCGGCACGCGGTGCTCGAGGCTGCCGTTGACGTAGACCTCGGGGATCTCGCTCAGCCCGGCCAGCAGGCGGTCGCGCAGGCGGCCCACGCGCCGCGCCTCGTCCGCCATTTCCAGCCTGGCCAGGCGGAAGGCCTCGCCCATGCCGACGATCTGGTGCGTGGCCAGCGTGCCCGAGCGCATGCCGCGCTCGTGGCCGCCGCCGTGCATCTGGGCCTCGATCCGCACGCGCGGCTTGCGCCGCACGTACAGTGCGCCGATGCCCTTGGGGCCGTACAGCTTGTGCGCGGTAACGGTGAGCAGGTCCACGCCCAGGGCCTGCACGTCGACGGGGATCTTGCCGGCGGCCTGCACCGCATCGCAGTGGAACAGCACGCCGCGCTCGCGGCACAGGCGCGCCATGGCCGCGATGTCCTGGATCACGCCGATCTCGTTGTTGACCATCATGACGGATACCAGGATGGTGTCCGGGCGGATGGCGGCTGCCAGCCGCTCCAGCGGCACCAGGCCGTCGGGGTCGACGTCCAGATAGGTGGCCGAGAAGCCCTGGCGCTCCAGCTCGCGCACGGTATCGAGCACCGCCTTGTGCTCGGTCTTGACGGTGATCACGTGCTGGCCCTTGCCGCGGTAGAAATGGGCCGCGCCCTTGATCGCCAGGTTGTTGCCTTCGGTGGCGCCGGAGGTCCAGACGATCTCGCGCGGGTCGGCGTTGAGCAGCGCGGCGACGTGGCCGCGCGCGGCCTCGACGGCTTCTTCGGCCGCCCAGCCGTAGGCGTGGCTGCGCGAGGCCGGGTTGCCGAATTGTTCGTACAGATAGGGCACCATCGCGTCGACCACCCGGGGGTCGACCGGCGTGGTGGCGCTGTAGTCCATGTAGACAGGCAGGCGCAATGGAGTCTGGGGCATGTTCTGATCCTGGTGTAGCCGGCGGTTCCGCCAATGGCCGCCATGGTAGCCCGCCCGGCCCCGGCATAAGGTAATACCCCGGCTGGCAGCGTTGAAAAACCGGCCCGCCCGCCCTGTGTGGCATGCTCGCCACAGCCTGCCCGCCGGCCAGGCGCGGCCGCGCGCTTGCTCCCGTCATTCCCCCAGCCAGCGGCCCTCCAGCCACGACCCCGAGACCACCGCCCGCCGCGCCTCGCGCACCAGCAGCTCGAGCGCGCAGCGCACGGGCCGCGCCGTGGGCCGTCCGGCCGGCAGCGCCAGCACGATGGTGCGCGCAAGCGCCGGATCGGCCAGCGGGGCGCCGCGCAGCTTGCCGCTGCGCAGGTCGTCGGCCACCGCGATCGGCGGCAGGACGGTCAGCCCCTGGCCGCCCAGCACCAGGCTGCGCTGCACGCTCAGGGCATTGGTTTCGACCGCGATGTCGAGCGCGACGTTGGCCACGGCGCAGGCATGGTCGACCAGCGTGCGGATGCCGTGCGGCGCGCTGGGCAGCACCAGCCGGCGGCCGGCCAGTCCGGCCAGCGGCACCGGACGCGACGGCCGCAGGCCGCTGCGCGGCGGGCCGATGACCCACAAGGGCTCTTCGATCAGCGGCGACGTCTGGATATCGGCCGAGCGCCGGATGCCATAGAGCAGCGCCGCGTCCACCTCTCCCGATTGCAGCCATTGCAGCAGCGTGCCCGCATAGCCCATGGCGATGCAGACGCGGATGCCGGGGTACTCGGCGGCGACCGCCGAGGCGAAGGCGCTGGACAGCATGTCGATGCTGCTGGGCAGGAGGCCCAGCGTGACCAGGCCGCTGACGCCTTCGTCCACTCCGGCGATCTCGGCCCGGGCGCGGTCCAGCTCCAGCAGGGCCCGGCGCGCGTGTTCCGCCAGCGCCTGGCCCGCCCGGGTCAGGCTCATGCCGTAGCGCTCGCGCTCGAACAGCGGCGCGCCGACGTCGTCCTCCAGCAGGCGGATCTGCCTCGACACCGCGGGCTGCACCAGATGCAGCATGCGGGCCGCCCGGGTCACGTTACCGGTTTCGGCCACCGCCAGGAAGGCGCGAAGCTGCTTGAGATCCATGGATGAATACCCCGATGACGAACTGTGATTGCTCCATGCCAATTTTCTATTTCTGGCCGGATCGGATCAGATTTTATGATTCCTTGGTCCTCCACCTCCTCCACCCTTCCCGGCCCCATCCATGAGTCCATCGCATCCGGCCGCGCCGGCCTGGCAGGAAGCCATCTTCAGAATCCTCAAGCAGGGCGGCGTGCGGCAGATCGCCTACGTGCCCGACGCCGGCCACGCCCACCTCATCCGCAGCGCCATCGCCGATCCCGACATCGAAGACATCGTCCTGACCACCGAGGAAGAAGGCGTGGCCCTGGCCGGCGGCGCCTGGCTGGGCGGCCAGCGCGCGGCGCTGCTGATGCAGAGCAGCGGCGTGGGCAATTGCGTGAACATGTTCTCGCTGCTGCAGGCGGCCGACTTTCCTTTCTTCGCGCTGGTGACCATGCGCGGCGAATACGCGGAGTTCAACCCGTGGCAAGGCCCGATGGGCAGGGCCACCCAGGGCGCGCTGGAGCTGATGGGCATCCATGTGCTGCGCGTGTCGCGCGCCGAGGAAACGGAAGAGATCGTGAGCGCCGGCTTCGACGCCGCCTTCGAGGCGGGCGGCAAGGTCGCCGTGCTGCTGGGCCAGAACCTGATCGGGCGCAAGAAATGGACAAGCCATTGACGGCCCCGGCCGCGCACGGCCGGCGCGCCGACCGCCGGGCCTTCGTCGCCCGGCTGCTGGCGGGCGTGCCCGATGCCCTGGTGGTGGCCGGCCTGGGCTCGGCCTCCTACGACGTTTTCGCCGCGGGCGACCGCGACCGGAACTATTATCTGTGGGGCGCCATGGGCGGCTGCGTGCCGCTGGCGCTGGGGCTGGCGCTGGCCCGGCGCGGCGAGTCGGTGGTGGCGATCACCGGCGACGGCGAACAGCTCATGGGAATCGGCAGCCTGGCCACGGTGGGCGCCAAGCAGCCTCGCAACCTCACCATCGTCGTGCTCGACAACGCCCATTTCGGCGAAACCGGCATGCAGCGCAGCCACTCCGGCCTGGGCACCGACCTGGCCGCCGTGGCCCGCGGCTTCGGCATCGCCGACGCCTTCGCCGCCGACGGCCTGGACGCCTGCGACGACATCGCCCGCCGCATCCGGGCGCGCCAGGGCGTGGCCTTCGCCCAGGTCTTGATCGAGGCCGACGAACCGCCGCGCGCGCTGCCGCCGCGCGACGGCCCATTCATCAAGAACCGCTTCCGGGCCGCGCTGGGCCTGCAGCCGATATAGCCGCGCCTGCGCGGCCGGGCCCGAGCCCGGCCCTGGCGCGCTCGTTTTGAAGATGCCGGGGCTGCGCTCCCCGGGACCACAGGAGACCCCATGCGCATCGCCATCGCGGACGACTACCAGGATTGCGTCAGAAGCCTGGATTGCTTTTCATTGCTGGCCGGCCATGACGTGACCGTGTTCCGCACCGCGTCGCGCAGCCGCGCCGAGCTGGCCGGGCGGCTGCGCGACGCCGACGCGGTGGTCGTGGTCAGGGAGCGCATCGCCATCGACGCCGATCTGCTGGCCGCCCTGCCCCGGCTCAGGCTGGTCGCCCTGGTGGGCCGGCACAGCAAGCTGATCGACTACGCCGCCTGCACCCAGGCCGGGGTGATCGTCACCAACGGCGTCGAATCCTCGCCGATCGCGCCGGCGGAACTGACGATGGCGCTGATCCTGGCCTCGCGCCGCAACGTGGTGACCGAGGCCGCCCGCATGAAGGTGGGGATGTGGCCCGCCACGCTGTCCTATCGGCTCGCCGGCTCCACGCTCGGGATCTTCGGGCTGGGCGCGATCGGCTCGCTGGTCGCCCGGGCCGGCGCCGGCCTGGGCATGCGGATACTGGTGTGGGGCGGCGAATCCTCGCGCGGGCGCGCGGCCGAAGAAGGCTACGAGGTCGCCGCCTCGAAGGCGGAATTCTTCCAGCGCGCCGACGTGCTCTCCATGCACCTGCGCTACAGCCCGCGGTCGGCGAATTCGGTCACCCGCGCCGATCTCGCGCTGATGAAGCCGTCGGCGCTGTTCGTCAACACCGCGCGCGCGGAGCTGGTCGAAAGCGGCGCGCTCGAAGCCGCGCTGGCGGCGGGCCGGCCGGGCTTTGCCGCGGTCGACGTGTATGAAGACGAGCCGGTGCTGGACGGCAATCACCCCTTGCTGGAAATGGACAACGCGCTGTGCCTGCCCCACCTCGGCTGGGCGGACCGCGAAACGTTCGAGCTCTATTTCGGCGAGGCGTTCGAGCAGGTGCGGCGCTATGCGTCCGGAGAGGAACTGCGCGTCGTCAACAAGGAGGTTCTGGGCCGAGACAAGTAGTCCGACAGGCACGACGAAAACACAGGAGACGCAAAATGATCGAAGGCAGGATGCGGCCGCTCGGCCGCAGGGGGATGGCTGCGCTCATTCTCCACGCAGTGCTGGGTTTTGCGGGCGCGCATGCGCAATCCTATCCGGCCCGCGCGGTACGCATCATCGTGCCGCAGGCGCCGGGCTCCTCCGCCGACGCCATCGCGCGCATGGTGGCCACCAAGCTGGGCGAAAAATGGCCCGCCGCCGTCGTCGTGGAGAACCGGCCGGGCGCCAACGGCAACGTCGGGATGGACGCCGTGGCCAAGTCCGCGCCCGACGGCTACACGCTGGGGCTGGCCGTGCCGAGCACGATGACGGTCAACCCGCTGGTCTACAAGACGATGCCGTTCAAGCCGCAGGAAGACCTGGCGGCGGTTTCGCAGCTGACCGCGATCACGTTCGGCATGTTCGCCAATCCCCAGCTGCCCGCCCGGACGCCGGCCGAGCTGGTGGCCTATGCGAAGACCCGGCCGCAAGGCCTGAACTTCAGCTCGGCCGGGGTTGGCAACCTCGGCCACCTGGCGGCCGAGCTGTTCGCGGCGCAGACCGGCGTGCCGATGACCCACGTGCCGAACAAGGGCGACACGCCCGGCCTGATGGACGTGATGTCGGGCCAGACCGACGCCATGTTCGCGCCGCTGCCGTCGGGCGTCAGCTTCGTCCAGGGCGGCCGGCTCAGGTTGCTGGCGATCGCCTCGCCGCGGCGCTCGCCGCTGTTTCCCGAGGTGCCGACGCTGGGCGAATCCGGCATCCCGAACGTCGTGACCGAAGGCTGGACCGGCCTGGTCGTCCCCGCCGGCACGCCGCCCGCGACGATCGCGATCATCCAGAAGGCCGTGGCCGGCGTGCTGGCCGACCCCGAGGTGGCCGAGGCGATCCGCAAACAGGGATTCGACGTCGCCGGGTCCACCAGCGAGCAATTCGCCACGCTGATGCGCCAGGAGTCGAAGAAGTGGAGCGACCTGATCGCGGCGCGCAGCCTGAAGCTGGGCGATTGACGGCGCCCTGGGCTCGGCCGCTACCAGACGAGCGGATCGCGCGGATGGCGGGTGAGCAGTTCCCAGCCCGTCTCGGTAACCAGCACCATGTCGCCGATCATCGCGCCGCCCACGTCCGGCACGAACAGATGGGGATGGAGCTCGAGCAGCATGCCCGGCAGCGCCTCCACCGGCTCGCGCGGCCGGCCGTCCTTTTCCCAGGCATTGGGGAAGGCCTGGCTGGCGACGGGGTCTTCGTAGGCGTAGCCCAGGCCGTGGCCCGAGCGCGTGCGGCGCACTTCGCCCTCGGCGTAATGGCGGTGCAGCACCGTGTCCATCGCGTCGTCGACCCGGCATAAATCCTCGCCCGGCCGCAGCGCGTCGAGCGCGGCGTCGAACATGTCGCGGCAGATGCCGTACAGCCGGCTCTGCGCCGGCGTCGGGCCGCCCACCGTGCCGGTCCGCACGGCATGGCCCCAGTGGCCGTCGACAGTCAGCATCACGCCGGCCAGCAGCTGGTCGCCCGGCCGCGGCCCGCGCAGGCCTTCGTCCAGGTTGTAGCGGAAGAAGTCGGCCGCCGGCGCGACCGTCAGCCAGGTATCGCAGTAGTCGCAGCCGGCATCGCGCGCGGCATGGGCCATCGCGGCCTGCAGCCGGTAGCCGGGCAGGCCGGCGGGCACGGCCCGCGCCAGCGCGTCGAACACGGCGTCGCAGGCGGCGGCCGCGGCGCGGTGGAAGGCCAGTTCGGCGGCGCCCTTGCGCACGCGGTGCCGGGCGATGCGGCGGTCGAAATCGAACACCCAGTCGATGTCCGGCAGGGCCACCGCCTGCCAGACCGGCGCCGGCGTCTCGTCGTAGCCGAGCCAGGCGATGCGCCGGCCCGCCTCCCGCAGCAACGGCGCAGCGTGGCGGCCGAAGTCGCGCGGCGCCACGTGGCGCACGTCGTCGAACCACAGGCGGCTTTCGGCGGTGCGCGGCCGCATGTGGAATTTGCGGCCGGTCAGCAGCGATGGCGGCCGGCCCGGCCGCAGCACCAGCAGCGAAGGCGTATTGACGCCGTCGAAATCGCACAGGAAACGCAGCCAGGCATGCGCGCCGGCCTGGTTGCCCAGCGCGCTGCCGGGCGCATAGACGGCCAGCGCCGAGATGCTGGCCGCCACGAGGTCCGCTTCCACGGCCGCCACGCGCTGCCGCAGCAGGGCGGAATCGATACGGTCCATGTCCCGGCTCCCGCCGCCCGTCAAGGCGTGCCGGCCAGCCGGCCCAGGCGCCGCTGGCGCGACTTGACCCGCGGCCGGATCAGCGGCGCCCAGCGGCCCTTGTCCGACTCGGCCTGCCATTGCGGCGTATCGGGCAGGCCGGCCTCGGTCAGGTAGTAGAGCGCCGAATAGAAGAGCCAGCCGCGCTCGTTGGGCTCGTGGTCGCGGAAGCGCACCACGCCCAGCACGCCGGGCACGGTCAGGATGTTGGGAATGTGTTCGGTCTCGTAGATCTCGTTGAACAGCGCCTCGTCCGCCGGATCGATCTCGAAGCTCACCATGTAGAAGTAGCGCGCGCCGGGCGGGTATGCGGGGGTAGTCATCACGGTCGTCCTGGAAGTGCGGGTCATTCGGGCTGGATGCCCGAGTTCTTGATCACCTGGGTGTACTTGGCCAGTTCGCTGCGCACGAAGGCCGTCAGGTTCTCGGGGGTATTGTCGGGCGCGACCTCGGTGCCGAGCTGGCGCAGCCGCTCCTTGACGTCGGGCATGTTGCTGATGCGGTTGATCTCGCGGTTCAGCTTGTCGATGACGGGCGCGGGCGTTCCCGCCGGCGCGTGGATGGAATACCAGCCGTTGGCTTCGAATTCCGGCAGTCCCGCCTCGGCGAAGGTGGGCAGGTCGGGCGCCTCGGGCATCCGCGTCTTGCGGGCGATGGCCAGGCCGCGCACCTTGCCCGTGCTGACGTAGGGCATCAGCGCGGCCGCGGTGTCGATCACCAGGTCCACCTCGTGCGCCATCAGCGCCACGTAGCCGGGGCCTGCGCCCTTGTACGGCACGTGCAGCATCTGCACCCCGGCGACCTGGCTGAACACCATGCCCGAGGTATGCATCACGGAGCCCACGCCGCCGGAGGCGAATTTCAGGTCGCCCGGCCTGGCCTTGGCCAGCTTGATCAGCTCGCCCACCGAATGCGCAGGGACGTCGACGTTGACGGCCAGGATGACGGGCGCGATGCCCAGCAACGCGACCGGCGCGAAATCCTTGATCGGGTCGTAGCCGGGATTGCGGTACAGGTTGGGGCTGACCGCGTGGCTGGCGATCGACGACAGCAGCAGCGTATAGCCGTCGGGCGCGGCGCGGGCCACCTGGGCGGTGGCGATGGTGGTGCCGGCGCCGGGCCGGTTCTCGATCACCACCGCCTGCCCCAGCGACTCGGTCAGCTTCTGGCCGAACAGCCGCGCCAGCGTATCGTTGCCGCCGCCCGGCGCGAACGGCACGATCAGGCGGATGGGCCGGGTCGGATACGCCTGCGCGCGGGCGCCGGGCGCGATTGCGAACATCGACGCGAGCGTCGCGCATGCGAAGACCACCACATTCCTTGCTTTCATAAGGCACCTCTCATCCACGGTTGATAGCGCAGCAATAAACGGTGTGCCTCTTCCCTCCCCCTCGGCGGCGCGGTGCCCGCTCAGGGGCTGGCGGCGATCTGCGCGCCTTCGATGCCGTGGCGCGCCAGCGCGTCGCGCACGAAGCCCGAGCCGCGCGCCCATTCGACGAAGGCGTCGAACGCGGCGCGGGCCTCGGCCGGGCGGCCGGCCGGGATGATCGCCGCCTGCCGGATCACCATGAAGCCGCCGTCCAGCAGGCGCACGCCCGGAAAGCGCGGCAGGTCGGCTTCCAGCTGCTGGCGGATGCCGGCGCCGGCGGCGTGCCCGCCGGCCACCATGTCCTCGACCACCTGTTCGGACAGCGGTACCCGCAGCAGCCGCGCATGCCGCAGATGGCGGGTCAGGAACAGGTCGTAGGCGCTCTCCAGGCCCACGACCACGTCGATGCCCGGGCTGTCCACCTGTTCGTTGCGCTCGATCGGCGAGCCCGGCGGCACCACGTAGGAGCCGATGATCTCCAGGTAGGCGCCGGTGAAATGGATGCCCTCGGCCCGGCCCGGGTCGATCGCCATGAAGCCGATGTCGGCGGCGCCGCCGGTGACCGCGGCAAGCGATTCGGCGGCGGAGCGGTACTGGCCGAACTCGGCCGCCACGCCCAGGCGGCGGGCGAACTCGTGGCTCAGGTCCACCGCCACGCCGGCCGGCGCGGGGGCGCCGCCGCGGCTGCCGGTCAGGATGGGATTGCCCATGTTGAGGGCGACGCGCAGCGCGCCGGTGGGCGCCACGGCGGCCACGAGGGCGCGGGTTATGGGAATGGCGTCCATGGTCGGCCTGTGGCTCCTGGCGATGGGTAGGGGGAGGCGGGCGCCGCGCCGTCCGGCGGCAGGCGAAGGTGCCAATCGGTGAGCGCCTGGTAGCGGTGGGCGATGGCCAACAGCAGGTCGGCGCCGCCGCTGCCGGCGGCGATCTGGATGCCGATAGGCAAGCCCTGGTCGTCGAAGCCGCAGGGCAGCGCGATGCCGCACACGTCCAGCAGATTGAGCATGCGGGTGAAACGGATCGGCGGATCGAGATGATCCGCCCCGTCCAGCGCCACCGCGGTGGCGGGCGTGGCGGGCGTGACCACGGCGTCGAAGGCGGCCGCCGCCGCGGCCCGGTACGTGGCCTGCCACCGTTCGCGGGCACGCAGCGCGTCGATGTAGGCAGTGGCGGGGATGCGCGCGCCGGCCAGCAGGCGCCGGCGTACCGGTTCGTCGATCGGCTGCCCGGCGTCGGCCGCCAGCCTGCCATGTTCGGCGGCGCCTTCGGCCAGCATGATGGTACTGGTGACATCCGCCGCTTCGGCGAAGCCGCCGGGCCATGCGGCGGCGACGATGCGGGCGCCGTCGCGCCGCATGGCCTCCAGCGCGGCCTCGTAGGCCTCGCGCACCGGGCCGGCCACGCCTTGCAGGTCGGCCTCGCCCAGCCGGCCCAGCCGGACGCCCTGCAGGTCGCGCGCCTGCGCCAGCTGCGGCAACGCCCGCCCGGCATCGGCGCGGACGGCATCGTAGGCGGCGGCCGCGTCGATGGCGGAACGGGCGAACAGGCCGACGCTATCCAGCGTGCGGCTGAGCGGCAGCACGCCGCGGCGGTCGATGCCGCAGGCCTCCGGCTTGAAGCCGGTGATGCCGCAAAAGGCGGCGGGAACGCGTACGGAACCGCCGGTGTCGGTGCCCAGGGCCAGCGGCGCCATGCCGGCGGCCACGGCCACGGCCGAGCCGCTGCTGGACCCGCCCGGCACGCGGTGGGTGCGCTCGTCCCAGGGATTGCGGGGCGTGCCCATCTGCTCATTGGCGCCCCAGGCGCCCAGCGCGAACTGCACCAGATGGGTCTTGCCGAGAATGATGGCGCCGGCCGCCTGCAGCCGCTCCACCACGGCCGCCGAACGCGACGCGCGGCGGCCCGACCGGGCCGACAGCCCGAAAGTCGTGGGCCGGCCTTCGACCTCGATGGCGTCTTTGACGGCGACCGGCATGCCGTGCAGCGGCCCCAGCCAGGTCCCGGCCCGCAGCAGGCGGTCGGCCTGCTCCGCGGCGGCCAGCGCGCCGTCGGCATAGACCTCGACGAAAGCGCCCAGGCGGCCGTCATCGTCCCGGATGCGCGCCAGGCAGGCCGCCGCCAGATCCACGCAGCTCAGCGCGCCCTCGCGCAGCGCCCGGCTCAGTTCGTACAGCTGCGGAAGGCATGCGCTCTTTGGACTGGCGAGCGGCGCTGCGGGATTGGTCACTGCCGTGGGCTCCGGGCGGCGTTGGAAACATTGCCACGATATGACCAAGTTCGGCTAAGCTGACAGCGACAAATTCTTTCGGGAATTGATAAAAGCTTCTTATCATGCGGATCACCCTGCAGCAGATCGAAGCATTCTTCTGGTCGGCCCGCCTGGGCAGCTTCCACGCCGCCGCCCGCCACCTGAATTTCACCCAGCCGGCCATTTCCGCCCGTATCAAGGAACTGGAATCGACGCTGCAGGTCCGGCTGTTCGAGCGCCGCAACCAGCGCATCGAGCTCACCCATGCCGGCCGCAACGCCCTCAGCCACGCCGAGCGCCTGCTCGGCGCCGGCCAGGAACTGGAACGGATGCGCGGCGGCGAAACGCTGGAGGGCGTGCTGCGCTTCGGCGCCGACGAGTCGTCCGCCATGGCCGGCCTGACCGGCATCCTGGCGCGGCTGCACGCCATGCATCCCGAACTGCAGATCGAAGTGACGATCGACATCGGCACCGTGCTGCGGCAGAAGGTGGGCCGGCGCGAACTCGACGTGGCCATCCATTCCTCGCTGGGCGAGCTGCCGGCGCCGCACGTGGTCGAACAGGTATTGGGATGGGTCGCCTTCGACTGGGTGGCCGCGCCGGCCCTGGACGTGGCGCCCGGCCCCTTCGACCCGGCGCGGGCCGTGGCCTGCCCCATCGTCACCAACTCGCCGCCCTCCACCCTCAACAGCCTGGTGCGCAACTGGCTACAAGCCGGCGGCTACGACTTCAAGGTCCACAACGCCTGCAACTCGCTGTCGCTGATGCTGCGCCTGGCCGAAGCCGGCCACGCCATCGCCATCCTCCCCGCCTCCGCCACCCGCGACAGTTTGCAGGCCGGCACTCTGCGCACCCTGCCCGCCGACCCGCCCATCCCCCTCGTCGCCTTCGCCCTTTCCTACCTGGGCGAAGACCGCGGCGAAGAATTCACCGGCGTGATCGACATCGTGCGCGATGTGCTGACCGAAGCCGGCTACTTCGCGCTGCCGGCCCGCACGTGAGCTCCCTCAGGAAGGGCACCGCGGCTAAAATGCCCTAGGATCCTGCTCATGGATACCCGTTCGTCCTCTCGCCTGCTCGTCCTCGATGCCCGCGACCGCATCCTGCTGTTCCGGTTCGTGCACCGGCGCGGCCCGCTGGCCGGCCGCGATTTCTGGGCCACGCCGGGCGGCGGTCTTGAACACGGCGAGGACTTTGAGGCTGCCGCGCGGCGCGAGCTGCACGAAGAAACGGGTTTCAAGTCCGCCGAAATCGGCCCGCCGATCGCGCGGCGCTGCTTCGAGATGCAGATGCCGGACGGCACATACGTGCTTGCGGACGAAAGGTTTTTCGTGGTTCGGGTTCAGGAGCGGGCCCTGTCCAGGGATGGGTGGACCGATCTGGAGCGCGACGTGATGGCCGAGCATCGCTGGTGGACACTGGATGAACTGCGGACCACTCGCGATGCTGTTTTCCTGGACGACATCCTGGCCATCCTGGCCGGCGCGGGGATCAGTCCGGCACTACGATAGCGAGTTCTGTGCACGGCCGATTGAAGTAGCCGCATCATCAAGGAAGTGAGCAATGGAATCTGGCAACCGAAGAGAAGAGAAGGTCGACATCAGACTGGGCGCCGAGAACGCCTACCGCCTTTCCTGGACGGCTTACGCGAAGCCGATCATTGTCCTTTTGATAGTCTATGCCATCGCCTATCGGATTTATCTCTGGCGACCCGCCGCCGGGGTAGCTGTAGCAATAGCCTGGACTGCTATTTTCGCGCTGACGGTTTGCTCGAACCGAGCCGTTCGCCTCTATACGAACGATCAAGGCGTATGGGTGAGTAGTGGAATTTTTCCGTGGACCAAGGGCGTCAGCGGCGTGCGCTGGAGAGATATCGACGAGGCGGTTTTCTTCACGGGGTTCCTGGCCTGGGCTTTCAACTCCTACCGTATCCGTGTCGGGCACCGCTTCACAAAGTCCAGTGAGATCGTGCTGCCTTCCGTAGCGAACGGCCGCAAGGCCGTCGAGTACATCAATCAGCAGCTGGGCGAGCATATTCGAAGCGCAGCTCTTGCGCGTGACGCCTCTTAGCGGCGCTCTTGTTTCAAAGGATTCTTGGTGGGCGGTACAAGTTTCGAACTTGTGACCCCTGCCGTGTGAAGGCAGTGCTCTACCACTGAGCTAACCGCCCGTCGGCGCATGGCCGTCGGAGAATCCGGCTGTTTGGCAGCCGGGAGCCCGAGACTATAGCACAGTTTTCGGGCGCAGCGCGCACAAGGGCAGCGCTTTACGCCGCCTCGGCCGGCGCCTCCAGCCTGCGCCACAGCGTGGCGCCCTTGGACTCCTTGTCGAGGCCCTCCAGGTACGCCAGGTGGGCCGCCAGTTCCTCGGGATCGGGCGCGGTCACGGGCAGCACGTGCGGATCGAAGGCGCCGAAGTCGAGGGTGCCGCCGGCGGCGGTGTCGTCCAGTTCGATCACCAGGCTGTCCTGGCCGCGCGTCATCGCCAGCCACACCTCGGCCAGCAGTTCCGAGTCCAGCAGCGCGCCGTGCAGCACGCGGTGGGCGTTGGAGATATCGTAGCGGTCGCACAGCGCGTCGAGCGAGTTGCGCTTGCCGGGGTGCAGTTCGCGCGCCTGCAGCAGCGAATCGACCACGCCATCGCAGCATTCGCGGAACGGCGGGCGCTGCAGCCGGGCCAGTTCGGCGTTCAGGAAGCGGATGTCGAACTCGGCGTTGTGGATGATGACCTGGGCGCCGCAGATGAAATCGAGGAATTCGTCGACCTTGTCTTCGAAGCGCGGCTTGTCGGACAGAAACTCGGTGGTCAGCCCGTGCACTTGCAGCGCGCCCGGGTCGCTGTCGCGGTCGGGGTTCAGGTAGGTGTGGAAATTGCGCTGGGTGACGCGGCGATTGAAGATCTCGACGCAGCCGATTTCGATGATGCGGTGCCCCTGCTGGGGATCGAGGCCGGTGGTTTCGGTATCGAGGACGACGTAGCGCATGCGGGCTTCCGGGAAGACGGCGGGAAAGACAGGCGTCAGTGTAGCGAAATGCGCCGGGGCGGACATCAGCCCACGGTTTCGGGCTCGACCTGCGGCGGCAGCCCGTGGCCATGCCCCTCGCCGGCCTCCTCGCCGATCGGCAGCGGCCGCTTGCGCACGCCGGCGATCAGCGAGTACACGCAGGGCACCACGAACAGCGTCAGGAAGGTGCCCACCGTCATGCCGCCCACGATCACCCAGCCGATCTGCACCCGCGACTCGGCGCCGGCGCCCTGGGCCAGCGCCAGCGGCACCGCGCCCAGCACCATCGCGCCGGTGGTCATCAGGATGGGCCGCAGCCGCATCACGCTGGCCTCGATCACGGCTTCCAGCAGCGGCTTGCCGGCGTCGCGCAACTGGTTGGCGAATTCGCAGATCAGGATGCCGTGCTTGGTGATCAGCCCCACCAGCGTGATCAGCCCGATCTGGCTGTAGATCGACAGCGTGCCGCCCGACAGCCACAGCGCCAGCAGCGCGCCGGTCATCGACAGCGGCACCGACAGCATGATGATGAGCGGGTTGCGCCAGCTTTCGAACTGCGCCGCCAGCACCAGGTAGATGAAGGCCACTGCCATCGCGAACACCAGGTAGATGCTGCCGGCCGAATCGCGGAACTCGCGCGACTGGCCGTTCAGGTCGGTCTGCACGCCGGGCGGCAGGGTGCGGGCGGCGATGTCTCGCATGACGGCCAGCGCGTCGCCCAGCGCATAGCCCGGCGCCAGCGTGGCCGACACCGTGACCGATCGCAGCCGGTTGAAATGGTTCAGCGTCTGCGGCGAGACGCCTTCGCGCACGTGCAGCAGGTTGGCCAGCTGCACCATCTCGCCGCTGCGGGCGCGCACGTAGATGTCGGAAATGTCGTTCGGATTGGAGCGGTCGCGCGGGATCACCTGCACCAGCACGTCGTACTGTTCGCCGCTGTCCTTGAAGCGGGTGACCTGCCGCCCGCCCAGCATCGATTCGAGCGTGCGCCCCACGCGGTCGACGTCGACGCCGACGTCGGCCAGCTTGTCGCGGTTGACCTGCACGCGCAGCTCGGGCGTATTGAGCTTGAGGTCGGTCTGCACGTTCTGCACGCCCGGGTAGCGCGACAGCTCGGCCAGGAAATTGTCGACGATGCCCGCCAGCTCCGGGTACGAAACCTGGCTCATGATGACGAACTCGACCGGCGACGAACGCGCCGATTGCCCCAGCGACGGCGGATTGGTCGGGAAGGCCTGCACGCCGGGCAGCGCGGCGAACCTGGGCTGCAGTTCGCGCGCGATCTGCTGCTGCGATTTGCTGCGTTCGTCCCACGGCTTCAGGCGCAGGATGGCGTTGCCGTCGGTCACGATGGGGAAGCCGGCCACCGCCTGGTGCGCTTCCATTTCCGGGATGTCGGCGTAGATCTGCTCGATGCGGCGCAGGTAGTCGGTGGTGTAGCCCACGGTGGCGCCCTGCGGCGAGGTGACCCGGCCGTAGATGGCGCCGCGGTCTTCCACCGGAGACAGCTCGCTCTTGATGGTCTGGAACAGCGGCACGCTGCTGGCGCCCACCGCCAGCCCCAGCGCCACCACCCACCAGCGATGGCCCAGCGCGAAAGCCAGCGCGCCGCGGTAGCCGCGGTTGAGCCCGTCGAGCCCGCCCTCGATCAGGTTGTAGAGGCGGCTGTGCTTCGTTTCGTGGTGCAGCAGCAGCGAGCACATCATCGGCGTCAGCGTGAGCGCGACGAAGCCGGAAAACAGCACCGCGCCGGCCAGCGCCAGCGCGAACTCGATGAACAGCCGGCCGGTACGGCCGGTGGCGAAGGCCAGCGGCGCGTACACCGTGACCAGCGTGAGCGTCATCGCCACCACGGCGAAGCCGATTTCCTTCGAGCCCAGCAGCGCCGCCTGCATGCGCGACTTGCCTTCCTCGATGTGGCGGAAGATGTTCTCCAGCACCACGATGGCGTCGTCCACCACCAGGCCGATGGCCAGCACCATCGCCAGCAGCGTGAGCGTGTTGACCGAGAAGCCGAAGGCGTACATCAGCGAGCAGGCGCCGATCAGCGACACCGGTATCGTGACGATGGGGATCAGGCTGGCGCGCAGGTTGCGCAGGAAGAAGAAGATCACCAGCACCACCAGCACGATGGCCTCGACGATGGTGTGGAACACCGACTCGATCGATTTCTCGATGAACACGGAGGTATCGTACGACACCGCCAGCCGCATGCCCTCGGGCAGCGTCGGGTTGATCAGCTCGATCTCGCGCCGCACCTCGCGCGACAGGTCGAGCGGGTTGGCGGTGGACTGCTTGACCACGCCGATGTTGAGCGCCGGCTGGCCGTTGAAGCGCGAGGTGACGCGCTCGTCCACCGGCCCCAGGCCGACGGTGGCGACGTCGCGGATCCTGACGCTGTAGCCGTTCACGTTGGCGATGACGACGTTCTCGAACTGCTCGCGCGTGTTCAGGTCGGTGGCGGCCACCACCGAGAACTCGCGCGCGTTGGATTCGATCCGGCCCGACGGGATCTCCACGTTCTGCCGCCGCAGCGCGTCTTCCACGTCCTGCACCGTCAGGCGATAGCCGGCCAGCTTGCCGCGGTCCACGTTGATGCGCATGGCCGGCAGGCGTTCGCCGAATACCCGCACCTCGGCCGCGCCCGGCAGCACCGACAGCCGCGGCTTGATGAAGCGGTTGATGTAGTCGGAGGCCTGCATGCTCGACATCGCGCCGGCTTCCACCGCCAGGTACATGATGGGCTGGGTGTCGGCCTCGACCTTGGCGATGATGGGCTCGTCGATCTCGTCCGGCAGCCGGCCGCGCACCCGCGAGACCTTGTCGCGCACGTCGGCCGCGGCGGCGTCGGGCGACACCGACAGCCGGAAACGCACGTTGATGTTGCTGCGCTCGGAGCGGCTGGTGGAGGTCATCAGCTCGACCCCTTCGATGCCCGACAGCGAGTCTTCCAGCACCTTGGTGATCTGCGATTCGATCACCTCGGCCGACGCGCCCTTGTAAACGGTGGACACCGACACCACCGGCTCGTCGATCTGCGGATACTCGCGCACGGTGAGCCGCGAATACGAGATCAGGCCGACCAGCACCACCAGCAGCGACAGCACCGAGGCGAACACCGGCCGCTTGACGCAGATTTCGGACAGGACCATGGCGGCGGCCTCAGAGCCCGGCGGCCTGCGCCGTTTTCACGGCGGCGCCGGGGTGCAGCTTGTGGGAACCGGCCACCACCACCACGTCGCCCTCGGCCAGGCCCGAGACCACCTCGACCCAGCCTTCGCGGCGCTGGCCGATCTCGACCTGCACCCGCTGCGCGCGGCCTTCCTCGACGCGGAACACGAACTGCTCGTCGCCGGCCGGCGCCAGCGCCGCCTCGGGCACCATCAAGGCCTGCGCGCGCTCGGCCAGCAGCAGCCGCACGCGGGCGAACATGCCGGGGCGCAGCAGGCCCGCGTCGTTGCGGACCTGGGCGCGCATCACGATCGAACGGCCGCCGGCGTCGATGGCCGGGCTGATGGCGATCACCTTGCCGTCGAATACCTTGCCCGGCACGGCGTCGAGCGAGATCTGCAGCAGCTGGCCATTGCGGATCTGCGACAGGTACAGCTCGGGGATGCGGAAATCCACCTTGAGCGGATCGATCGCCTCCAGCGGCACCAGGTCCTGGCCGACGCCGACGTAGTCGCCGACCGACACGCTGCGCAGCCCGATCACGCCGTTGAACGGGGCGCGGATCTGGTTCTTCTCCAGCTTGACCTCGGCCAGCACCATCGCCGCCTCCTGCACCTTCAGCGCATTGTCGACCTCGTCCTTGGCCTGCTTGCTGATGAAGCCTTTCTGCTGCAGCTCGATCGACCGCTCGTAATTGCTCTTGGCCAGCGAGTGGTTGGCGCGCGCCTGCTGCAGCTCGGCGCGCGGCACGGAATCGTCCAGGCGCACCAGCACCTGGCCCTTGCGCACCCGCTGTCCCTCGGTGAACAGGATCTCGCTGATGCGGCCCGCGACTTCAGGCCGCAGCGTGACGGATTCGTCGGACCGCAGGCTGCCGACCGCGGTGATGCCGCGCTCCAGCGGCTTGCTGGCCACCGTCACGACCTCCACCGCCACCGCCTGGGCCTCGCGCTGGCGGGCCGGGGCCTCGCGCGCGGCCGGCGCCGCCACGCCGGCAGCGCCGGCCGCGCCGCCCTTGAACGCGCGCGGCGCGAAATACCCGGCGCCACCGCCAACGGCGAGCGCGGCGACCACGATCAGGATGACGGAGCTTTTCTGCATGGCGGGGAAGGCCGGGAGGCAACAAACTGTATCGTGCAATTTAGCATTGCCCGACTGCCGCGTGGCGACTATCGATTCCAATGGCCCACCACCGCGGCCCCAACCCCGGGCACCGCGGATCCGGCTTTGCCGGTCCGCCGGTGTCGCCCCTTGAGGGGTGCGGCGAAGCCGCAAGGGGTGGGCCTTCCTCTCCGGTCCGCCGGTGTCGCCCCTTGAGGGGCGCGGCGAAGCCGCAAGGGGTGGGCCTTCCTCTCCGGTCCGCCGGTGCCGCAAGGGGTGGGCCTATTCCTTAGGCAATCGGGCCTCGTCCGTGCCGCGCATGAGTGTTTACCCGGGTGGTAGCGACAGCGGCCGCCGAACGGGCCGGTTTCTGGGTTTTCCACGCCGGCCCGATGATCCGCAGGCCCGCCGTGCGCTTGATCGCCGACAGCACGTACAGGCCCCCGGCGAACGGCCACCAGCGCTCGCCGGCGTGTTCGAGGAACGCCCAGCGGCGCAGCCAGGTTTCGGAGCGGCAGGCCGGCACGTAGGCGCCGGCGCGGCTGGCGCCCACGTCGAACGACAGCAGTTCCAGCCAGTCCCGCAGCCGTGCCTGCGACAGCGCCCGCAGGCCGCGCGGCAGGAACGGCGTGCGCCAGTGCAGCAGCGGCGGCGCGCCCCACAGGCTCCACGGATTGAAGCCTGTGATCACCAGCCGGCCTTCGGGCATCAGCACCCGTTCGGCCTCGCGCAGCACGCGATGCGGGTCGCGCGAACACTCCAGCGTGTGCGGCAGCACCAGCAGGTCCAGGCTCTGGGCGTCGAACGGCAGGTCTTCGGCGCGCGCCACCGCCAGCGCCGTCCAGCGCGGCCGCTGCGCCGGCGCCGGCAGGCCTTCGGCCACCAGCCCCTTGAAGGCGATGCGATTGGCGCGCAGCCCATCGATCTCGGGCAGGCCGACCTGCATCGCATAGAAGCCGAACACGTCCCCCACCTGCAGGTCGAGCTGTTCCTGTTCCCAGGCCAGCGCATAGCGGCCGGGGTCGGTCGCCAGCCAGCGGGCGAGTTCTACAATCGGGGCATCCTGGTCGGCACTAAGGGGCATCGGCATGAATGATTCTGGCAAGGAAGAACGACGGGCGGCAGCCTCGCCGGTTTGCGCGCTGCGCGCGTTCAACGATAACTATATCTGGCTGGTCCGGCACGACACGCTGGCCGCGGTGGTGGACCCCGGCGACGCGGCGCCGGTGCTGGCCGCCCTGCAACGGGACGGCCTGCGACTGCACGCCATTCTACTGACCCACCACCACAACGACCATGTCGGCGGCGTGGCGGAACTGGTGCAGCGCACCGGCGCCACCGTGTTCGGCCCGGCCGGCGAGCGGCTGCCGCACTGCGACCGCCGGCTCGCGCAGGGCGACCGCGTGACGCTGCCCGAACTGGACCTGGACCTCGGCGTGCTGGACGTACCGGGCCATACCGCGGGCCACATCGCCTACTTCGGCCGCGCCGCCGGCGTAGAACCGCTGGTGTTCTGCGGCGATACGCTGTTCGCCGCCGGCTGCGGCCGGCTGTTCGAGGGCACGCCGGCCCAGATGCACGAGTCGCTGGCCAAGCTCGCCGCGCTGCCGGCCGCCACGCGGGTCTACTGTGCGCACGAATACACGCTGTCCAACCTGCGCTGGGCCGAGGCGGTCGAACCCGGCAACGGCGCGCTCGCCGCCTGGCACGGCGAAGCCCGCCGCCTGCGCGAGGCCGACCGCGCCACGGTGCCGACAACGATCGGCCTGGAACTGCAGGTCAACCCCTTCCTGCGCACCGCGGTACCCGCCGTGGCGCAGGCCGCCGCGCGCCACGCCGGCCAGCCGCTCGCGTCGCAGGTGGATGTTTTCGCCGCGCTGCGCGAGTGGAAAAACAAATTCTGACCGGGCTTATGTAACTGCTTGCATTGTCTGGCATCGGGCCGGCAAAAGCTGCGATTTTGTAAAACAACCTTGACGCCGACCCGGCCTGCTTCGTACTATGCCCGCGCTGAGTACGCCGGTATTCCCATGAAAAACATGCAATCGCGCCCCCGCGGCGTACTATTCACGCGGGGAGGCCTCCGCGATGGCATCCTGATCCTGGCCCCGTTCAAGTTCCTGGCTGCCGCCGCCGCTTTGGCGCTGGCGGGCTGCGCCGCCGTGGCACCGCCACAGGCGGACGGCGGATCGATGCATGCGTCGGCCAAGCCTGTCCTCGAACGCCCTGCCGCCCTGAGCGCAGAGCGCGCCACACTGCCCTCCATCGATTCGTTCGCCGGCTACGGCCAGGCCGCCGCTTCCGACGACGGCATGCGGCTCGACGCGCCGCTGGCGCGCCATACCTCGCGCCCCGGCCTGGCGCCGCTGGTGGTCGACCTGACGGTCCAGCCGACCGACATCTGGTCGCGCCTGCGCCGCAGCTTCGCCATCCCCAACATCGACACGCCGCTGGTCAAGGAATGGGAGGCCTACTACGCCGCCCGGCCCGACTATCTCCAGCGCAGCGCCGAACGGGCCAGCAAGTACCTGTACTACATCATCGAAGAAATCGACCAGCGCGGGCTGCCCAGCGAGCTGGCCCTGCTGCCCTTCGTCGAGAGCTCCTACGACCCGTGGGCGCTGTCGAGCGCCAAGGCCTCGGGCCTGTGGCAGTTCATACCGGCCACCGGCCACAACTACAACCTCAAGCAGGACTGGTGGCGCGACGAGCGGCGCGACCCGATCGCCTCGACCAACGCGGCGCTCGATTACCTGCAGTACCTGTTCGACTTCCACGGCGACTGGCAGCTGGCGCTGGCCAGCTACAACTGGGGCGAAGGCTCGGTCAAGCGCGCGATCGAAAAGAACGAGGCGCAGAACCTGCCCACCGACTACCTGTCGCTCGACATGCCCGACGAGACCCGCAACTACATTCCGAAGCTGCAGGCGATCAAGAACATCATTTCCAACCCGACCGCCTTCGGCCTGACGCTGCCGCCGATCGACAACCAGCCGTATTTCGTCACGGTCACCAAGAGCCGCACGATGGACGTCAAGACGGCGGCCCAGCTGGCCGAGATGCCGCTGGACGAATTCAAGGCGCTGAACCCCTCGTACAACCGCGGCGTGATCATCGGCGGCGACGAGCCCACGCTGATCCTGCCGGCCGACCGCGTTGCCGTGTTCGAGGCCAATCTGCAGGCGCACAGCGGCTCGCTGTCGTCGTGGCACCATCACACGGTGGCGCGCGGCGAAACGCTGGCCACCGTGGCCCGCAAGTACAAGACCTCGATCGCCACGCTGCGCAAGGCCAACAACCTCGGGCCGCGCAGCAAGGTGCTGGCGGGCGCCGTGCTGGTGGTGCCGGTGGGCGGCGCGGCCGAAGCCGCGGTCATCGCCAGCGGACCGGCCAATCCGGTGCGCTCGGCAGTCGCCCGCGCCCCCGCGCCCCGCCTGAGCGCGCGCACGTACAAGGTGCGGCGCGGCGACACGCTCAGCTCGATCGCGCGGAAGTACGGCACCACGGTGGCCCAGCTGCGAGCGCTCAATCACCTGAAGAGCTCGGCCCTGTCGATCGGCCGCACGCTGCAGATCCCGGGCACGGGCGTCAGCGGCTGATACACTGCCGGCGGTCAACTTCCAACACAGGTAACCGTATGGGATTTCTCGCCGGCAAGCGCATTCTCGTCACCGGAGTGCTGTCCAACCGCTCCATTGCCTACGGCATCGCCCGCGCCTGTCACCGCGAAGGCGCCGAACTGGCCTTCACGTACGTGGGCGAGCGCTTCAAGGACCGGGTGGCCGAGTTCGCCGCCGAGTTCGGCAGCAAGCTGGTGTTCGAGTGCGACGTGGCTTCCGACGAGCAGATCGCATCCACCTTCGCGGGCCTGGCCGGGCACTGGAACAAGCTCGACGGCCTGGTGCATTCGATCGGCTTCGCGCCGCGCGAGGCGATCGCGGGCGACTTCCTCGACGGCCTGTCGCGCGAGGCCTTCCGCATCGCGCACGACATCTCGGCCTACAGTTTCCCGGCCATGGCCAAGGCGGCGCTGCCGCTGCTGCAAGGGCCGGACGGCCAGGGCACCGGCTCGGTCCTGACGCTGACCTACCTGGGCGCCGAGCGCGTGGTCGAGAACTACAACACCATGGGCGTGGCCAAGGCTGCCCTCGAAGCCTCCGTGCGCTACCTGGCCTCGGCGCTGGGACCGCGCGGCATCCGCGCCAACGCCATCTCGGCCGGACCCATCAAGACCCTGGCGGCCAGCGGCATCAAAGACTTCTCCAAGATCCTCAAATTCGTCGAAACCCATGCGCCGCTGCGCCGCAACGTCACCATCGACGACGTCGGCAACGTGGCCGCCTTCCTGCTGTCCGACCTGGCAGCGGGGATTACTGGCGAAATCACCCATGTCGATGCTGGGTTCTCTACGATTGTTCCCGGGACGGGAGAATGAGGTTCTCGGGGTTCTTTGTGGGGTTGAGTACTTAAGGCGTTCGGAGCCCGTTGGGCGGCCCTGGGCGGCGCAGAGGAGGCGAGCGAGGCGCACGCGAAGGAAGGGCTCCGAAGCGGGCCCGTACGAGCGGGCCGAAGCGGTGTCCGGAAGCCCCACGAGGGGCTGGAGGACCGACTCCTCTACGCCCCACAGGCAAGCCCCACCCCCGTCGGCCGGTCAAGAACTCAACCTTCCCGATCCAACAAATCAACATTGATCTCGGCAATCGACTTAGCCCCGGTCAACGTCATCGCCACGCGCATTTCCCTTTCGATCAGTCCGAGCAGATTGGCCACGCCAGCCTCGCCGCCCACGGCCAGCGCATAGGCGAAGGCGCGCCCCAGCAGCACCGTGTCGGCGCCCAGCGCCAGCATGCGGACCACGTCGAGCCCATTGCGCACGCCGCCGTCGGCCAGGATGGCCAGTTGCCCCTTCACCGCGTCGGCGATCGGCGGCAGCGCGCGCGCCGACGACAGCACGCCGTCCAGCTGGCGCCCGCCGTGATTGGAAACGACGATGCCGTCGGCCCCGAAACGCACGGCGTCGCGCGCGTCTTCGGGATCCAGGATGCCTTTGATGACCATCGGCCCCTTCCAGAAGTCGCGGATCCACTCCAGGTCTTTCCATGAGATCGACGGGTCGAAATTGGCCGCCAGCCAGCCGATGTAGTCTTCCAGGCCCGTCGGCCGGCCACGGTAGGCCGACACGTTGCCCAGGTCGTGCGGACGGCCGAACAGACCCACGTCCCAGGACCAGGCGGGATGGCGCATCGCCTGCAGGTAGCGGCGCCATTCGGCGCGCGGGCCGCTCATGCCCGAATGGGCGTCGCGGTAGCGCGCGCCCGGCACCGGCATGTCCACCGTGAACACCAGGGTCGAGCAGCCCGCCGCCTGCGCCCGCTCGAGCGCGTTGCGCATGAAGCCGCGGTCTTTCAGCACGTAGAGCTGGAACCACATCGGGCGCGACAGGCCGGGCGCCACTTCCTCGATCGGGCATACCGAAACGGTCGACAGCGTGAACGGGATGCCCTTGCGGTCGGCGGCGCGCGCCGCCTGCACCTCGCCGCGCCTGGCCAGCATGCCGGCCAGGCCCACCGGCGCCAGCGCCACCGGCATCGCCAGCGTCTCGCCGAACAGGCGCGTTTCCAGGCTCAGTTCCGACATGTTGCGCAGCACCCGCTGCCGCAGCGCGATGTCGGCCAGGTCGTCGACATTGCGGCGCAGGGTGCGCTCGGCATAGGCGCCGCCGTCGACGTAGTGGAACAGGAAGGGAGGGAGCTTGCTCTGCGCGGCCGCGCGGTAGTCGGTGCAGGAGGAAATGATCATATCGGTCGTGGGTGCGAACGGGACAATGCGGGAGGCGAGGCCCAATCATCTCATATGCTAAACTGGTAACACCAAGTTGGTAGGACCAATGTAGGTATATAAGTCCATGATCTCATCCAATCCAGCCCCGCTTTCCGGCCAGGCCGGAGAAGCCGAAAAGCCCCTGATCACCAAGATCATGGCGTTTCTGAAAGACCGCCGTTTCGAGCCGGGGGAAAAGCTGCCGTCGGAGCGCTATCTGGCCGCCCGCTTCGGCGTGGGCCGCAATGCGCTGCGCGAGGCCATTGCCATGCTCAGCGCATTGCGGGTGCTCGAAACCAAGGCCAATTCGGGAATCTACTTGAAGGACACGGCCGCCGAAAGCAGTTTCGAGGCAATCGTGCTGCTGTCCGAGCTGGGCACCACCCCGTCGGCCCGCGAAGTGGTGGACATGATGGAAGTCCGCATCACCCTGGAATTGGATGCGATGACACGCGCCTGCGAACATCGCACCGAAGAAGACATCCGGCAGTTGCGGGAGATCCTGCGTCAGACCGACGCCGTGCTGGCCGCCAACGGCAACATGGTCGAGCTGGACCAGGCCTTCCATATGAAACTGGCGTCAAGCTCCCACAACGTGGTGCTGGTGCGCATTCTCCACGCCTTTTATCTCCTGTCGCTGCAGCGCCGGCGCGTCTACTTCGAAAATGTCGAGGCGGGCCGGGCTGCGGCAAGACAGCACCACATGCTGGTCGACGCCATCGAGCAGCGGAATGCGGCCGCGGCGCGGGAGATCATGCAAAAACACATGGGCGATGCGACCCGATACTGGTCGGAGATCCTGCTGGGAAGCTAGCCCCGGCGCCGCCCGGACGGGTCATCCGAAACGGACCGATACGTCGCCCAGGGTGTGGAAGCTGGCGCGGAAGTCGTCGCCGGCATTCGCGGCCGACGCCTCCACCCATCCGCCGGTCATCACCACCATGCCTTCTTCCAGCCCCTCCCCACGGGTGGCCAGATCGTTCACCAGTTCGACCACCGCATAGGCCGGATGGCCCAAGACCTGCGCGCCGGCGCCGGTGGCCAGCACCTCGCCGTTCCGATAGAGCGCGCAGCCCACGCGCGCCAGGTCCAGCCCGTCGAGCGCGCACCGCTGCGTGCCGATGACGTGCCGGGCGGACGACACGTTGTCGGCCACGGCCGAATAGGCGTCGAAAGGGCCGGGGACGTAGCGCGAATCCAGGATTTCGAGCGCCGGCGCGACGTGGGCCGTGGCGCGATATACGTCGTCGAACGTGCAGAACGGGCCGCGCAACGAACGCTTCATGACGAACGCGACCTCCGGCTCGATGCGCGGGCCGATCAGGGCGTCCGCGGCGATGCTGCCGCCGCTCGCCACGCCGGCGCCGGCGAGCAGCTTGCCGGCCAGCGGGGCGGCGAGCGACATCGCGGCCAGCCTGGCGCGCGTGGTAATGGCGACCTTGTAGCCGACGATGCGATCGCCGGCCGCCATATGCCGGCCGATCAGGGCCTGTTGAATCCGGTACGCGCCTGCGAGCGACGCGGTCCCGTCCGGGCGGGCGTCCGACGGCCTGGCGATGGGAACGCGGGTGCCGGCCGCCTCGTACAGCTGGCGCGCGATCGGTTCGGTGCGGGAGGTTACGGTGTTCATGCGGCGGATCCTGGCTGGACGTCCCTCATTGGGGAACCACGCCGGCGATGTCGATCATCGCCTTCGTGCGCTTCGATTCCTCCGCAATGCGCCGGGACAGCGCCGCGGGGCCGCCATCGAGCGGCATGAAATCGGGGATTTTCTTCAGGAAGTCCGGGTTCTTCAGTACGGCCCGCACGTCGGCGGCGATCTTTTCCGTCAGCTCCGGCGGCGTGCCGCCGGGCGCGAACAGGCTGTGCCAGATCGACAGTTGCAGATAGGGATAGCCCAATTCGGCGGTGGTCTTGATGTCCGGGTAGCGGGGATCGCGCTGGGGGCTGGCGACGGCAAGCGCCTTCAGGCGGCCCGCCTCCATCAGCTTCCCCGCCACCTGGCCGCTCGACAGGGACAGCTGCACCTCATCGCTCAGCACCGCCTGGATGGAAGGCGCGATGCCCTTGTAGGGCACCTCGAGCAGATCGAGCCCCTCGTTGTGGGCGAGGGAGGCCCAGGCCAGCTGCGGCGGACTGCCCGGTCCATAGGAGCCGTACGAATACTTGCCCGGGTTCGCCTTGGCCAGCCTGACGAACGCCGCCAGGTCGCCGGCCTGGACCGAGGGCGCGGCAAGCAGCATCTGGTTGGCCTGCACCAGCGGGGCGATCGGCGCCAGATCCTTGTCGAGATCGATGGGCTGGTCCTTGGTCAGGAACTTGTTCGAGATGACCAGCGCGTCGTGCGCGATCAGCAATGTGTAGCCGTCCGGGGGCGACTTGGCCGCGGCCACCGCCCCGACCCACCCTCCCACGCCCGGCCGATTCACCACCACGACCGGCTGCTTCCAGCGTTCGCCCAGATAGGGCGCCATGGTGCGGGCCAGCGCGTCCAGCCCGCCCCCCGCCGCGACGGGAACGATGATGGTCACCGGGGAGTGCGGGAAGGACTGCACGTCGGTGCCGGCCTGTGCGGCACAGGCCGCGCCGAGGGCCAGGGCGGCCACTGTTTTTTTCATGATGTCTCCGTTTGTCGGGATGATCCGCCAGGGCGGTCGGGTCAGAGGATGAAGCTGAGCTTGCCGTGGGGCCGCAAGGCTTCCATGTCGAGCATCGCGCGGCGTTCCTGGATCAGCCAGTCGCCGTCGACGCGCTTGAGGGTGTGGACGTAGCGGCCGACGTAGGTGTCGGCCTGGCCGTGCGCGAATTGCCAGACCGCGAAATTGGCGGCAGCCCGTGCGGTATCGGCCCCGGCCTCCAGAACGCGGACGTTGGTCACCAACCTGCGCGTCCGCGACCGGGGGTTCTCGGCCCAGTTCACCTTGCCCATCAATTGCTCCACCCGCGATCTCAGCATCACCGGCGTATCGGCGACGAGAAACAGCGCGGTGCGAGGATCGGCATCGGGAGCATCCAGCGGAGGCACCAGATACCTGGCGTCGTCAGTCAGCAGCCTCATCCATTCGGCCAGCCGCCACTCGTCCAGCAGCGCGGCCTCGGCGACGAAAATGCGCTGGGCATCGTGTACGGTCAGCGTCGCGTTCGATACGGTTTCCATGTCGTCGTCTCATGCCAAGGCAGCGGTGGGCCGGGCCGCGCGGTCGGTACAGTCGGTATCCCCCTTGCGATCGAGCATGAGGGCGTGCCAGCGCCGCCAGAAGGCTCGCATCTGCAATTCGTCGGTGGCGATCGGCGCTGCGCGCTTCATGCCCCGGGAAATGTCCGACCAGGGGGCTTCGCGCCAGGCCGCGTAGCCGCGCTGGCAGCCTTCCAATGCGCTCACGTCGTCGGGCGTGCCGAAGCCGGCCGGCCCCAGGAAGGAAATGAAATTCTGGAAACGCTGCGCCCGCAGCGTGGGGCTGTCGCTCTTGGGCATGAGGCCCCAGGCCTCGATTTCCATGTAGTCCGGCGCCACCGGGTAGAAGGTGCGCACCGTCCGCCAGGTGGAGATCAGGATGAGGTTCGGAAAGATGAAGACATTCCGGTCGAAATCGCATGCCTGGTGGGCGTAATCGACGCCATGCTCGGCCTCGATCCGCCTGCGCCGTTCGGCAAGTTCGGCGGCGGCGCCGGCCTCCAGCGCGGTGTTGTGCTTGGCTTTTTCGGAAACGGCGTGTCCATTGCCCAAGGCGCGGCCCGCGCTGCCGGGCCTGGCCATCTGGTCGACGTTGGTGCGTATGCCCAGATCGTTCAGGTATTTCTTGAAAAAGCGCTGATGGGTCGGAATGCCGTGGTAGGAATCGATGCTGTTCTCCACCAGCAGCTTCCAGTTCGCCCGCATGCCGTAGGCCTGCGCGCCCTGCACCACTTCCAGTTCCGCAGGCGAGCCGGCGGAATCGACCACGTAGTCGATCTGCTGCCGGGCCTCGGGCCCCAGGTAGCTCGCCAGGTCGACGGCTTCCTTGTCGAAGCAGACGAACATCAGGCCTCGATAGCTTTCGAAGCGAGGGACCGCGGACAGCCCGTGCTCGCCCGCATCGAAGGCTTCGGAATAGGCGTCCGCGCCGGGCACGCCGATTAGCTTGCCGTCGAGGTCGAACGTCCACGCGTGGTAGAAGCAGTTGAAGCTGCGGGCGTTGCCCGACTTTTCGCGGCAGACCGCGTTGCCGCGATGGGAGCACGCATTGACGAAGGCGCCGACGCGCCCCTCCCGATTGCGCACCAGCAACAGCGGCCGCCCTCCGACCTTGCGAGTGATGAAATCGCCGGGCGAGGCCACTTCGGACTCATGGCCGGCATACAGCCAGCAACGGTCGAAGACGCGGTCGCGCTCCAGTACGAAAATGGCCGGGTCCACGAATGCCTTGCGATGCACGCGGAATATGCCGCAGTGGCGATCGTCCTCGACCAGGCGCTCGATCTCCTCCAGGTCCATATGGCTGTCCTCCAAATTGGTTCCACCAAAATGGTATCACACGTCTGATGGGGCAAATTTGGACCTACATCATGTAGGAGCGGACGATGCGCGGCGGCAAAAAACAAAAAGCCGTGGCATCTTTCGATGCCACGGCTTTCCAGAAGCAGTGCGTACGGCCTTCAGTTACCTGCGGCGCTACGCACTTCTATCGCATACCGCAACCCATCCAGGATGCGGCGGATCCGGCTCCGCCGGTCCGCTCGCATCGCCCCTCGAGGGGCGCGCGCAAGCGCGTAGGGGTGGGCTTAACTACGCCCGCTTGACCTTCTCGAGCATCTTGAAGATGCCCTTCGGGGCGCCCACGAACAGGCGCTTGAAGCCCTTGCCCAGGCAACGGCGCTCAAGGGTGTTGCGGCGCGTGCGCTTCTTTTCAGCCATGTCGATCTCCCAGCTTGAATCTTGAATTAGGTCAACCAGCGATTCTAGCCCGAATTCAGTGGATCTGGGGAGGAACCGCTTCGGTTTCGATCGCGGTCGAGCCCGTCAGGCCGACGCCGCCGAGGAATTCGGCGGTCTGTTGCTCGGCGCGGCCGAGGATGCGGCCCAGGACCTTGTCGGTCTGGTGGCTGACGACTTGCCAGGTGTGGGTGACGACGGGAACGGTGTAGACCACCAGCACGATGGCGGCCAGCAGCACGGCGAGCACGGCCAGCACCGCCAGGCGCAGGCTGCGCGGCGGAGGGAGCGCGGCGTCGCCGAGCGTCGGAACGGGGATGTAGAATCCGGCTTCGACGCCCAAGGGATCGCTAGAGGGGTAGAGATCGCGCTTGTGCATAGGGATAATACTAACGCCGCGACCTATATAGGCCGGTTCCGCAGTTGTTACAAAAGCTTATCAAACGTTGCGGTTTTCCCTAATGGGCGGCTGGGCTACGATGACAGGATTGCCGTACCGGAATACGGCCCCATCTGACGTCAATGACTTCCGCCTCCTCCTCCCAGGATTCCCCAGACGCCGCCCCCGCCATCCGCGTGACCGGCGCCCGCCAGAACAACCTCAAGAACCTCAGCCTCGACATTCCCACCAATGAACTGGTGGTGGTGACCGGCGTGTCCGGCTCGGGCAAGAGTTCGCTGGTGTTCGACACGCTGTATGCCGAGGGCCAGCGCCGCTACGTCGAGACTTTCTCGCCCTACGCGCGCCAGTTCCTCGACCGCATGGACAAGCCCCAGGTCGACCGCGTGGAAGGCATTCCGCCGGCCATCGCGATCGACCAGACCAACCCGGTGCGCAGTTCGCGCAGCACGGTCGGCACGATGACCGAGCTGAACGACCACCTGAAGCTGCTGTTCGCGCGCGCCGCCACGCTGTACGACCGCGACACGGCGCTGCCGGTGCGGCAGGACACCGCCGACACCATCCACGATTCGCTGGCGCAACGCGCCGAACGGGCAGGCGACCCGCGCCTGGCGGTCACCTTCGCCGTGACCGTGCCCGCCAATTTCGGCGAAGACGAGATCCGCGCCTTCCTGGAGCGCCAGGGCTACACCCGCGTGCACGCGCGCCGCAGCGAAGGCAACGGCAAGGACGCGCACCAGGTGCTCGACGTGGTGCAGGACCGCTTCCGCTTTTCCAATGCCGGCCGCGCGCGCGTGATGGAGGCGCTCGACACCGCGCTGCGGCTGGGCGCCGGCCGGGTCGACGTGCGCGTGCTGGGCGACGATGGCGCCGAGCGGGAGGTCTGGAAGTACAGCGACGGCCTGCACTGCCCGGAAAGCGACATTGGCTACGCCGCGCCCACGCCCAGCGCGTTCTCGTTCAATTCGCCGCTCGGCGCCTGCGAGACCTGCCGCGGCTTCGGCCGCGTGATCGGGATCGACTACGGCCTGATCGTGCCCGACGAGAACAAGACGCTGCGCGGCGGCGCGGTCAAGCCGTGGCAGACCGCGAGCTACAAGGAATGCCAGGACGACCTGGTCAAGTACGCGGGCCGCGCCGGCGTTCCGCTCGACGTGCCGTGGAACCGGCTGACCGACGCCCAGCGCGAATGGGTGCTGGGCGGCACGCCCGACTGGAAGGGCGGCAACGAGGCCTGGAAAAAGCAGTGGTACGGCGTGAAGCGCTTCTTCGACTGGCTGGAAACCAAGGCCTACAAGATGCACATCCGCGTGCTGCTGTCGAAGTACCGCGCCTACACGCCCTGCCCCGCCTGCCGCGGCTCGCGGCTCAAGCCCGACGCGCTGCTGTGGCGCGTGGGCAGCAAGGCCGACGCCGACGCGGTGCTGCCCGAAAGCGACGGCAAGTACGCCCGCTTCCGGCCGGTCCACGCCAAGTGGAGCGCGGCCCAATTGGCCGCCCTGCCCGGCCTGACCATCCACGACCTGATGCTGCTGCCGATCGAGCGCGTGCGCCGTTTCTGCGACGCGCTGAAGTTCGACGGCGTGCTCGATGCCGCCACCGAGCTGTTGCTGGAAGAGATCCGCGCGCGCCTGAAATTCCTGTGCGACGTCGGCCTCGGCTACCTGACGCTGGACCGCCAGAGCCGCACGCTGTCGGGCGGCGAAGTGCAGCGCATCAACCTGACCACGGCGCTCGGCACCTCGCTGGTCAATACGCTGTTCGTGCTCGATGAGCCTTCGATCGGGCTGCACCCGCGCGACATGGGCCGCATCGTCGAGGTCATGCACCGGCTGCGCGACGCCGGCAATTCGCTGGTGGTGGTGGAGCACGACCCGCAGGTGATGCTGGCGGCCGACCGCGTGATCGACATCGGCCCCGGCCCGGGCGAGCGCGGCGGGCGCATCGTGTTCAACGGCACGCCGGCGCAGTTGCGCGGCGCGCCCACCCTCACCGGCGATTACCTGTCCGGCCGCCGCCACGTGGCCGCGCCGCGGCCGATGACGGTCACCGCCGGCACGCCGCGCCTGATCGTGGAAGGCGCGCGCGAGCACAACCTGAAGAACCTGCACGTGGAATTCCCGCTGGGCCGGCTGGTGTGCGTGACCGGCGTGTCGGGCTCGGGCAAGTCGACCCTGATCCAGGACGTGCTGTATCCGGCGCTGCTCAAGCTCAAGGGCAAGCCGACCGAGTCCCCGGGCGCGCACGACCGCATCCTGGGCGACGACTGGCTGGCCGACGTGGTGATGGTCGACCAGTCGCCGATCGGCAAGACGGCGCGCTCGAATCCCGCCAGCTACGTGGGCGCCTTCGACGGCATCCGCAAGCTGTTCGCGCAGGCCCGGCTGTCGAAGGAGCGCGGCTACACGGCCGGCATGTTCAGCTTCAACGCCGGCGACGGCCGCTGCCCCACCTGCGGCGGCACCGGCTTCGAGCACGTCGAGATGCAGTTCCTGTCCGACGTCTACCTGCGCTGCCCGGACTGCGACGGCACCCGCTTCCGGCCCGAGGTGCGCGAAGTCACCATCGAGCGCGGCGGCCGCAGCGCGTCGATCTCCGACGTGCTCGACATGACGGTGACCGAGGCGCTGGAATTCTTCGCCGGCGAACGCGACATCGAGTACGGGCTGGCGCCGCTGGCCGACGTCGGGCTCGAATACGTGCGGCTGGGCCAGCCGGTGCCGACCCTGTCGGGCGGCGAGGCGCAGCGGCTCAAGCTGGCCGGCCACCTGGCCGAGGCAGCGCGCTCCGGCATTTCCACCATCGGCGCCAAGCTGTCGAAAAAGGGCAGCCTGTTCCTGTTCGACGAGCCCACCACCGGCCTGCACTTCGACGACATCGCGCGGCTGATGGGCGCGTTCCGCAAACTGCTGGCGGCTGGCCACACGCTGATCGTTATCGAACACAACCTCGACGTGATCCGTGCGTCGGACTGGCTGATCGACCTCGGGCCGGAAGGCGGCGACGCCGGCGGCTTCATCGTCGCCACCGGCACGCCGCAGGACGTGATGGCCCATCCGGATTCGCACACCGGCCGCGCGCTGCGCGAGTACGAGGCGGAGATCGGCACGCTGGCGGCGGCCGAGGAAGCTGCGGCGCGGACCACTGCGGCGCTGGCCGACGCGGCCGACGCCGCGCGCGAAGCCGATGCGCTGGCGGCGCGCGCAGACGCGCTCGCGGTCGCCGAGCCCGCGGTGCCTTATGGCACGGCGGCCAATGCCGCCGGCACCGCCGATGCCCCCGCCGCTGCCGCTGCGCCCGAGCCGGCAGCGAACGACACCGACGCCGGCACGCCGCTGCAGAACCTGCTGACGCGCCGCCGCCACGCGGCGCAGTCGATCCAGATCAAGAACGCGCGCGAGCACAACCTGAAGGGCGTCGACGTCGAGATCCCGCGCAACCTGTTCACGGTCATCACCGGCGTGTCGGGCTCCGGCAAGTCGACCCTGGCCTTCGACATCCTGTTCAACGAAGGCCAGCGCCGCTATCTGGAATCGCTGAACGCCTACGCGCGTTCCATCGTGCAGCCGGCCGGCAAGCCCGACGTCGACGCCATCTTCGGCATCCCGCCCACGGTGGCGATCGAGCAGCGCACCAGCCGCGGCGGCCGCAAGTCGACCGTGGCGACGATGACCGAGACCCACCACTTCCTGCGCCTGCTCTACATGAAGCTGGGCACGCAGTACTGCCCCAACTGCGACATCCCGGTCGAGCCGCAGACCTTCGACCTGATCGTCAGCCGCATCATGCGCGACCTCAAGGGCCGGCACGTGGGCATCCTGGCGCCGCTGGTGACCGCGCGCAAAGGCTACTACACCGACCTCGCCAAGTGGGCCGCCAACCGCGGTCACAGCCACCTGCGGGTCGACGGCGCCTTCGTGCCGACCGCCAAGTGGCCGCGGCTGGACCGTTTCAAGGAACACGACATCGACCTGCCGGTGGCCGACTTCCTGGTCGATCCGGCGCACGAGGCGCAGCTGCGCGACGCGGTGCACGAGGCGCTCGAGCATGGCCACGGCATCCTGCGCGTGGTGTGGCCGCTGGAGCGCCTGCGCGCCAGCATCGACGGCGGCGATGCCACGCTGGCGCCCGAGCTGGAGGAACTGGTGTTCTCGGTCAAACGGGCCTGCCCATCGTGCGGCACCAGCTTCCCCGAGCCCGATCCGCGCATGTTCTCGTACAACTCCAAGCACGGCTGGTGCCCGTCCTGCTTCGGCACCGGCGTCAGGCTGCAAGGCTTCGACGCCGAACAGACCGGCGAGGAGACCGCCTGGAATGCCTGGTACGAGGGCGAGGTGCTGCCCTGCCCGCAATGCCAGGGCCAGCGCCTGAACCGCAATGCGCTGGCAGTGCAGTGGCGCGGCAAGTCGATCGCCGAACTGGCCTCGATGTCGGTGCGCGAGGCCGCGGCCTTCTTCCTCGGCCTGGAAACCTCCGGCCGCGAAGCCGAGATCGCGCGCGACATCCTGGCCGAACTGCGCAGCCGGCTCGAATTCCTGCAGGAGGTGGGCCTGGGCTACCTGGCGCTCGACCGCGCCGCGCCCACGCTGTCGGGCGGCGAGGCGCAGCGCATCCGGCTGGCGGCGCAGCTCGGCTCCAATCTGCAGGGCGTGTGCTACGTGCTGGACGAACCCACCATCGGCCTGCACCCGCGCGACAACCGCATCCTGCTGAACGCGCTGTCGCGGCTGGAAAGCAAGGGCAACACGCTGGTGGTGGTGGAGCACGACGAGGACACCATCCGCCGCGCGGCCCACGTGATCGACATCGGCCCCGGCGCCGGCGTGCGCGGCGGCCGCGTGGTGGCGCAGGGCACGGTGGACGACATCGTGGCCAACGGCGAATCGCTTACCGGCCGCTATCTCGCCCACCCGCTGCGCCACCCCTTGCAGGCGCGGCGCCCGGTCGACGCCGCCACGCCGTCGGTGACGGTGCGCGGCGCGCGGCTGCACAACCTGCGCGACGTGCAGGCGCGCTTCCCGGTCGGCCGGCTGACAGTCGTGACCGGCGTGTCGGGCTCGGGCAAGTCGACCCTGGCGCGCGACGTGCTGCTCGACAACCTGCAGCGCCGGGTCGGCAAGGAAGCCAGCGGCTGGACCGGCTGCGCCGGCATCGACGGCTGGGAGCGCATCGACCGGGTGCTCGAAGTGGACCAGACGCCGATCGGCAAGACGCCGCGCTCCTGCCCGGCCACCTACGTGGGCTTCTGGGACAACGTGCGCAAGCAGTTCGCCGACACCGCCGAAGCCCGCATGCGCGGCTGGAACGCCGGCCGCTTCAGCTTCAACACCGGCGGCGGCCGCTGCGAGGTGTGCGAAGGCCAGGGCATGCGCACCATCGAGATGAATTTCCTGCCCGACGTGAAAGTGCCGTGCGACGTATGCGGCGGCAGGCGCTTCAACCGCGAGACGCTGGCCGTGCACCTGCGCGGCAAGAGCGTGGGCGACGTGCTGGCGATGGAGATCGACGAGGCGGTCGACTACTTCGCCGCGCACCCGGCCATCCTCAATCCGCTGCAACTGCTGCAAAGCGTGGGCCTGGGCTACCTGACCCTGGGCCAGCCGTCGCCCACGCTGTCGGGCGGCGAGGCGCAGCGCATCAAGCTGGTGACCGAGCTGGCCAAGGCCCGCATGGAAGAAGGCGTGCTGCGCACCGGCCGCGCCAATCGGCAGCCGCACACGCTGTACGTGCTGGACGAACCCACCGTGGGCCTGTCGATGGCCGACGTGGAAAAGCTGATCCGCGTGCTGCACCGGCTGGTCGACGCCGGCAATACGGTGGTGGTGATCGAGCACAATCTGGACGTGATCGCCGAGGCCGACTGGCTGCTCGACATGGGCCCGGAGGGCGGCAGCGAAGGCGGCCAGCTGGTCGTGCAGGGCACGCCGGAGCAGGTGATGGCGCAGCGCGCGCGATCCCACACCGGCGCGGCGCTGCACGATTTCCTGGTGCCGCGCGACGAAGCCGCGATGGCCGCGGGATGAGGCGCGCGCACACGCGGCAGGGGCGGCCCCGGCCGCACGGACGGAAGCGCGGCGACGCGCCGGCAACGCGGAAGTTGCGTCGATGCGCCCGCGCCTGATCGAGACCGTGCGCGTGGCGGCCGACGGCGGCATGCCGCTGCTGCCGTGGCACGTCGAGCGCCTGGCCCGGTCCTGCGCCGCGCTCGGCTACCGCTGGCCGGCCGAGCGTGTACAGCGCGCCGTCGCCCGCGCGGCCGCCGGGCTGCCCGAAGGGCAGGCGCACCGGCTGCGGCTGGAATTGGCCGACGACGGCGCCGTCGATATCGGCCATGCCGTGCTGCCGCCGCTGCCGGAACGGCCGCGCGTCGCGCTGGCGCCCGGCCGCCTCGACTCGCGCCAGCCGCTGCTGCGCCACAAGACCACTTTCCGCCCCTGGTACGCCGAGGCCGCCGCCTGGCTCGACGCGCACCCGGACCATTTCGACCTGATCTACCTGAACGAGCGCGGCGAATGCTGCGAGGGCAGCCGCAGCAACCTCTACCTGCGGCTGGACGGCCGCTGGTACACGCCGCCGCTGGAATGCGGCGCGCTGCCGGGCGTGCAGCGCGCGGCGCTGCTGGACGACGAGGCGGTGGAGGAACGCGTGCTGACGGCCGCCGACCTGCAGGCCGCCGACGCGGTGCGGCTGTCGAACGCGCTGCGCGGCTGGTTCGACGTAAAACTGCATGAGGCTTCCCCGATCGCCTAATCGCCCGGCCGGCGATCGCCTAGGAAGGCCTGGCGCACTTCGCGCGCGGAGGCGCCGAATAGCCGGCGGAAGGCGCGGCTGAAGGCGGCCTCGTTCTGGAAGCCCCAGGCGCCGGCGATGTCGCCGATGCGCCGGTGCGCGTGCTGCGGCGAGGTGATTTCGCCGAAGCAGCGGCGCAGGCGCCGCTCGCGCAGGTAATGGGAAAAGCCGCCGTAAGGCGTGAACAGCCGGAACAGCGTGGGGCGCGAGACGCCGAACCGGCGGCAGATTTCGTCGGGACACAGCTCGGGCGAACCGAGATGGGCCTCGACATGGCGCTTGATGCCGTCCAGCGCGGCACGGCGCAGGTCGGACGCGGCCGTTTCGGCGGCGCCCGACGCCGGGCCGGCGCAGCCGGCGATCATGGCCGCGCTGCCCTGCAGAATCATCTGCCCTTGGGCCGCGCTCAATTGCGCGGCGCGCGCGCAGACCGAGACCAGGTGTTCGGACAGGATGCGGCCGGCGGCGGTATCGCCACGGATCACCAGGCCGTGGGCGGCGTCGGGCCGGTCCAGCAGCGGCTCCAGGATCGGCCGCGGGATGACCAGCAGCGTATAGCGGAAGCCCTGCGCCGCGCAGCTGACCGGCCGCGTCATGTCGAACAGCGCAACGTCGCCCGCCTTCACCTGCACCGCCCGGCCGCCGGCGTCGCCGCGGCAGCCGCCGCGGCGGAAGGCCTGCACCATGTAATGATCGACCCCGCCGCGCGCGGCCAGCGCGGCCGGGCGGCTGAACTGCTGGGGCGCCGATTCGACGCTGCCCAGCAGCATCGACCCCAGCCGGTAGGTCTGCATGCGCGCATGGAACGATGCCAGGCCGCCGGCCGGCGCCACGTCGAACAGGCCGGCGATCGCGTCGCACCAGGCGCGGAAGGCCTCGGCGCCGGAAGAGAAGTGGCGGCTGTCGAACGACGACGTGGGCAGATAGCGGTGATGGCCGCCGGCCGGCACGGCCGGCGCCCGCCGGGGTGTCTCCGCGACGTCCGGCGCGGCGCCCCGCCATGGCGGCCATCCGGCGTCGGTGGCGGGAAAGGCTGCGGGAAACGGCGCCGCGTCAGCCATGGCGATGGTCCTTGCTCGGGGGTTTCGGTAGGGGGCCAGGCATGCGGACGTCGGATGGCGCCGCATATGTTGCAAATCATGTCAGCGCTCAAAAGAATACCGCAAGACCCTAGGAAATTCCTACCGCAACACCTAAGAAATCGGACTACAACGGCGCACTGTGCTTCCGGCGCGACGACTTCCGGCCGGCATCGTCCAGCACCGCAGCCAGCGCCTCGTGCGCGGCGGCCAGGCCCATGGCGGCGGTGACCGTGACGATCGAACCGTAGCCGGCGCACGACAGTCCTTGCGGCGCTTCCGCGCCGGCTCGCGCGTCCAGCCATTGGCCGGGCAGGCGAGCCGGCTGGTCCACCCACAGGGTCCGCACCTTCATGCGCGGCAGGCGCGCGGCCTTGCCGCCGGCGCCGCCGCCCGGGTAGCCATGGCGGCGCCGCAATTCGTGCCGGATCTTGGCCAGCAGCGCGTCGTTGCGCGCCTCGGACAGGTCGCCCGCGCGCAGCGCGAGCGGGTCGGTCTTGCCGCCGGCGCCGCCGCATACCACCAGCGGCAGGCCGGCCCCGCGCGCGTGCAGGATCATGGCCAGCTTGGCCCGGACCTGGTCGGTGCAATCGGCCACTGCGTGCAGGCCCGGCGCCAGCAGCGCCGCCACGTTGTCCGGGGTCAGGAAGTCGTCCACCAGGGTCAGCCGGCAGCCGGGATGGATGGCCCGGATCCGGTCCGCCATCGCCTCGACCTTGGCCTGGCCGAGCGTGCCTGACAGCGCATGCACCTGGCGGTTGACGTTCGATTCGGCGATATGGTCGAGATCGATCAGCGTCAGCGCGCCCACGCCGCAGCGCGCCAGCGCCTCGGCCGTCCACGAGCCGACGCCGCCCAGCCCCACCACCGCCACCGAGGCGGCCGCCAACAGCGCCGGCGCCTGCGGCCCGTGCAGGCGGCGCACGCCGCCGAAGCGCCGTTCCAGGTCGGCGCCGCCGGCATCGCCGTCGGGGTCCAGGGGATGATGGGCCATGCCATGGGCGGGCGCGACAGGCAGGGCGGCCGACGGCCCGGCGGCCGGCGAAGTGGGCAAGGCGGCTGCGGAGGGGGCAGCGGGAGACGACGGCATGATGCGGGCGGACGCGGAACGAAGAGACGTTCCGATAGTAGCAGCGCGCGCCTGCGCCGGGGCGGGGGTAGAATGGACGCTCCCATAACGCATAACCGCCGATCCGACGCAATCGGCCGGGCCCGCCCGGGCCCCTCTTCTCGCCTTGGCAGACATCGCCCCTCGCCATTCCCCGGCGGTCCGGCCCATGCCGGCGGCCAGCCTCGACACACGCAGCGTCCTGCTGATCTGCACGCTGGCGGTGCTGGCCCATTTCGGCCTGACCGGCGGCCGGGTGGCCGTGGCGCTGGGCGCGCTGGCGCAGGGGTCCTCCAGTTTCACGGTGGGCGTGATGATGGCGCTGTTCGCCGTGCTGCCGATGCTGCTGTCGGTGCACAGCGGCCGCTGGGTCGACCGCATCGGCGTGCGGCGCCCGATGCGCGTCGGCGCCTGGCTGCTGCTGGCGGGCAGCGCCCTGCCCTGGATCATCCAGGACACGCGCGTGTTCTTCCTGTCGAGCTGCGCCACCGGCATCGGCTGCATGGTGTTCCAGATTGCGTGCCAGAACCTGGTCGGCATGCGGTCCGCGCCCGACGACCGCATGCTGAACTTCGCCCGGCTGGCGCTTTCGATGTCGGTGTCCGGCTTCGGCGGCCCGCTGCTGGCCGGGCTGGCGATCGATCATCTGGGCCACCGCTGGGCCTTCGGCCTGCTGGCGCTGTGCCCCATGATCGCGCTGATCGTGCTGCAGCGGCAGCGCCACCGCTTCGCCCGCGGCGGCAGCCACGCGCCGGCCGCGGCGGCGCGGCAGCAACTGGGCGACCTGCTGGCCGATCCGATGATGCGGCGGGTATTGCTCGCCACCGTGCTGCTGTCGGGCGCGTGGGACCTGAACTCCTTCATGGTGCCGATCTACGGCGCCTCGATCGGCCTGTCGGCCACCACCATCGGCGTGATCCTGTCGGCGTTCGCGTCGGCCACCTTCGTGATCCGCCTGCTGCTGCCGTGGATCCAGCGCCGCCTGCAGCCGTGGACGCTGCTGCGGGGCGCGATGGGGATGGCCGGCTCGGTCTACCTGGCCTACCCCTTCTTCGCCGAGGCGCCGATGCTGATCGGGCTCGCCTTCCTGCTCGGCCTGGCGCTGGGCAGCGGCCAGCCCAGCCTGCTGTCGCTGCTGCACGCCTATTCGCCGGCCGGCCGCATGGCCGAAGCGCTGGGCCTGCGCATGAGCCTGATCAACGGCGGCCAGTTCTGCCTGCCGCTGGTCTTCGGCGCCATCGGCACCGTGGCCGGCCACGGGCTGCCGTTCTGGACGATGGCGGCGCTGCTGCTGCCCGGCGCCGTCCTAACCGGCCGCGGGATCCGCCAGGAGGCGGCCCGGCCGCCGCAGCGCTAGCGCTATAGTGACGGCTGACGACTTTTTACCCGGAGTTTGCGCCATGTCGGTCGCCGACCTTCGCCAGAACTACCAGCTCGGCGCGCTGCTGGAAGCCGATGCCCCGGCCCGGCCGCTGGACCTCTTCACCCGCTGGTTCGACGACGCCGTGCGCGACGTGGCGCGCGATCCGAACGCGATGACGCTGGCCACCGTCGACGAGCGCGGCCGGCCGGCGGCGCGCACCGTGCTGCTCAAGGGCTTCGACGCGCGCGGCTTCGTGTTCTTCACCAACTATCTGTCACGCAAAGGGCGCGATCTCGCCCACTGCCCCTTTGCCAGCCTGCTGTTCTTCTGGCCGGTGCACGAACGGCAGATCCGCATCGAAGGCCGGATCGAACGCGTGGACGAACGCGAGTCCGACGATTACTACCGCAGCCGGCCGCTGGCCTCGCGCATCGGCGCCTGGGCGTCGGAGCAGAGCGCCGAGATCCCCGACCGCGAGGTGCTGCGGCAGCGCGAGGCGGAATTCCGCGCCCGCTTCGGCGACGATCCGCCGCGGCCGCCGCACTGGGGCGGCTACCGGCTGGTGCCCGACGGCTACGAGTTCTGGCAGGGGCGGCCGTCGCGGCTGCACGACCGGCTGGCCTACCGTCCCGACGGCGACGCCTGGAAGATCGTGCGCCTGGCGCCCTGACGAACGATGATCCACGCCGCCTGGAGCGAGACGATGCCGGCCGGGCCGCCGACGGTCCGGCCATGACGCAGCAGGCTTCGTTCTTCGCCGATGAACCGGCGCCGGCGCCGCGCAAGAAACCGCGCGCGGGCGGCGTGCCGCCCGCCGAGCCGTCCGCGGCCGTGCGCGAACTGGCCGCGGCGCTGCCGCCCGGCTTGTACCTGGGTACCTCGTCGTGGTCGTTTCCGGGCTGGAACGGCCTGGTCTACGGCGCCGAGGCCAGCGAATCGCTGCTGGCGCGCGAGGGCCTGGCTGCCTATGCGCAACATCCGCTGCTGCGCAGCGTCAGCCTCGACCGCGGTTTCTACGCGCCGCTGACGCGCGAACAATACGCCCGTTATGCCTCGCAGGTGCCCGACGGTTTCCGCTTCGTGGTCAAGGCACCGAACCTGGTCACCGACGCGGTGCTGCGCGGCGAGCGCGGCGTGCCGGCGGGGCCCAATCCATCCTTCCTCGACGCCGCACTGGCGGCCGAATGCTTCGTCGCGCCCTGCGTGGAGGGGATGGGCGACAAGGCCGGGCCGCTGGTGTTCCAGTTCCCGCCGCTGCCGCCGGAGGTGCTGGCCGATCCGGCGGGCTGGGTAGCGCGGCTGGAGGCCTTCCTTGCGGCCCTGCCGCCGCTGCCCGCCGCCGACGGACACCGGCGGCCGTTCTACGCCGTCGAGTTCCGCGATCCGCAAGTGGTCACGCCGCGCATGATGCGGATGCTGGCCGCGCGCGGCGTGCGCTACTGCGTGGCCATCCATGCCCGCATGCCGCCGGTCGAGCGGCAGCTGCAGGCGGAGGCGGCGACCGGCCCGGGCCCGCTGGTCGTGCGCTGGAGCCTGCTGGCCGGCCAGCGCTACGAACAGGCCAAGGCCCGCTTCGCGCCGTTCGACAAGATCGTCGTGCCCGATCCGGCCACGCGCGCCGCGCTGGCGGCCGCCGCGCGGCGCGCCGCCGATGCCGGCCAGCCGGCCTGGCTGGTCGCCAACAACAAGGCCGAGGGCAGCGCCCCGCTCACGCTGCAGCTGCTGGCGGCGGCCATCGCGCCGCCGGCGCAAGGCTGATGCGGGTCGCCGGCGTGGCGTAGAATCGAGGGTTCCCATCGACGATCGCGCCGCCGCCGCGCCTTCGCCCGTCCACCTTTTGCCCCAGGCGCCTCCGTACGGCGCCTTGCCCCGGATGCCAGCAGCCCGCCCGGATTTCGATTCGTCCGCCTTTCGCTCCGCCCTGGGCCGGTTCGCCACCGGCGTCACCATCGTCGCTTCGCTGGGCGACGACGGGCGGCCTTTCGGCCTGACGGTCAGTTCGTTCAACTCGGTGTCGCTGGAACCGCCGCTGGTGCTGTGGAGCCTGTCGCTGGCGTCCGGGTCGTTCGAGGCGCTGGCGCGCAGTTCGCACTACACCGTCAGCGTGCTGGCGGCCGACCAGCTGGAACTGGCCAAGCGCTTCGCGGCACGCGGCGCCGACCGCTTCGCCGGCGTGCGCTGGCGGCCCAGCGCGCGCGGCCTGCCCATCATCGAAGACTGCGCAGCCTGGTTCGAATGCTACAACCGCAGCCGCTACGCCGAAGGCGACCACGCCATCTTCGTCGGCGAGGTCGAGCGCTGCGCCCATACCCAGGCCATGCCGCTGGTGTTCCACGCCGGCGACTTCGACCTGACACCGCGCGACGGCCGCCGCCGCAGCGCCTGACCTCACCACGGAACCACCGCCCATGCCCCGTCCCCGCCTGCTCGCCTGCCTGCTTTGCGCATCGCTGCTGACTGCCTGCAACGGCTATTTCGGCGCCAGCGATGGCGACGAAGACGGCAACGGCGGCGGCAGCGCCAGCGATGCCCAGGGCATATGGGTCGGCACCACCAGCGACCGCTACCGTTTGCACATGCTGGTCACGCCCCAGAACGAACTGTGGGCACTGTCGTGGGACGAATCCTTCAACCAGGTGAGCCGGCTGACGCAGGGCAGCGGCTCGCAAAGCGGCAAGACCTTCACCGGCAGCGGCAAGAATTTCGCGGCCGGCGATTCGGCCACCGTGTCGTCGGCCACGCTGACCGGCACGGTCGAAAGCCAGGCCACCTTCAACGGCGGGCTGGGGCAGAACGTCACCTTCACGTCCAGCTACGACGGGCAGTACGGCAACCGTTTCGCGCTGGGCGATTTCGCCGGCACCTGGCAGGGCTTCGACAGCAGCGGCAGCGCCGTCACCTTCACCGTACAATCCGACGGCCGCTACCGGGCGTCATCGCAGATCAGCGGCCGCAGCGACGCCTGCAACGTCGACGGCCGGTTCGCCGCGGCCCCGTCGGACAAGAACTACGCGACCACCACGATGACCTTCGGCAGCGCTACCAACTGCCTGAGCCAGCATGCCGGCCTGAGTTTGCAGGGCGTGGCGCTGCGGCTGACCGAAACCGGCGCCGACCCGCTGCTGCTGGTGGAAGCCACGGACAGCGGCAAGACTGTGGCATGGTTCGCGTACGCGCGCCTGCAGGCCGCGACGGGCGACACGTCGGACGAAGACGGCACGGACGAAAACTGACGTCGCGGGGCCGGTCGCAATCACTGCCATGCCGATCCGGCCTCGCCTGGCGAGCCCTAGACTGGCGTACCCGGCCCCGAGCCGACCGCGGCGCGTCCCAGGCGATCGCGCACGCCGGCCCAGCGCTCGCCGTCCGGCGGGGCTTCCACCAACAGCAGATCGAGGCCGTGGCCATCCAGCGCCCGCAGCGCCGCGTACAACTGGTGAGCATAGGCCTCGGGCTCGGCCGGGGCGGCCAGCCAGCGCGCGGCGCCGCCGGGGTCGCGACGCGACCACGCCCCCACCGCCTGCCCGGCCGCACGCGCGGCAGCCAGGCGCGCCGGCAGGGCTTCGGCCGCAACAAGTTCGAGCGGCGTACGGGGCGCATAATGGGCGGCCAGCGCCCCCGATACCCGCGGCGTGGCGCGCAAGGCCTCGGCCTGGGCGCGGGTCAGCACCGGGCGCCCGAGCGTGCGCGCCAGATCGGCCGCTGCGATATGGCCGGGCCGCAGCAGCACCGGCGCGTCGCCCGACACGTCGACGATGGTCGATTCGATGCCGACCTCGCAGGCGCCGCCGTCGAGCACCAGCGGCACCGCGTCGCCGAACTCGCCCGCCACATGCTGCGCGGTGGTGGGGCTGACGCGGCCGAAGCGATTGGCCGACGGCGCCGCCACGCCGCCGCCGAACGCGGCCAGTACCGCTTGCGCGACCGGGTGCGAGGGGCAGCGCAGGCCGACCGTGTCCTGCCCGCCCGTCACGGCGTCGTCGACGCCTTGCGCGCGCGGCAGAATCAGCGTCAACGGCCCCGGCCACCAGGCGTCGATCAGGCGGCGGGCATCGTCCGGCACGCGCGCGGCCCAGCGCGACAGGTCGGCGCCCGGCGCCACGTGGACGATGACCGGATGATCGTTGGGCCGGCCCTTGGCGGCAAAGATGGCCGCGACCGCCGCCGGATTGGCCGCGTCGCCGGCCAGGCCGTAGACGGTTTCGGTAGGCAGCCCGATCAAGCCGCCGGCGCGCAACACCGCCACCGCCTCATCGATGGCAGCCTGCGTCGGGAAATCAATACGAGCCGCCATCTCAGCGCTCCATGACGCCACGCGCCTTCCACGACGCATGCCCCCCCCGCGCCGCCCCTTCCAGGATGCGGCGGATCCGGCTCCGCCGGTCCGCCCGCATCGCCCCTTGAGGGGCGCGCGAAGCGCGTAGGGGTGGACCTTGCCTTGCGCGCGCAGCGCGTAGGGGTGGGCTCATAATGCGATGCCCAGCGCGGCGGCGGCCTGGGCCGCGGCCTCGCCCGCCTCGGCGGCGGTCGCGCCCAGACAGGTGACGTGGCCCATCTTGCGGGCGCGGCGGGCCTCGGTCTTGCCGTACAGGTGCAGCTTGGCCGACGGCACGGCCAGCACGTCGCGCCAGCGCGGCTCGGCCTGCCGGCCGCCGGCGAACCAGGCGTCGCCCAGGATGTTAAGCATGACCGCCGGCGCCAGCAGCGCGGGCGAGCCGAGCGGCATGCCCGCCATCGCCCGCGCCTGCTGTTCGAACTGGCTGGTGGCGCAGGCGTCGATGCTGTAGTGGCCGCTGTTGTGCGGGCGCGGCGCGATCTCGTTGACCACCAGGCGGCCGCCGTCGAGCGCGAAGAATTCGACGCACAGCACGCCGTGGTAGTCGAGGCCGGCGGCGATGTCGAGCGCCGCCGCGGCGGCGCGGCGCCCGAGCGCGTCAGGCGCGCTGGGCGCCGGCACGGTGGAAATGGCCAGGATGCCGTCGCGGTGCACGTTCTCGGCCACGGGGTAGGTCACGGCCGCGCCATCGAAGCCGCGCGCGACCACCACCGAAATCTCGAACGCCAGCGGCAGGCGGGCTTCCAGCACGCAAGGAACGCCGCCGAAGGACTCGAACGCGGCCTGGGCCTCGGCCGGGCCGGCCACGCGCGCCTGCCCCTTGCCGTCGTAGCCCAGGCGGGCCGCCTTCAGGATGCCGGGATACAGCGAGGCCGGCGCGGCCTGCAGGTCGGCGCCGCTGCGCACGGCCAGGTGCGGCGCGACGGGCACGCCCAGGGAGGCGATGAAGGTTTTTTCGGCGATGCGGTCCTGCGCGATGCCGACCGCGCGGGCGTCGGGGCTGACCTGGCAGCGGCCGGCCAGGAATTCGAGGCTGGCGGCCGGCACGTTCTCGAACTCGGTGGTGACGGCGGCGCAGCGCTCGGCCAGCCGGGCCAGCGCCGATTCGTCGTCGTAGGCGGCGCGCAGGTGCAGGTCGGCCACCGCGCCGGCCGGACAGTCGTCCGCCGGGTCGAGCACCGCCACGCGGTAGCCCAGGCTTTGCGCGGCGTGGCAGAACATGCGCCCGAGCTGGCCGCCGCCGAGCAGGCCTAGCCACTGGCCGGGCGGGACGACGCCCGGCGCGCGGACCGGGCGATCCTGCGGTTGCGCAGCCTGGCCCGGGAACGGATGATCCTGGCGCGCGCTCATTGCGGCCCGCCCGGCGGCACCACCATCGCGCGGGCGGCGGCGGTCTGGCGGTCGCGGTAGGCGACGAGGCGGGCGCGCAGCGCGGCGTCGGTGGTGGCGAGGTTGGCCACCGCGTGCAGCGCGGCGTTGGCGGCGCCGGCCTCGCCGATCGCGAAGGTGGCCACCGGCACGCCCTTGGGCATCTGCACGATGGACAGCAGCGAATCCTCCCCGCGCAGATAGCGCGACGGCACCGGCACGCCGAACACCGGCACCGGGGTCAGCGCGGCCAGCATCCCGGGCAGGTGGGCGGCGCCGCCGGCGCCGGCGATGATGGCGCGCAGCCCGCGCGCCGCGGCCTGGCCGCCGTATTCGACCATGTCGAGCGGCATGCGGTGGGCGGACACCACGCGCGCTTCGAACGGCACGCCGAATTCGGTCAGCACCGCGACCGCATGCTGCATGACCTCCCAGTCGCTGGAGGATCCCATGACGATGCCGACCAGGGGTGGCGCGGACGGAGCGGAAGACGGGGGGCTGGACATGAAGGCGGATCCGGCATGGCCGGAACGAGAAGCGGAAACCGTGGATTTTACCCGCCGCGCCCCCATCTGGCCGTCATCCGCGCCACAACCGGCGCCGCATCAAGCACAATTCGTCTGATTCGCCGCATGGCGTACCCGCCTGCCGCACGCGCAGCGGGGCGCCCACACGAACCAATACCAATATTCAGGATTCCCGGTATGGATGTCACGCTAGCCAATTTCGAACGCGAAGTGCTGCACGCCTCGCGCGAAAAACCCGTTCTGGTCGATTTCTGGGCGCCGTGGTGCGGCCCCTGCCGCACGCTCGGCCCGCTGCTGGACAAGCTGGAACGCGACTACGGCGGCCGCTTCAGGCTGGTCAAGGTCAACGTCGACGAAAACCAGGAGCTGGCGGCCCATTTCCAGGCGCGCAGCATCCCGCTGGTGGTGGCCGTCGTCAACGGCCGGCCGGTGGACCAGTTCACCGGCGCCTTGCCGGAAGGCCAGCTGCGCAGCTTCATCGACCGCCTGCTGCCGCTGCCGCACGAGGAAGAACACCAGCGCGCCGTCGCCGCCTGGGAAGCGAGCGACACCGATGCCGCCGAAAAACACCTGCGCACGGCGCTGTCGCTCGACCCCGGCTACGACGAAGCGCGCCTGGACTACGTGGAACTGCTGATCGCCACCAGCCGGCCCGAAGACGCCAAGGCCCAGTTCGAGCGGCTGTCGGCCCGCATCAAGGCCGATCCGCGCTACGCCGCGCTGGAAACCACGCTCAACGCGGTCGAGCAGGCGCAGGAGCTGCCCGAGGAAGACGAGATGCTGGCCCGCATCGCCAAGGACCCGGCCGACCTGCAGGCGCGGCTGGAACTGGCCAACAAGCGCATCGCGCGGCGCGCGTGGGCCGGCGCGATGGACGAGCTGCTGGAGATCGTGCAGCGCGACCGCGGCTTCCAGGACGACATCGGCCGCAAGACGCTGATCGCGGTGTTCGAGATGGCGTCGGCGCAGCCGGAACTGGTGTCGCAGTACCGGCGGCGGCTGTCGGCGCTGCTGTTCTGACAGGCATGGCGGGCAGGCGCCCGCCGCCCGGGCGCTCAGAGCAGCTTGACCAGCGTGGCGAACACGCCCAGGCCGACCACCATCAGCGTGCCGAGCTTGATGGTCATGCGCTGCTCCAGCAGCTGGAGATCTTTCCGGATGCCGGTCTCGAACAGATTGAGATCTTTCCGAATGCCGGCCTCGACCCGTTCGAGATCCGTTCGGATACCGGCCTCAACCAGCTCAAGATCCTTTCGGATGCCGGCCTCGACCAGCTCAAGATCCTTCCGGACGGCGACCTCGAGCCGCTCGCCGTCCTGCCTGGTCATCAGCGTGGTGCCCGCTTCCTTCAACGCTTCCGCCAGCGCCTCGACCTTGGCCTCGGCCTGGGCAGCTGGCATGCCCGCGGCCTGCAGCCGCTTGCAGTACTTGAGCGTATCGAAGGCAAGTGCGGTCATGACGTTGTCGGAATGGCAATCCACGGCAAGATTCTACGCCCCTTGCCGTACGCCGGAATGGGGGTTGTGATGAATTTGTCATCCCCCTTGGAGCGGCGGCGCCCTTCACACCCCGACCAGCCGGACCTTGGCCTCGCGGTATTTGTCGGCCGTGCGCTCCAGCACGTCGGCCGGCAGGCGCGGCGCCGGCGCGGTCTTGTCCCAGTCCTGGGTTTCGAGCCAGTCGCGCACGAACTGCTTGTCGAAAGACGGCGGGCTGGTGCCGGGCACGTAGGCGTCGGCCGGCCAGAAGCGCGACGAATCCGGCGTCAGCACCTCGTCCATCAGGTGCAGCACGCCCTTGGCGTCTAGCCCGAACTCGAACTTGGTGTCGGCGATGATGATGCCGCGCCCGGCGGCGTATTCGGAAGCCAGCTGGTAGATGCGCAGCGAAACGTCGCGGATCTGCTCGGCCAGCGCCGGGCCGACTTCGCGCACCACGTGCTCGAAGTCGACGTTCTCGTCGTGCGAGCCGAGCACGGCCTTGGCGGCCGGCGTGAAGATCGGCTGCGGCAGCTTCTGCGCCTGCAGCAGGCCGGCGGGCAGCCGGATGCCGCACACGCTGCCGGTCTGCTGGTAGTCCTTCCAGCCGGAACCGATCAGGTAGCCGCGCACTACCGCCTCCACCAGCACCGGCTTGAGGCGCTTGACCACCACCGCACGCCGCGCCACCTGCCCTCGCTCGGCGGGCTCGACCACCGATTCCGGGTCGATGCCGGTCAAATGGTTGGGAATGATGCCCGCCAGCCGCCCGAGCCAGAAGTTGGTGAGCGAGTTGAGCACCTCGCCCTTGCCCGGGATCGGGTCATCGAGGATGACGTCGAACGCCGACAGGCGGTCGGTGGTGACGATCAGGAGCTTGTCGTCGCCCACCGCGTACATGTCGCGCACCTTGCCGCGCGCGATGAGCGGCAGGGACCGCAGGGTGGACTGGTAGAGCGGTGCGGACATGATGCGGGCCTGGGGTGGACGGGTTCGGGAACGGCGCTTACTGGACGATCTGCGCCAGCTTGCCGGAAGCGTACTGGGCGGCGATGTCGGCCAGCGGCACGGCCTTGATCTTGCCGGCGTTGCCGGCGGTGCTGAACTGCGTGTAGCGCTCGACACAGATCTTCTTGGCCGCGGCGCGCGCCGGCTTCAGGTATTCGCGCGGGTCGAACTTGTCGGGGTGCTCGGCGAAGAACTGGCGGATGGCGGCGGTCATCGCCAGCCGGATGTCGGTGTCGATGTTGATCTTGCGCACGCCGTGCTTGATCGCTTCCTGGATCTCTTCCACCGGCACGCCGTAGGTTTCCTTCATGTCGCCGCCGAACTCGCGGATGACCGCCAGCAGGTCTTGCGGCACGCTGGAGCTGCCGTGCATCACCAGGTGGGTGGTGGGCAGGCGGCGGTGGATTTCCTTGATGCGGTCGATGGCCAGGATGTCGCCGCTGGGCTTGCGCGAGAATTTGTAGGCGCCGTGGCTGGTGCCGATGGCGATGGCCAGCGCGTCGATCTGGGTGCGGCGGGCGAAGTCGGCGGCCTGCTCGGGATCGGTCAGCAGCTGGTCGCGGGTCATGGTGCCCTCGGCGCCGTGGCCGTCTTCCTTGTCGCCTTTCATCGTTTCGAGCGAGCCCAGGCAGCCCAGCTCGCCTTCGACCGAGATGCCGCGCGCGTGCGCCATCTCGACCACTTTCTTGGTGACGTCGACGTTGTAGTCGTAGTCGGCGATGGTCTTGCCGTCTTCCTTCAGCGAGCCGTCCATCATCACGCTGGAGAAGCCGAGGTTGATGGCGCCTTCGCAGACCTTGGGCGACTGGCCGTGGTCCTGGTGCATGACCACCGGGATGTGGGGATAGCTTTCGACCGCCGCGGCGATCAGCGCCTTCAGGAAGCCTTCGCCGGCATATTTGCGGGCGCCGGCCGAGGCCTGCATGATGACCGGGCTCTCGGTCTCGTCGGCAGCTTCCATGATGGCCTGGACCTGTTCCAGGTTGTTGACGTTGAACGCCGGGATGCCGTAGCCGTTCTCGGCCGCGTGATCGAGCAGTTGACGCATGGAAACCAGAGGCATGATGGACTCCTGATGGAAGTTCTCGGGCGCCGGGCGGCGGCGCCCGGCGCGTATGTCGTTAGTGGCCGGCGGCCTGGGCCCGCTCCTGCAGGACCGCCACCGCCGGCAGCGTCTTGCCTTCCAGGAATTCCAGGAAGGCGCCGCCGCCGGTCGAGATGTAGCCGACGCGGTCGGCGATGCCGTACTTGGCGATCGCCGCCAGCGTATCGCCGCCGCCCGCGATCGAGAACGCCGGCGAGGCCGCGATCGCGCGCGCCAGCGTTTCGGTGCCGCCGGCGAAGGCGTCGAATTCGAACACGCCCACCGGGCCGTTCCAGACGATGGTGCCGGCCTGCGCCAGCAGCCCGGCCAGCCTGGCGGCGGTGTCGGGGCCGATGTCGAGGATCATGTCGTCGGCCTCGACCTCGGCCGCGGCCTTGGTCTGCGCCGGCGCATCGGCCGCGAAGCGCTTGGCGGTCACGACGTCGGTCGGGATCGGCACGGCGGCGCCGCGCCTGGCCATCAAGTCGATGATGGCGCGCGCCTCGCCCACCAGGTCGGGCTCGGCCAGCGACTTGCCGATCGGCAGGCCCTGGGCCAGCATGAAGGTGTTGGCGATGCCGCCGCCCACGATCAGCTGGTCGACCTTGTCGGCCAGGCTCTTGAGGATGGTGAGCTTGGTCGATACCTTGGAGCCGGCCACGATCGCCACCAGCGGCCGCTTCGGGTCGTGCAGCGCTCGGCCCAGCGCGTCGAGCTCGGCCGCCAGCAGCGGGCCGGCGCAGGCCACCGGCGCGAAGCGGGCGATGCCGTGGGTGGTGGCCTCGGCCCGGTGCGCGGTGCCGAAGGCGTCGTTCACATACACGTCGCACAACGCCGCGAGCTTCTTGGCCAGCGCTTCGTCGTCTTTCTTCTCGCCCTTGTTGACGCGGCAGTTCTCGAGCAGGACCACCTCGCCCGGCGCCACCTGCACGCCGTCGACCCAGTCGGCCTGCAGCCGCACCGGCCGGCCCAGCAGCTCGGACAGCCGCTTGCCCACCGGCGCCAGCGAATCGGCCGGCGTGAGCGTACCTTCGGTGGGTCGCCCCAGGTGCGAGGTGACCATCACCGCGGCGCCCGCCTTCAGCGCCAGCTCGATGCCCGGCACCGAGGCGCGGATGCGAGTGTCTTCGGTGATGTGGCCGGCGTCGTCCAGCGGCACGTTGAGGTCGGCGCGGATGAACATCCGCTTGCCGGCCAGGCGGCCCTGGCCGGCAAGCTGCTGCAGCGTCAGGACCGCGCCCATCACTTGGCGGTCGCCAGCGCGACGGTGGTGTCCAGCATGCGGTTGCTGAAGCCCCACTCGTTGTCGTACCACGAGCTGACCTTGACCAGCTTGCCGATCGCCTTGGTTAGCGTGGCGTCGAAGGTGCTGGAAACCGGGTCGTGGTTGAAGTCGCTCGACACCAGCGGCTCGTTCGAATAGGCCAGGATGCCCTTGAGCGCGCCCTGCGAGGCTTCCTTCATGATCGCGTTGACCTCTTCCACGCTGGTCTCGCGGCCGGCGGTGAAGGTCAGGTCGACGATCGACACGTTGATGGTCGGCACGCGGATGGCGAAGCCGTCGAGCTTGCCGTTCAGTTCCGGCAGCACCAGGCCGACCGCGGCGGCGGCGCCGGTCTTGGTCGGGATCATGTTGTGCGTGGCCGAGCGCGCGCGGCGCAGGTCTTCGTGGTAGACGTCGGTCAGCACCTGGTCGTTGGTGTAGGAGTGCACGGTGGTCATCAGGCCCGAGACCACGCCCAGCTTCTGGTGCAGCGCGTAGACCAGCGGCGCCAGGCAGTTGGTGGTGCACGAGGCGTTCGAGATGACGGTGTGCTCTTTCTTCAGCACGCCGTGGTTGACGCCGTAGACGACGGTGGCGTCCACGTCCTTGCCGCCGGGGGCGGAGATGACCACCTTCTTGGCGCCGCCCTTCAGGTGGGCCGAGGCCTTTTCCTTGCTGGTGAAGAAGCCGGTGCATTCCAGCACGACGTCGACGCCCAGCTCGCCCCAGGGCAGCTCGGCCGGGTTGCGGTTGGCCAGCACGCGGATGCGGTCGCCGTTGACCACCATCGAATCGCCGTCGACCTCTACGGTGCCGGGAAACTTGCCGTGCGCCGTGTCGTAGCGGGTCAGGTGGGCGTTGGTCTTGGGATCGCCCAGGTCGTTGATGGCGACGATCTCGATGTCGTGCTTCTTGCCGTCTTCATAGTGGGCGCGCAGCACGTTGCGGCCGATGCGGCCGTAGCCATTGATCGCGACACGGATGGTCATGTTGTTTCCTCGATCGAAGTAAGAATTCGTTGATGGAACGTTCGGCCGGTATCCCGTCAGCCGACGACTTTTCTGACAGCACTCACGACCCGCTCGGCGGTGAAGCCGAAATGCTTGAACAACACGCCGGCCGGCGCCGATTCGCCGAAGGTGTCGATGCCGACCACCTCGCCGTCCAGGCCCACGTACTTGCGCCAGTAATCGGTGACCCCGGCCTCGACCGCGACGCGCGGCAGCCCCTTGGGCAGCACCGATTCGCGCCAGGCGGCGTCCTGCCGGTCGAACACGTCGGTGCACGGCAGCGACACCACGCGCACCGGCAGGCCCTCGGCCGCCAGCGCTTCCTGCGCGGCCAGCGCCAGCGCCACTTCGGAACCGGTGGCGACGATGATCGCGCGCGCGCCGGGCGCGTCGCGCAGCACGTAGCCGCCGCGCGCGATGGCGGCGACGGTGGCCTCGTCGCGCTCGACGAAGGGCAGGTTCTGGCGCGACAGCAGCAGCGCGGTCGGGCCGCCGGCGCGCACGTCCATGCCGACGCTGGCCGGGCGCGACACCGCCGCGCCCCAGGCCACCGCCGTCTCGGTGGTGTCGCAGGGCCGCCAGACCGACAGGTTGGGAATCAGACGCAGGCTGGCCGCGTGCTCGATCGACTGGTGGGTGGGGCCGTCTTCGCCCAGGCCGATGGAATCGTGGGTGAAGACGAACACCACCCGCTGCTTCATCAGCGCCGCCATGCGCAGCGCGTTGCGGGAATAGTCGGCGAAGGTGAGGAAGGTGCCGCCGAACGGCAGGTAGCCGCCATGCAGCGCGATGCCGTTCATGATGGCGCTCATGCCGAATTCGCGCACGCCGTAGTTGATGTGGCGGCCGAACTGCAGGCCGTCCTGGCCGGCGCGCACCGGCGCGGCGCCCTTCCAGTCGGTGTAGTTGGAGCCGGTCAGGTCGGCCGAGCCGCCCAGCAGCTCGGGCAGCGCCTCGACCAGCGCGGTGATGGCCAGCTGCGAGGCCTTGCGCGTGGCCACGGTTTCCTTCCTGGCGGCGGTGGCGGCCACGAAGGCGGCCAGCCGTTCGGCAAAATCGGCCGGCAGTTCGCCGCGCATGCGGCGGCCGAACTCGGCCGCCTCGGCCGGGAACTGCGCGGCGTAGCGGTCGAACAGCGCGTTCCACTCGGTTTCGGCGCGGGCGCCGGCGGGGCGGGCGTCCCATTGGGCGTAGACCGCGGTGGGGATCTCGAACGGCGCGTGCGGCCAGTTCAGCGCGTCGCGGGTGGCGGCGATTTCCTTGTCGCCCAGTGGCGCGCCGTGGACCTTGTCGGTGCCGGCCACGTTGGGCGCGCCCTTGCCGATCACGGTGCGGCACACGATCAGCGTGGGGCCGCCATGGGCGCCGGCCTGGGCCTTGGCCTTGGCGATGGCGTCGGACACGGCCTGCGCGTCGTGGCCGTCGACGTCGCGGATCACGTTCCAGCCGTAGGCCTCGAAGCGCTTGGCGGAATCGTCGGCGAACCAGTATTTGATCTCGCCGTCGATCGAGATGCCGTTGGCGTCGTACAGGACGATCAGCTTGGACAGCTTGAGCGTGCCGGCCAGCGACGCCGCTTCGTGCGACACGCCTTCCATCAGACAGCCGTCGCCGACGAAGGCGTAGGTGTAGTGGTCGACGATGGGCAGGCCGGGCCGGTTGAACTCGGCCGCCAGCAGCGCCTCGGCCAGCGCCATGCCGACCGCGTTGGAAACGCCCTGGCCGAGCGGGCCGGTGGTGGTTTCGACGCCCGGGGTGATGCCGACTTCGGGGTGGCCCGGCGTGCGCGAGTGCATCTGGCGGAAATTGCGCAGTTCGTCGATCGGCAGGTCGTAGCCGGTCAGGTGCAGCAGCGAGTAGATCAGCATCGAGCCGTGGCCGTTCGACAGCACGAAGCGGTCGCGGTCGGCCCAGGCCGGGTTGGCGGGGTTGTGGCGCAGGTGGCCGTGCCAGAGGGCGACGGCGATGTCGGCCATGCCCATCGGCGCCCCCGGATGGCCCGAATTGGCCTTCTGGACGGCATCCATCGACAGCGCGCGGATCGCGTTGGCCATGTCGGGGGAAAAAGCGGCTTGCTTGCTCATTGAGACACTCGATCCGGCGGAAAATCCCGCTGCTACAAAGCTTTCGAGTTTAACATTCGCGTTGGTCAGGCACCCTGCGCAGGGTACGCCGGCCGCCACGATTGTTACATCCGCCATCCTGCCGATGCCTTTGCCCCGCTTCCACCTCGAACACCCGCTGGCGCCCGAATCCCGGGTCGCGCTGCCGGATGCCATCGCCCATCATGCCACCCGCGTACTGCGTCTGCGCGACGGCGACGAGCTGGTGCTGTTCGACGGCGGCGGCGGCCAATACCCGGCGATACTGGAACTGGATGGCCGCGCGGCCTGGGCGCGCACCGGGCGCCACGACCCGCGCGAGGCGGAACTGCCCGGCCGCGTGGTGCTGGCGCAGGCCATCCCGGCCGGCGACAAGATGGACTGGGTGGTGGAAAAAGCGGTGGAAGTAGGCGCCGCCGAAGTCCAGCCGCTGGCGGCCGCCCGCAGCGTGCTGCGCCTGTCGGGCGAACGCCTCGACCGCCGGCTGCTGCACTGGCGCCGCGTGGCCGTGGCCGCCTGCGAGCAATGCGGCCGCAACCGCGTGCCGCACGTGGCGCCGCCGCTCACGCCGGCGCAATGGCTGGCGCGCGATGGCGCCGCGCCGCTGCGCCTGTTCTGCGATCCCGACGCCACGGTCCGCATGACCGACCTGCTGGCCGGTCTGCCGCAACCGCCGGCCGCCGTCGAACTGCTGGTCGGCCCGGAAGGCGGCTGGGCGCCGGAGGAATACGAACTGGCCGGGCGGCACGGCGTGCAGGCGGTGCGCTTCGGCGAGCGCATCCTGCGCACCGAAACTGCCGGCACCGCGCTGATCTCGGCGCTCAGTGCGCGGCTCGGCTGGATCTGAAGCGCGCGGCGAAAGCGTGGACATGATTTTGCGGTATTCCCCGCGCGGAACAGGCTGCCGCGCCGTCCGCCCGGGAAGTGGGCCAGGCCTTGCAGCGTAAGCAAAGAAGGCAGCGCCAGGTGTAGCACCTTGCATCGGATTCGCAGCGCTTGTAACGCGGTGCCGGGCGCGGAGCCGGCAGTGCGGACTAGTCCAGCGGGTGGAGGGCCGACGGCGCGGCCGCGCCGTCGGCCTTTTCCAGGATGAAAGCGAAGACCTTGCCGTTCTCGCGCGCGAACTCGACGGTGTCTTCGCACACCTGGGCGATGGCGGGGGCGTGCTCGGCCAGGCCCGGGTCGTCTTCGTGCAGGCCGCGCAAGGCCAGCACCATGCCCACGTCCTGTTCAAGCACGGTGTCGGTCAGGCAATCGTAGAGGGCGTCCAGATTGCCGCCGAAATGCTCGGGAAAGTCCACCGCGTTGGCGATCGCGCGCAGGACGGCGGACTTGCTCTTGGCGCGGGTGCAATCGACGTCGAACACGGCGATCTTGAGGCTGTCGGCGGCGCGGCGCAGTTCGGCCGGCTCGACGCCGGTACGGTATAGCGTCCCGCCTTTTTTCAGGCACTCGCGCAAAGAGGTCGCGTCGAGGGACATGGATCACTCCCGGATGCGTTGAAACGATGCGTAGTGATCGGCGGTGTACCAGTACTCGCCGCTGGTGGCCGGATCACCGGTACCGCCTTTGCCGGCAACAATGCGCCGGGCGCCGCGATCGCGTGCGCCCGGCGTGGGGACCGTGTACTCGGTATAGTAACCACGCGGCCGCTGGGGCAACAACCGCTCCCGGTTGAAAAAAACCACACCGTCGCGCGGATGCGTGAACGGCCCGCCGCGGTGGATCAGTATCAGCACCTGCCGCGCCTCCGGCGGCAGCTCCGAAACCGACACATTGGCGATGGTCCGCACCGGCGCCCGCGCCGGCGCCGCGCCGCAGAAGGCCAATCCGAACAGAATGGCGGCCAGCCACCGCCGCCAGCCCTTCGCCTGCATCATTCCCTCCTTACTCCAATCTCCCGGCCTGCCCCGGCCCTATCCAGGACGCCGCGGATCCGGCTCCGCCGGTCCGCCAGCGTCGCCCCTCGAGGGGCGCGCGAAGCGCGTAGGGGTGGGCCCATTCAACAGCGTGCGTTGGCGTCCATGATGGTGAGCGCCGTCATGTTGATGATGCGGCGCACGGTGGAGCTGGGCGTAAGGATGCTGACCGCGGCGCTGCAGCCCAGCAGGATCGGGCCGATCGCCACGTTGTTGCCGGCCGCCGTCTTGAGCAGGTTGTACGAGATGTTGGCCGCCTCGATGGTGGGGCATACCAGCAGGTTGGCCTCGCCCTTCAGCGTGCTGTCGGGCAGCACCTTGTTGCGCAAGGCCTCGTCGAGCGCGCAGTCGCCATGCATTTCGCCGTCGATTTCCAGCCACGGCGCCTGCTCGCGCACCAGCGCGAGCGTTTCGCGCATCTTGACCGCCGAGGCCGCGCTGCTGCTGCCGAAGTTGGAATGCGACAGCAGCGCCGCCTTGGGCTCCACGCCCAGGCATTTCATTTCCTCGGCCGCCCGGATCGTGATCTCGGCCAGCTGCGCCGCGCTCGGGTTCTCGTTGACGTGGGTGTCGACCAGCACCACCGTGCGCTGCGGCAGCACCAGGAAATTCATCGCCGCGTAGACGTTGCTGTCGGGCCGCCGCCCCAGCACCTCGTCGACGAAGCGCAGGTGCGAATGGTAGGCGCTGACCGTGCCGCAGATCATGCCGTCGGCGTCGCCCTGGCGGATCATCATCGCGCCGATCAGCGTCAGGCGCCGCCGCATCTCGATCTTGGCGAACTCCTTGGTCACGCCCTTGCGCTTGGTGAGCTCCCAGTAGGCGTTCGAGTAATGGCGGTGGCGCTCGTCGAACTCGGGATTGGTGACTTCGACGTCCTGCCCCAGGCGCAGCCGCAGGCCCAGCTTTTCGATCCGGCGCGCCAGCACGGCCGGCCGGCCGACCAGGATCGGGCGCGCCAGGCCTTCGTCGACCACCGCCTGCACCGCGCGCAGCACGCGTTCTTCCTCGCCCTCGGTGTAGACGATGCGGGCCTTGCCGCCCTCGCGCACGGTGCGGCGCGCCGCCGCGTACAGCGGCCGCATGAAGGCGCCCGAATGGTAGACGAACTGCTGCAGCTGCTCGCAGTAGGCGTCCATGTCGGCGATGGGCCGCGTGGCCACGCCGGAATCCATCGCCGCGCGGGCCACCGCCGGCGCGATGCGCACGATCAGGCGCGGGTCGAAGGGCTTGGGAATCAGGTACTCGGGGCCGAAGGCCAGGTCGGCCGCGTCGTAGGCGGCGGCCACGATCTCGCTCTGCTCCTGCCGCGCCAGCTCGGCGATGGCGTGAACGGCGGCGATTTCCATCTCGCGCGTGATGGTGGTGGCGCCCACGTCGAGCGCGCCGCGGAAGATGTACGGGAAGCAGAGGACGTTGTTGACCTGGTTCGGGTAGTCGGAGCGGCCGGTGGCGATGACCACGTCGTCGCGCGCCGCCTTGGCCAGCTCGGGCAGGATTTCCGGGGTCGGGTTGGCCAGCGCCAGGATCAGCGGCCGCGGGCCCATCGCCGCCACCATTTCCGGCTTCAGCACGCCGCCGGCCGACAGGCCCAGGAATACGTCGGCGCCGCTGATCACCTCGGCCAGCCGGCGGTGTTCGGTGGGCTGCGCGTAGCGGGCCTTGTCGGGGTCCATCAGGGCCGTGCGGCCTTCGTACACCACGCCTTCCAGGTCGGTCACCCAGATGTTGGCGCGCGGCAGGCCCAGGTCGACCAGCAGGTCGAGGCAGGCGAGCGCGGCGGCGCCGGCGCCGGAGGTGACCAGCTTGACCTCCGGCAGCCGCTTGCCTACCACCGCCAGGCCGTTGAGCACCGCGGCCGCCACGGTGATGGCCGTGCCGTGCTGATCGTCGTGGAACACCGGGATGTTCATGCGCTCGCGCGCCTTGCGCTCGACGATGAAGCACTCGGGCGCCTTGATGTCTTCCAGGTTGATGCCGCCGAAGGTCGGCTCGAGCGCGGCGATGATGTCGACCAGCTTGTGCGGGTCGGTTTCGTTGACTTCGATGTCGAAGACATCGATGCCGGCGAACTTCTTGAACAGGACGGCCTTGCCTTCCATCACCGGCTTGGAGGCGAGCGCGCCGATGGCGCCCAGGCCCAGTACCGCGGTGCCGTTGGTGATCACCGCCACCAGGTTGCCGCGGCCGGTGTAGCGGAAGGCATTGGCCGGATCGTCGACGATGGCCTCGCAGGCGGCCGCCACGCCCGGCGAATAGGCCAGCGCCAGGTCGCGCTGGGTCACGAGTTGCTTGGTGGGGGTCACCGAGATTTTGCCGGGGCGGCCGTATTCGTGGTATTCGAGCGCCGCTTTGCGCAAATTGGGATCGAGGGGCTGGGCCATTGAGGAGTCTCTGTCCTGCGGAATGCTAGTTATCTTGCAAGCTGCGGATTATCCGCCCCTGCCCGGGCTAACACAACCTGACAGACTCCCCCCTGGTCCATGCAAGCACGCGACCCATCAAGGGCACGGCGGATCCGGCTCCGCCGGTCCGCCAGTGCCGCCCCCTGGGGGGCGCGCGCAAGCGCGTAGGAGCCTCTACCCCGGCAGCAGTCCCGCGGGGTCGAACAGCGACTTGACCATCGCGTCCTGGCGATCGGCCGGGGTCTCGCGCAGCGAGTCGCGCACCGGCCGCGGGGCGCCGCGCTGCGCCGGCGGGGCGCCGGCTGGGCGGGCCTGCAATTGCACCCGCGCCACCCAGGCCAGCGTGCCGCCGCTGCCCAGCAGCACGTGGCCCGGATTCGGAACCGGCGCCGCCGCCCCGGGCGCGGCATACGGCACCAGCCCGTCGAGCCGGTAGCGCGCCGGCCAGGCCGGCTGCGCCAGCATCGCGACGGCGTCGCGCTCGCCCGCCAGCTGGAACAGGCTGGCCACCAGGCGCCCGCCGGCCGCGGAGCGCAGCGATTCGGTCGAGTCGGCGCCGAACGGCCCCAGCCGCTCGAACTGGCCGGAGGCCAGCAGCACGTCGGCCGCCAGCAGGCCGGAGTCGGCGCAGCGGCCGGGCAGCCAGTCGCCGGCGCGGGCCAGCCAGGCATCGACGGGTTCATCGTCGCCGCCTTCATCCCACTGCCACGGCAGCCCGGCCAGCCTTTCGCGGATCGCTCCGGCACGGCAGCCGGCCTGCACCGTCAGCACGCCGCGGGCGGCATCGACCGCCTCGATGGCGTCGAATGCGGAGGTGTCGAGCCGCAGCCAGTGGCGATCGGGCGGCAGCGCGGTCTCGTCGGCGCCGGACGGCACCGGCAGCACGCCGAACTCGGCGCACAGCGCGCGCGCGTGGTAGACATCCTGCTCGCGCCGCACGGCAAGGCGGCCGCGGCCCGGGCCGTCGGCCGACGCGGTGTCGTCTTCGACGCGGCCGCCCGTCACCCGCGACAGGCGGTGGCAGAACTGGCGCCACGGCGAACTGCTCAGCAATTGAGGCAGCAGGAAAGCACGACGTCCGGGTTTCATCGGCGGGGCAACGGAGCGGTGGCGGTGGCGGTGGCGGTGGCGGTGGCGCGGCGGATCATCTGCGCATTGTAGGCGAACCGCAATCGGCGCAGCGGGCCCGGTGACGCAGCCTCCGGTACCATGGCGTCTGTTCTCCCGCTCGCCTCTTTCGCCATGCCGCGCCTGTCTTCCCGCGTCGCCCGGATCTCGCCGTTCCATGCCATGGAGGTCGCCAAGCACGCCGCGCGCCTGCAGGCCGCCGGGCGCGACGTGATCCAGATGGGCATCGGCGAACCCGACTTCACCGCCGCGCCGGCCGTGGTCGAAAGCCTGGAACGCGCGGCCCGCGCCGGCCACACCCAGTACACGGCCGCGCTCGGGCTGGCGCCGCTGCGCGAGGCGATCGCGGCCTTCACCGCGCAGCGCTTCGGCGTGCCCGTCGATCCGGCGCGCGTGATCGTCACGGCGGGCGCCTCGGGCGCGCTGCTGCTGGCCTGCACCGCCCTGGTCGAGAACGGCGCGCAGGTGCTGATGCCGGATCCCACCTACCCCGCCAACCGCCACATCGTGACGGCGGCCGGCGGCACGCCGCGGCTGATCCCGACCGCGCCGGCCGACCGCTTCCAGCTCAACGCCGGCCACGTCCGTACCCACTGGACGGCGCAGACGGCGGGCGTCGTGATCGCGTCGCCCGGCAATCCCACCGGCACCTCGATCGCGCCCGGCGCGCTGGAAGAACTGGTGGGCGAAGTGCGGGCGCGCGGCGGCTTCGCCATCGTCGACGAGATCTACCTGGGACTGCGCTACGAGGGCGAACGCCGCTCCGCGCTGGCCCTGGGCGACGACGTGATCGTCGTCAACAGCTTCTCCAAATACTTCCAGATGACGGGATGGCGCCTGGGCTGGCTGGTGGTGCCGCCCGGCCTGGTCGGCGCCTTCGAACGGCTGGCCCAGAACCTGGTGATCTGCGCCCCGACCCTGTCGCAGCACGCCGCCCTGGCCTGCTTCACCCCCGAATCGCAGGCCCTGTTCGAGTCGCGGCGCGCCGTCCTGCGCGAACGGCGTGACTACCTGCTACCCGAATTCGCCCGGCTGGGGCTCGACATTCCGGTCGCGCCGGACGGGGCCTTCTATATATATAGCGATGTGCGCCGCCACGCCGCCGACAGCGCCGCGTTCGCCGCCCGCCTGCTCGACGAGGCCGGCGTGTGCGCCGTGCCCGGCATGGATTTCGGCGCCGCCGGCGCCGACCGCTATCTGCGGTTTTCCTATGCGACGGGGCTGGACCGGCTGCAGGAAGCGGTGCATCGCCTGGGCCGGCTGCTGGGGGCGTAAGGGGAAAGAACACGGCGCCGCGGTTGCGGCGCCGTGGCGGTCATCACATGACCGTGGCAGACGCCGCGGCCGCGCGCGGCGCGGGCGCCGGCGGGATCAGTTCGGCCGTCGCCGCCTGCTGCGGCTCGGCAACCGGCTTGTCGGCGGGCATGCCGGCCGCGGAGGCCAGGCGCCGCCGCTCGGCAAGCACCTTATCGCCGTAGGGACTGTCGCCGGTGGGGGTCGTACCCACGTACATGCGCAAGCCGGCCACCAGCGAGCCGCCACGCACGATGCAATCCTTCAGGATCAGCGCGCCCACGTGGATGTTCGCCACCGGGTTCCATGCAGCCTGTTCGCCGCCGAAGCTCTGGAATTTGTCGACGTGGACCTTGGTCAGCACCTGCATCAGGCCCTGCGCGCCGACCTGGCTTTCGGCAAAGGGGTTGAAGCTGGACTCGATGGCCATGACAGCCAGCAGGAGCAAGGGATCGATGCCCATTTCCTGGCCCACGCCATAGGCGGTGGAAACCAGCATGCGGGTCGCTTCGTTGGAAACCCGGTATTTGCGCGCGATGTAGCGGCCCAGGGATTCCAGCTGGGCCGGCGAAGCCTTGGCCACCGGCAGCTTGGCGGCCGAACGGCCGTCGCCGACCGATTCGAGGAAGGCCACGCTGCGGTTCCGCACAACCGGCGCGACCACGGCATCGGCCGACGCCACGGCGGCCGCCGGCACGGCCGGCACCGCTGCGACGGGCGCCGGTTCGGCCTCGGCGACCGGCGCGGCGGCCGGCGCATCGGACGAGCCGGCTTCCATATCCACATACAGCAGGCGGGCCTGGGCGCGCAGCTCCGGAGACAGCTGCAACGCACCGAAAAGGACCAGCATCGCCAGGCCCAGATACAACGTATACGAACGAGATGCGTCGGCAAACCCTTTGCGGATCCTGACCGTCATCTGCTTCAGCGGCGAGCGCGACTGCGCATCGACCATGCCATTTTCCTCCTTGCGGGGGCGGACCAAAAAAAACGCCGCTCCCCGGAGCGCATGCTCCAGATCGTGGCAGGCCCAGCCTGCTTGGCTGAACATCGCACGGCCGCCGGAATGGCGGCCAGTACACCTGCATGACCCGGTACCGCGTGGCACCGATGCAGTCATGCCTGTTTCGGGCGGAGGGCGCGTTCGCGCCGAGGACTCTCCAGTTGTGGGCGCCCGACGGCCCGTTGACATCGCCTGAGGTCCTGGACGGACCTTCCCGGACCGGCCGGCATCCCCGAAGGGGCTGCCGCGCAGCGGGCGGGATCACGTGCCGCAGACTTCGTCCGCCCCGGCTGGCGGGGCATGTCGAGGACAGAAGGCGGCTACAGGCGTACCCTGAAAGTGACCGGATTGTAGGAAGGCCCTTCGGCAGAGGTCAACCGTAAATTTGGATGGTCCGTCCCCGAAATCGGGGCGATGTTTCTACCGGCAAAGCCGGTGCCGCACCCTGTTTTCCGTATGTGGAAAGATCAAATTAAGTAAGCACTAACTAATAAATCGCCGAAAAAATGTTTGGATACACATGTGGAAATGTGGCAAATGCCGCATAATCCCCCGCCTTTTCCACGTTTTGCCTACCGATATCCAGCCCGAGACCTGCCGTGAAATACCGCGACCTCAGAGATTTCCTGCGCCAGCTCGAGGCCGGCGGCCAGCTCAGACGCATCGCCACGCCGGTGTCGGCACGCCTGGAAATCACCGAAATCAGCGATCGCGTGCTGCGCGCCGGCGGCCCCGCACTGCTGTTCGAGCACGTATTGCACGCCGACGGCCGGCGCGCGCAGATGCCCGTGCTGGCCAATCTGTTCGGCACGCCGGGCCGCGTCGCGCTGGGCATGGGCGCCGACGACGTGGCCGCGCTGCGCGACGTGGGCGAACTGCTGGCTTCGCTGCGCGAACCCGAGCCGCCGCGCGGCTTCAAAGACGCGCTGGCGAAGGTTTCGATGCTGAAGTCGGCCCTGTGGGACATGGCGCCGCGCGAAGTCCGCAGCGCGCCGTGCCAGGAGGTCGTGCTCGAGGGCGACGCGGTCAACCTGGCCCGGCTGCCCATCCAGCACTGCTGGCCCGGCGACGTCGCCCCGCTGCTTGCCTGGGGGCTGGTGGTCACCCGCGGGCCGCAGCGCAAGCGCCAGAACCTGGGCATCTACCGCCAGCAGCCCATCGGGCGCAACAAGCTGATCATGCGCTGGCTGGCGCACCGGGGCGGCGCCCTCGATTTCCGGGAACACGCAATGGCCTATCCGGGCCAGCCCTTTCCAGTGGCGGTCGCGCTCGGGGCCGACCCCGCCACCTTGCTGGGCGCGGTCACGCCGGTTCCCGACGCGTTGTCGGAATACCAGTTCGCCGGGCTGCTGCGCGGCGCGCGCACGGAAACCGTACGCTGTCTGGGCAGCACGCTCGCCGTGCCGGCATCGGCCGAGATCGTGCTGGAAGGCCACATCCTGCCTGCCTCGGATCCGCGCGCCGCGGCGCCCGCCGCCTTGCCGCCGGGCACGCCGCCAGCGCCCGACACCGGCTACGAAATGGCGCTGGAAGGGCCCTACGGCGACCACACCGGCTACTACAACGAGCAGGACTGGTTTCCCGTGTTCACCGTGGACCGCATCACGATGCGGCGCGACCCCATCTACCACTCCACCTACACCGGCAAGCCGCCGGACGAGCCGGCCGTGCTGGGGGTGGCGCTGAACGAAGTCTTCACGCCGCTGCTGCGGCGGCAACTGCCCGAGATCGCCGATTTCTACCTGCCGCCCGAGGGCTGCAGCTACCGGCTGGCGGTGGTGTCGATCCGCAAGCAGTACGCCGGCCACGCCAAGCGGGTCATGTTCGGCATCTGGAGCGTGCTGCGCCAGTTCATGTACACCAAGTTCATCGTGGTGGTGGACGACGACATCGACGTGCGCAACTGGGCCGACGTGGTCTGGGCGATCACCACGCGGATGGACCCGGTGCGCGACACGGTGCTGGTGGACCGCACGCCCATCGACTACCTCGACTTCGCTTCGCCAGTGTCGGGCCTGGGCGGCAAGATGGGGCTGGACGCCACCAACAAGTGGCCCGGCGAGACCGAGCGCGAATGGGGACGGCCGATCGCGATGGACCCGGCCGTCAAGGCGCGGGTGGATTCGATCTGGGACGAACTGGGGCTATAGCGCCCTGGCGGCGGCGCGACCGGGCGGGATCGGACTTCACCGCCTGCCACACCCGCCAGGCCTGCCAGGCGCCCACCCCGAGCCCGCCCAGCTTCAGCAGCCGGAACGCGCCGCGCAGCGGCAAGCGCGCCAGCAGCATCGAGGCGGCCGACGACAGGATGGGATAGCGCCGCACCAGCCGCCAGGCGCGGAAGGCGGTGGTCAGCGCGCCTTTCGACCCCACCCTCGAAGAAGCCTTGGACATTACCGAACGCAGCAGATTCGACGGCGACAGCGCGCTGCGGACGCGGCCGACGTGGGCGGCGAATTCTATGCGCTCGATCGACGCGCGCGCCAACAGCAATTCCTTGCGCGCCTGCATGCGGGGGGTGCTCATGATCCGCTCCGTCCTGCCGGCTCGTCGGATACCGCGGCCAGCATGGCCCGGTCGCGCTCGAGTTCGGCCAGGGTTTCTTCGAAGGCGATCGGCGAACCGGCCGCCTGCTTGCGCACCGCCAGCAGCATGCCGATACCCAGCACCAGGTATACCAGGCCGACGATCGTGATGGCGTGCAGGCGGTAGGAGGTATCCCAGAACAGCACGACCAGCAGGAACGAGAACATCAGCAGGCCGAGGGTCAGGCACAGCAGGCCGGCCAGGGCCAGCAGCAGCATGCCCATCAGCCGCGACTTCTCTTCCGCCAGCTCGATGGAGATGAGCTCGAGCCGGGTGCGGAGGATGCCGACCACGGTGGCCGACAGCGCCCGCAGCGATCCGAGCAGGTTGGAGGGGCTGGACACGCGCGTACCGCTCAGCGGCGGCTGTTGACGAGCAGGCCGGCCAGGAAGCCGATCGCCGCCGCCACGCCGATCGCCCGCCAGGGGTTCTCGTGGACGAAATCGTCGGTAGCGCGCGCCGCCACCTTGCTGCGCTCGTATACCGAATCCTGCACGTCGTACAGCGTTTCCTTGGCCCGCTTGAGCGAGCCGAGCGCCCTTTCGCGCAGTTCCACCGCGCGGTCGCCGGTGCTGGCGGCCGCTTGCCTGAGCAGGTCTTCGGCATCGTTCAAGACGACCTTCACGTCGGTGATGAGCTTTTCCTTTCCGGCTGCAGACATATGCGGCTCCTGTGCGAGAGTTGTCATTCTTACAACGATGATAGCAGCCTGGTCTTGCTGCACAAGCGTTGGTCGGCCCCGGCACATCATCGGGTAACACCTGCAACGCGACACTTGCATCCCCTGCGGCGAAAGAAGCGTCGCAGGAAACGTGCCAGGCCTGGCGTCGGCACCTGCGGGCGGGAGCCAGGCGGTACGGTGCGTGCCCTCATTGTCCGGCCAGCCACGCGATCAGCCGGTCGTTGAACGGGTCGACCTGGCGCGCGTTGGGATCGTTGACCAGGCTGGCGACCAGGTAGCGCCGACCGCTGGCACCCGTCACGTAGCCGGCCAGCGCATGCACGTCGCGCAGCGAACCGCTCTTCAGGTGGGCCTCGCCCGCCGCGGCGGTGTTCTGCAGCCGGCGCCGCACGGTGCCGTCGACCCCGGCGATGCCGAGCGAGGACACGAATTCCGGCATCACCGGCGAACGCCACGCGGCCGCCAGCAGCCGCACCAGGCTGGCCGCCGAGATGCGGCCGTCGCGCGACAGCCCCGAACCGTTGTCGAGCACCAGTTCGGGAAACGCCAGCCCGCGCGCGGCCAGCACTTCCTGCACCGCCTGCCCGCCGCTGGCCACGGTGGCCGGCCCGGGTTCGCGCGCCGCGCCGATGTCGAGCAGCAGCATGCGCGCCATCACGTTGTTGCTGAATTTGTTGATGCGGCGGACGATGTCGCCCAGCGGCGGCGAGGCGTGGCTGGCGAACGGCACGGCGTCGAGCGGCACCTGCCCCTGCCGGATGCGGCCGTCGAGCGTGCCGCCCATTTCCTCCCACAGCGTGCGGAACACCGCCTCGGCATGCGCCGGCTGGGTCAGCGCCAGCCGGTACAGGTCGAATTCGCCGCAGTTGCCGGCCACCGTGCCGGAAATCCGCAGCGACACGCCGCGCGAGGTCAGGAAGGGTTCGGTGCGCACCGACGGCGAGCCGGGGCACGGCGTGTCGGACCACGCCGGCGCGCCTTCCAGCCTGACGCCGGGCAGCGGCGGGTCCATCGCCACCCGCCAGCGGCGCGCCGCGAGGTCGGGCATGAACAGCAGCCGCACCGCGCCATAGCCCACCATCCAGGCGTCGGGGCTGGCGTTGTAGGGGCGCGTGGGGTCGCCATCGAAAGCGCCGGTGTCGATCTCGACCTTGCCGAACACGGAGCGGTCGACCACCAGTTCGGGAATGCGGCGTACGCCCCGCACGCGCAATTCGCGCAGCAGCAGCCACAGGTCTTCCAGCTGGAATTGCGGATCGCCGCCGGCGCGCAGATAGAGCGGCCCGGACAGCGAACCGTCGGCCAGCCGGCGGGTGCCGGGCTCGACCATCAGGTCGGTGCGCCAGACGTGGGCCGGCCCGAGCGCGTCGAGCGCAGCGAAGGTGGTGACCAGCTTCATGACGGAAGCCGGGTTGCGCGGCTGGTCGGGCTGCACGCCGATCAGGCGGTGGCCGTCGGTATCCTCCACCACCAGGGACAGCGACTCGTCGGGCAGGCCGGTGGCGGCCCAGTCCGCCGCCAGGTCGGGCGGCAGGCCCTGCGCGGCGGCCGCGGCGCAGGCCAGCAAGCCCAGCAGCGCCAGCAGCCCGGGCCATCCGCCGCGCCTGTGCGGGCGGCCGCGCCGCCTTCGATCTTCGTTAGCGTATCCGGATTCCGTGCCTGCTGCGCTCGCCACCGATATCTCCTTCCGCCTTGCCAAAACAGGCAGAGGATACTGGAGCCCACCCCTACGCGCTTCGCGCGCAAGGAGAAGGCCCACCCCTACGCGCTTCGCGCGCCCCTCGAGGGGCGATGCGGGCGGACCGGCGGAGCCGGATCCGCCGCATCCTGAAGGGGCGGCGCAAGTTCATGCGCGTCGTAGGAGCTTCGTTAGCTCTGCAGGGAGCCTTGGTAGCGCACCAGGAGTTGGCGCATGTGCTCGACCGAGCCGCGCAGGGCGTCGGTGGCGCCGGCCAGGGCCGATACCGAGGACGCGGTGCGCTCTACTTCGTGCGAGATGTCTTCCATGCTGGTGGCGACTTCCTGCGAGGCGGCCGATTGTTGCTGCAGCATGTCGGAAATGTCGCGCGAGCGGTCCACCACCAGCATGGACGACGAGCGCACGCGCTCGAAGAAGCCGGCGCTTTCGCGGATCTGCGTGCCGCTGCGCTGCACCGATTCGACCGCGTCCTGCATGGAAGCCGCGGTGCTGGTGGCGAACTGGGTGATGGCCTGCAGCGCCCGGGCGATGTCGTCGGTGCTGCCGGCGGTGCGGTCCGACAGCGTGCGCACCTCTTCGGCCACCACGCCGAAGCCGCGGCCGTTCTCGCCGGCGCGGGCGGCCTCGATCGCGGCGTTGAGCGACAGCAGCCGGGTCTGGTTGGCGATCTCGCTGATGGCCTGGGTCACGCCGGAAATGGTGGACACCAGCGCGTGCAGCGAACCGATCTGGTCGTTGGTGCGGCCCACGGCCTCGGCCACCGACGAGGTGCCGCGCACCGATTCGCCGATCTTGCTTTCGGCGGTGTCGACCTCGGACAGCGCCGACTGCGACAGCGACAGCGCCGTGGCGGTGTGCTGCGAGGCCTCGCGGATCGCCACGCTGGTCTGCTCGACCGCCGCCGCGATGCGGGTCAGGCGGTCGCGCTGCTCTTCGATGACCCCGCTGATGGCCCCGATCTCGCGCGTGACGCTGTCGGCGCCGGCCTCTACCGAGGCCGCCACCTGCAGCACGTCGCACAGCGTGGCGCGCAGGTGGATGCGGGTGGCTTCGATGCGCATCGGCAGCCCGCCGAGATCGAACTGGTGCTTCTGGATCGATTCGGTCAGCACGCCCTGGCCGATATGGTCGAGCGCGCGGCCGGCGCGCGCCAGCGGCAGCGAGATGCGGGCGCGCCACGCCGCCGCGCCCAGCGCCACCAGCGCCGCCTGGCCCACCGGCCAGCCCCAGTGCGGCAGCAGCCAGCCGCCCACCGCCACCGCGATGGTGGCGGCGGCGATGCCCACCGCCCAAGGCGCCAGCGAATGGCGCCGGCCGGGCCGCGGCGTGGCCGGGAAGGCGGCCTTGCCGGCGGCGATGTCGGCGTACAGCTTGGCGGCCTGCTCCACTTCGGCCCGCTGCGGCGCGCTGCGCACCGACATGTAGCCGACCAGGCGGCCGTTTTCGTGCAGCGGCGTGACGTAGGCCTCCACCCAGTAGAAGCCGCCGTCTTTCGAGCGGTTCTTGACCAGGCCGCGCCAGGGCTGGCCGCGCTTGATCGTGGCCCACAGGTCGGCGAAGGCCTGCGGCGGCATGTCGGGGTGGCGGACGATGTTGTGCGGCTGGCCTTCCAGTTCCTCGCGGGTGAAGCCGCTGATCTCGACGAAGGCGGGATTGGCGTAGGTGATGCGGCCGGACAGATCGGTACGGGTGACGATGGGGCGGTTCCTGTCGACGAAGCGTTCGAGCGACGTGACCGGCTGGTTATTGCGCATGATCTGGTTGTTATCGGAAAAGCAGTGCGTTATCGGAAACAACGCATGGTTGACGGCAGTAAAGCAGATTTATTTAGAAGAATATGGTCCCCGAATATGGCCCCCCGGGCGCTTCGCGCTCCCCCAGGGGGCGACGCTGGCGGACCGGCGGAGCCGGATCCGCGGCGTCCCGGGTCGGGGCAGAGGCTCGCGGGCCGGGTCTCGCGAGGCACGGGGAGCACTACAATGCCGGGGAACCGTGCGCCCGCGCTGCGGCGCAGCAGCCATCTACCGGAGAAGCCCGATGAAGACCAAAGCCGCGATCGCCTGGAAGGCCGGCGCCCCGCTCACCATCGAAGAAGTCGACCTCGAAGGCCCGCGCGCGGGCGAGGTGCTGGTCGAGATCAAGGCCACCGGCATCTGCCACACCGACTACTACACGTTGTCGGGCGCCGATCCGGAGGGCATCTTCCCGGCCATCCTGGGCCACGAGGGCGCCGGCGTGGTGCTCGAGGCCGGCCCCGGTGTCTCCAGCGTCAAGGCGGGCGACCACGTCATCCCGCTCTACACGCCCGAATGCCGCCAGTGCAAGTTCTGCCTGTCGCGCAAGACCAATCTGTGCGGCGCGATCCGCGCCACCCAGGGCAAGGGCCTGATGCCGGACGGCACCTCGCGCTTCTCGCTGGACGGCAAGCCGCTGTTCCACTACATGGGCACCTCGACCTTCTCCAACTACATCGTGGTGCCCGAGATCGCGCTGGCGAAGATCCGCGAAGACGCGCCGTTCGACAAGGCCTGCTACATCGGCTGCGGCGTGACCACCGGCGTGGGCGCGGTGGTGTTCAGCGCCAAGGTCGAGGCTGGCGCCAACGTGGTGGTGTTCGGCCTGGGCGGCATCGGCCTGAACGTGATCCAGGGCGCGAAGATGGTGGGCGCCGGCAAGATCATCGGGGTCGACCTGAACCCGGCGCGCGAGGCGCTGGGCCGCCAGTTCGGCATGACGCATTTCATCGACCCGAAAGAGGTCGGCAACGTGGTCGACCACATCCTGCAGCTGACCGACGGCGGCGCCGACTACAGCTTCGAATGCATCGGCAACACCGCCACCATGCGGCAGGCGCTCGAATGCTGCCACAAGGGCTGGGGCCAGTCGTACATCATCGGCGTGGCGGCTGCCGGCCAGGAGATCTCCACCCGGCCGTTCCAGCTCGTGACAGGCCGTGAATGGAAGGGTTCGGCCTTCGGCGGCGCGCGCGGCCGCACCGACGTGCCCACCATCGTCGACTGGTACATGGACGGCAAGATCAAGATCGACGAACTGATCACGCACACGCTGCCGCTGGAGCGCATCAACGAAGGCTTCGACCTGATGAAGCGCGGCGAGTCGATCCGCTCGGTAGTGCTGTATTAGGCCCCCCCTGCGCGCTTCGCGCGTCCCCCAGGGGCGACGCTGGCCGACCGGCGGAGCCGGACCGGCGGCGTCCTCGATGGACCCGGGCAGTTTTCCAATGCATTCGCATCGATGAGGATCAGGATGCTCGAGTTGCTGAGCGAACATCGCTGCTTCGGCGGCAGCCAGCGTTTCTATCGGCACCCGTCGGCGGAGATCGGCCTGCCGATGCGGTTTTCGGCTTTCGTGCCGAGCCGCGCGGCGCAGGGCCGCGTGCCGGTGCTGTTCTATCTGGCCGGGCTGACCTGTACCGAAGAGACCTTCATGATCAAGGCGGGCGCGCAGCGCTTTGCCGAGCGCCACGGCATCATGCTGGTGGCGCCCGATACCAGCCCGCGCGGCGCCGGCATCCCGGGCGAGGCCGACAGCTGGGACTTCGGCGTGGGGGCCGGGTTCTACGTCGACGCCACGCAGGCGCCGTGGGCGGCCAATTACCGGATGGACAGCTACGTCACGCGCGAGCTGTTCGGGCTGGCCACCACCGAACTGCCGGGCGACGCGGGGCGCGCCGGCATCTTCGGCCACTCGATGGGCGGCCATGGCGCGCTGGTGCTGGCGCTGCGCAACCGCGACCGCTACCGTTCGGTGTCGGCCTTCGCGCCGATCGCCGCGCCCGCCACGTGCCCGTGGGGGCACAAGGCCTTCGGCAACTACCTCGGCCCCGACCGCGATGCCTGGGAAGCGTACGACGCCAGCGCGCTGATGCGCCGCAGCCGCGCGCCCTTCCCCGGCGGCATCCTGGTCGACCAGGGGCTGGCCGACGGCTTCCTGGCCGAACAGCTGCGCCCCGAGGCCTTCGAAGAAGCCTGCCGCCAGGCCGGCCAGCCGCTCACATTGCGCCGGCACGAAGGCTACGACCACGGCTATTACTTCATCTCGACCTTCATCGAAGATCATCTCGCGTTCCACGCGCGGGCGCTGGGCGCCTGACGGGGCCAGAGGGTGGCCCCGGCCTGCGGTCTCGCCATGGCCCGGCGTCCTCATCCGCCAGCTCGACAGCCGGCTGGAGCGCCTGCGCGCCGCCGTCGCCAAGCGCGTGCGGCCGGGCATCCCGCAGCGGGACATCAACCGTCCGCCAGCCGCCGCGCCTCGCCGGCGCAATATTCAGCCAGCGTGTCGACGAACAGCCGCACGCGCGGCACCAGGAAGCGCGCCGGCGCGCAGGCCGCGTAGGCGGTGCTGGCGTCCGACAGCCAGTCGGGCAACAGGCGCCGCAGGCTGCCGTCGGCCACCGCGTCGCCCACCACGTAGCGTGGCAGGTAGGCCACGCCCAGGCCGGCCTGGGCGGCGCGCAGCAGCGCCGTGCTGTTGTTGGCCCGCATGAGCGGCCGCACCTTCAGTTCGACCGCACGCCGGCCTTTGCGCAGCGGCAGCGCCGGCCAGTGGGCGGGGCCCTGGAACGACAGGAAGCCGTGCCGCCGCAGGTCGTCGGGCTGGCGCACCGGCGGCGCGCCGTCCAGGTAGGCGGGACTGGCGTACAGGCCCCATTCGATCGGCATCAACGCGCGCGCCTGCAGGCCCTCGGGCAGCTCGCGCGCGATCACCACCGCCACGTCCAGTTCCTCCTGCCGCGGATCGACGATGCGGTCGGTCAGTTCCAGGTCGGCCTGCACGTGCACGTTGCGGCCCACGAATTCGCACAGCGCCGGCGCCACGGTGCGGTTGCCGAAAGTGACGGGCGCCGCCACCCGCAGGTTGCCGGCCGCCTCGTCGGCGTACTGGCGCACGAAGGCGTTGGCGCTGCGCTGCTCGGCCAGCAGCCGCGCGCAGTAGTCGTAGTAGGCGCGGCCCACTTCGGTCACGTCGATGCGGCGCGTGGTCCGCCGCAGCAGCGTCACGCCCAGGGCTTCCTCCAGCCGCGCCACGTCCTTGCTGACGGCCGATTTCGACACGCCCAGCGCGGCGGCGGCGCGGGTGTAGCTCATGGTGTCGACCACCCGGGCGAAGGCGGCCATGCAGGCGAGCTGCTCGATGGCGTTCAACTGTCCGCTCCTGGAAACAATAATGGCATTTTATCTGCCATCGTTCTTGGCCTTCCCAGGCCGATGATACGTTGCCCCTCACGCGCCGCGCCCATCGCGGCGGCCGGCACCGTGCCGGCGGCGATGCGCGGCGGGCACTTTCGAGGAGCTTTTCATGCAGCAGACGCTCAGCCAGAAAATCCTGGCCCGGGCCGCCGGCCGCGCCCATGCCGACATCGGCGACTTGCTGTGGGCCAAGGTCGACGTGCTGATGTCGAACGACCCCTGTATGCCGGGCGTGGCCGGCATCTTCAAGCGCGAATTCGGCGCCGCCGCCAAGGTGTGGGACGCCGGCCGCTTCGTCATGATCCCGGACCATTTCATCTACACCGCCGACCCGCTGGCCAACCGCAACGTGCGCCTGATGCGCGAGTTCGCCGCCGAGCAGGGCATCCGGCATTTCTACGACGTCGGCACCCCGGGCTACCGCGGCGTCTGCCACGTGGCGCTGGCCGAGGGCGGCCACGACCGGCCGGGCGAGGTGCTGCTGGGCACGGATTCGCACACCGTCACCGCGGGCGCCTTCGGCACCTTCGCGATCGGCGTCGGCAACACCGACGCCGCCTTCGCGCTGGGCACCGGCACGCTGCCGCTGAAGGTGCCGGACACCATCCGCGTCGAACTGCATGGCCGCATGCCGCCGGCGGTCATGGCCAAGGACGTGATCCTGGAGGTGATCGGCCGCCTGGGCGTGGCCGGCGCCACCTACATGGCGCTCGAATTCGGCGGCGAAGCGGTCGACGCGATGACGGTGGAAGAACGCATGACCCTGTGCAACATGGTGGTCGAATGCGGCGCCAAGAACGGCATCATGGCGCCCAACGCCGCCACGCTGGACTACCTGCGCGCGCGCACCGACGTCGGCTTCGACGCGCTCGAGCCCGACCGCGGCGCCGCCTATGCGCGCGTGCTGGAGATCGACGTCGGCGCGCTGCGCCCGCGCGTGGCCAGGCCGCACGCGCCCGACAACGTGGAAGACGCCGACCGGCTGGGCGACGTGCGCCTGGACCGCGCCTACATCGGCTCGTGCACCGGCGGCAAGCTGGAAGACTTCGTGGCCGCCGCCCGCGTGCTGCGCGGCCGGCAGGTGGCGGTGCCGACCTTCGCCGTGCCGGCCACCAAGGAAGTGCTGCACGGCGTGATCACCACCCGCATCGACGGCGAATCGGTGTACGAGATCCTGACCGGGGCCGGCGTCTCGCTGTCGTCGGAGCCGAGCTGCGCGGCCTGCTGCGGCGGACCGGCCGACACCTTCGGCCGGGTCGATGCGCCGCAGGCCGTGATCTCCACCACCAACCGCAATTTCGTCGGCCGCATGGGCCACAAGCAGGCCCGCATCTACCTGGCCTCGCCGTACACCGTGGCGGCCTCGGCCATCGCCGGACGCATTGCCGATGCCCGGCCTTACTTCGAAGGGAGCGCCGCATGAACGGCAGGATCATCCGCGGCCGGGCCTACGTGCTCGGCGACCACATCGACACCGACCAGATCATCAGCGCCGAACACCTGAAGCTCGACCCATCCTCGCCCGACGGCTATGCCGGGCTGGGCCGGCTGGCGATGTGCGGACTGCCCGACGGCTTCCCGCCCTTCGTCGACCCGGCCTCGGGCACGTCGCCCTACGCCATCATCGTCGCCGGCGACAACTTCGGCTGCGGCTCGTCGCGCGAGCACGCGGTGATCGCGCTCGGCGCGGCCGGCGTGCGGGCGGTGGTGGCCCGTTCGTACGCGCGCATCTTCCTGCGCAATTGCGTGTCGACCGGCGAACTGCTGCCGGTCGGCTGCGCCGCGCGCCTGAACGAGGCCGTGCGCACCGGCGACGAGATCGCGGTGTGGGTGGACGAACGGCGCGTGGGCACGCCCGACGGCCGGGTCGACGCGCCCATCGAGCCGGTGGGCGAACTGGCCGGCATCGTCGAGGCCGGCGGCCTGTTCGCCTACGCCCGCGCGGCCGGCAGGATGCCGGCCCGCGCCGGCTGACGGCCGGTTCCGCCGCGGCGGTCCGGACGCCTGCCAGGCCGCCGGGCGGCGCCGTCAGAAGGTGGTGCGCAGGCCCACGCGCACCGCGCGGCCGCCCAGCGGCGCGATGTCGCGCAGGATGGAGGTCGCCGTGCGCGCTTCGCGGTTGGTCAGGTTGTCGCCGCGCAGGTAGACCAGCGAGTCCATCCCCTTCCAGCGGAAGTGGTAGGTGACGGCCGCGCCCACCAGGGTGTAGCTGCCGGTCTCGGTGTCGCCGGAGGGCACGTGCTTCTGTGCCGCCACGTAGGACACGTCGACCCGCGCGCCCCACGGGCCGCTGCCGTATACCAGCGAGGAGCCCAGCCGCCACGGCGCCAGCCGGGGCAGCGCCTCGCCGGTGTCGCGGTTGACCCCGCGCACCAGGTCGCCGCGCAGTTGCAGGTCGAGCTTGTCGGCGCCGGACAGCAGGCCGCGCGCGAGCGGCGCGCTGCCCTCGGCCTCCAGCCCGTATATCTTGGCCGGCACGCCCAGGTAGCGGTATTCCGGCAGCGAATCGGGCGTGCCCGGCGCGACCAGTTCGCCGTCCTCGTCGCGGATGTTGCCGGTGGACGCCAGCGCCAGGTAGTTGCTGAAGCGGCTGTAGTAGACCGACACGTTGCCGCGGTAGTCGCCGCGCTGCATGCGCAGGCCGAGGTCCAACGAGACGGCCTTCTCCTTCTCGGCATTCGGGTCGCCCAGTTCGTAGGTGCCCGTGGCCACGTGCGGACCGTTGGCGAACAGTTCGTAAAAGGTCGGCGCGCGCTCGGTGTAGGCCAGGCTGCCGGTGGCGGTGAGGTCGGAATTCAGCTTGTACAGCAGGCCGGTCGACAGGCTGCCGGCGGTGAAATCGCGCTTGGCGTCGGAGAAGCGCGGATTGCCGCCGGCGCTGGCGTCGACGCTGGCGTGTTCGGCCCGGCCGCCGAAGTTCAGTTTCAACCGGTCGGTTTGATCCAGCGGCAGTTCCTCGAACAGGAACAGCGCCGCGGTGTCGGTATCGGTGGACGGCACGAAGGCCTCCTCGCCCAGCGCCGAGAAGGTGCTGTGCGTGAACTCGGCGCCCAGCACGCCGCTCATGCGCCCGATGGGCGCGTGCTGCGCCTCGATGCGCGCGTCCCAGCCGCGGTTCTTGAAGGTGGTGCCGACCTCGCCGTCTTCGATTTCGCGGTGTTCGTAGTCGGTGTAGTTGAGCTTGCCGCGCAGCGTGCGGAAGAAGCCGTCGCCGCCGCCCAGGTTGCGCGCCTCGCCTTCCAGCGCGAAGCGGTCCTGCTTCATGTCGATGCGCACGTCTTCTTCTGCCACGGTGCCGTAGTTGGCGCGGTAGCCGTTGTAGCTGGCCCCCACGTAGCCGTCGTCCCAGGTGTAGGAGCCACCGACCGCGCCGCCGTTCTGGCGCGCGCTGCTGTTGGGCAGGCGGCCGTAGGGTTCGCTTTCGCCGGGCTCCAGCGGCTCCTCGCCCCGCAGCCGGGCGCTGCGCGCGTAGCCGGGGATGTGCAGGTCGCTGGTTTCGCGGTGGAAGGCGTCGGCGTGGATGGCGATGCTGCCGTTGCCGGCCTCGACCTTGGCGCTGCCGCCGCGCTCGGCGTCGGCGCCGCCGCCGGTCAGGTCGACCGCGCCGTGCACGCCTTCCACCGGATACTTCGGCACGCGGTTGTCGATCACGTTGACCACGCCGCCCAGCGCGCTGCCGCCGTACAGCAGGGCGGCGGGACCGCGCACCACCTCGACCCGGTCGACCGCCAGCGGGTCGATCGGCACCGCGTGGTCGTAGGACAGCGCCGAGGCGTCGAGCGAGGCGCCGCCGTCCTGCAGGATGCGGATGCGGTCGCCGTCCATGCCGCGGATGACGGGCCGGTTGGCGTTGGGGCCGAAATAGCTGGACGACACGCCGGGCATGCCATCGAGCGTGTCGCCGAGCGAACTGCCGCGCCGCACCGCGAGGTCGTCGCCGTCGAGCGTCGACACCGCGGGCACGAGGTCGATCAGGTCGCTGCCGAGCGGGTTGGCGGTGACGACGATGCCGCGCAGCGTGGGGCCTTGCGCGGCGGCCGGCTGGGTAGCGGCGGGCGTGGTGCCGACGGGCGCGGTCTGCGCCGACGCGGCGGCATGGAAGGCGAGCGCGACGGCCGCGGCGAGCGGCGTCAGTCGCGAAGAGGGCGAGAAATACATGGGATGGCCTCGAAAGTGCGATGGACGTCGCACGCGAGGCCGGACGGCCCGCGTGCGGGATTACGACGACGTGCTGTCCATCGCGGGCGGGGCGCGGGAAAGGAAGCGGCGCGGCGACGCCAGGTCGGGCTGACGCGCCGCGGTAGAAGCCACGGCCATGCCGCACGGCGGCCGCAAAGCGGGTTCGGAGGTAACGACCGGCGGCCCGCTGTCGAAGGTGGCGCCGTCGAATAGCACACAGGAATGCTCGTCACCGCCCAGCCAGGGCGTCCATTCGTGCTCGGCGCCGGCCTGCCCCGCGACAGCGATCCCGGCCGTGCCGCCATGGCGCACCTGGTGGGCCAGCCCGGCGAACTGCGCAACCAGCAGCGCCGCCGCCAGCAACCCGCCCAGCCAGAGGCGGGCCTGGCCAGGGCGGCGCAGCCGGTTCATCGGGGTCGCGCGGGGCGGCATGGCGAGTGGAAATCCTTAGGAAAGCAGCGGCGGATCGGATACCCGTGGAACCGCGAGTCGGCTACTGTACCAGTTCTGCAACAAGGTTGCATCAGCTATCCATGGCGCTGCGCCCCTCCCTGACGCATGAAACTGCGCCATCCCGTCCAGGATGCGGCGGATCCGGTTCCGCCGGTCCGTCCGCATCGCCCCTCTAGCGGCGCGCGAAGCGCGTAGGGGCGGGCCTCAATCGAACTGCAGCGTGAAGCGCGTGCCCCGCTGCGCGCCCTCCGTCCGCGAACTGACGGACAGCCGCCAGCCGTGCAGGTCGCACACCCGCTTGGCGATCGCCAGCCCGAGCCCGCGCCATGCCGATTCGGCCTCGCCGCCGCGCCGGTCCTTCAGGCGGCCGCGATAATAGCGCTCGAACAGGAACGGCAGGTCGGCCGCCGGGATGCCCGGCCCGTCGTCGGCGAAGGACAGGCCGCCGTCCTCCATCCGGATCGTCAGCGTGGCCGGCGCCGCATGGTCGATGGCGTTGCGGATCAGGTTGCGCAGCACGATCAGCAGCCCGTAGCGGTCGAGACTGGCCACGGCGTCGCGCGGCACTTCGTCGACCAGTCCCAGCCCCGCGCGGGCGGCCTGTTCGCGCAGCCCGCTCCAGGCGTCGCCCAGGCATTCGGCCAGCACCACGGTTTCCTTGGGGCCGGGCTCGGCGCTGCTGATCGCCCGGGTGGCGTCCAGCGTGGCGGCGATCTCGTCGACGCTGCGGGTGATGCGCGCCAGCCGCTCGCGCACCGGCGCCGGCACATCGCCGTCGAGCCCGGCCAACTCGGCGTCGGTGCGGATGGCCGTCAGCGGCGTGCGCACCTCGTGGCTCAGGTTGGCGGAGAACTCGCGCTCGCGCGCGATCGAGCGGTCGACGCGGTCCTGCACGCGGTTGAAGGCCTCGATCAGGCGCCCCGCCTCGTCGTCGCGGTCGACCCGGATCACCGGCGCCCCGGGCGCCCAGCCGGCGATGCGGTCGGTCACCTCGACCATCGGGCGCACCACCCGCCCGGCCACCACCCGCGACAGGCAATAGCCGGCCAGCACGCAGGCCAGCCACAGGCCGACCAGGATCGCGCCGAAGCGGTAGACGCGCGCCTCGTTGGCGGTGGCGTCGTAGACGACGTACACGCGGCCGCCGCCGGCATCGGCCACCACCACGTGCCATACCTGCTCGCCCGGTTCGAGCTGGCGCGCGCCCAGCGGCATTCCGCGCAGCGGCGCCGGCAGCTCGGCCGGCTCGACATGGTTGGCCGCGTACCAGGCATGCAGGCTGGGGCCGAGCGAAATCTCGCCGTGGGCCGGCGGCTCGATCTCGTGGTTCTCGATCCGGTGCACCAGGCGGCTGGCCTCGGTCATCACGATCTGGTCGACCAGGGCGTCTTCCTGCTGCGCCAGCACCAGATACACCAGCACCGCCTGCAGCGCGACGAACAGCGCCACCGCGCCGGTCAGCGCCCACGTCACCCGCAGCCTGAGCGACCGGCGGGTAGACAGCACGCTGGACACGGCGGCCGACCGCGCGGGGGCCGGCGGCGCCTCGTGCCGCGGCGCGGCGTCCTCCCCGCGGCCCGGCGCGTTCACGCCGGCGCCCCCTTGCCCGCCACCAGCCGGTAGCCCTGGCCATGGACGGTGTCGAGCCCGTCGAAGCCGGCGTCGGCCAGCGCCTTGCGCAGCAGGTGAATCTGGCTGCGCAGCGCGTCGCGCTCGGGCACGTCGCCGCCCCACAGCGCGTGCTCGAGCTGGCTGCGCGGCACCACGCGGCCGGGGTCGCGGATCAGCGTTTCGACGATGCGGGCGCCCTTGGGCGTGAGCCGCACCGGGCGTCCGGCCACGCTGACGGTGCGGGTGCGGGCGTCGAAGGCCAGGTCGTGGAAGCGCCGCACCGGGTTGGCCACCTCGCCGCTGGCGCGCTTGAGCAGCGCGCGCACCCGCGCCTCGACCTCGGCCAGCGCATACGGCTTGGTCACGTAGTCGTCGGCGCCTTCGGAAAAGGCGGTCAGCTTCTGCCCCAGTTCGTCGCGCGCGGTCAGCAGCAGCACCGGCGTCGGCAGCGCCAGCTCGTTGCGCAGCCGGTGCAGCACGGTCATGCCGTCGGCGCCGGGCAGGCCGATGTCGAGCAGGATGGCGTCGAAGCCGTCGGTGCCCAGCCGGTACAGCGCGGACTGGCCGTCGTAGGCGGCGTCGACCACGAAGCCCTTGGCTTCGAAATAGGAATACAGGTTGGCGGCGATGGCCGCGTCGTCTTCGACGATAAGCAGGCGGGGATGCGGCTCGGTCATGGTCGGCCCGGAAGTGCGGCCCTGGGCCGCCGCGGCGGCCTGCGGGCTCCGAACCGCAAGTGTATGCCCGTTCGCGCCGGCGAATTGCGGTAAGGTCGCCCTTGCGGCGACGGTGCCGCGACAGGATGCTTCACGATGCGAAACCCATGCCGGACACGCGGCCGCGCGGCAACCCTGGCCTGCGCCGCCCTGCTGGCCGCCGTCATGGCGCGGCCGGCCAGCGCCGACGGCCCCGACGCGAACCCGGAAATCGACACCGGCCGCGTCGAGCGCCAGGCGCTCTATGCCCGCCGCCACATGGCCGTGACCGCCAATCCGCAGGCCACCCGCGCCGCCGAAGGCGTGCTCGACGCCGGCGGCAGCGCGGTCGATGCGGCGATCGCGGCGCAGATGATGCTGGCGCTGACCGAGCCGCAATCCTCGGGCCTGGGCGGCGGCGCCTTCATGATCGTCTATTCCGCCCGCGACGACGCCGTCGCCGTGATCGACGGCCGCGAAACCGCGCCGGCCGCCGCCGGCGGCGCGCGCTTCCTGCGCGGCGGCCGGCCCATGCCCTTCCCCGACGCAGTCGACAGCGGCCTGTCGGTGGGCGTGCCGGGCGTGCTGCGCGCGCTCGAGCTGGCGCACCGGAAATACGGTCGGCTGCCATGGGCGTCGTTGCTGCAGCCGGCCATCGACGCCGCCGAGCGCGGCTTCCCGGTGTCGCCGCGCCTGGCGCGGCAGATCGCCGGCAACCAGCGGCTGGCGCGCAACGCGGCGGCGCGCGCCTATTTCTACCGCGCCGACGGCCGGCCGCGCGCGGCCGGCGAGCGGCTGCGCAACCCGGCGCTGGCCGACACCCTGCGCCGGATCGCCCGCGGCGGCGCCGACGCCTTCTACCGCGGCCCCATCGCCGCCGACATCGCCGCCGCCGTCGCGCACGCCACGCCGCCCGGCGACATGACGGCGGCCGATCTGGCCGGCTACCGCGCCATCGAGCGCCCGGCGCTGTGCCGGCCCTATCGCAGCTATACCGTCTGCGGCGTGCCGCCGCCCAGCTCCGGCGGCATAGCCGTACAGCAGATGCTCACCCTCATGAGCCACACGCCGATCCGGCGGCTGGCGCCCGAATCGGCCGCGGCGGTCCATTATTTTTCCGAGGCCGGACGGCTGGCCTACGCCGACCGCGACCGCTACGTGGCCGATCCCGCCTTCGTCGACGTGCCCACCGATGCGCTGCTGGACCCCGCCTACCTGGCGCGCCGCGCCGCCCTGATCGCGCCCGATCGCAGCATGGGCCATGCCGAGCCGGGCGAGCCCGCGCCCGGGCTGCGCCAGGCCTACGGCGCCGACGACACGCCCGAGCTGCCGTCGACCACCCATCTTTCGATCGTCGACGACGACGGCAACGCGGTGGCCATGACCTCCACCATCGAGCAGGAATTCGGCAGCAAGCTGTTCGTGCGCGGCTTCCTGCTCAACAACGAACTGACCGACTTCGCGCTGTCGCCGGCCGACGACCAGGGCCGGCCGGTGGCCAACCGGGTCGAGGCGGGCAAGCGCCCACGCAGCGCGATGGCCCCCACCATCGTGCTGCGCGCGCCCGGCGCCGGACCGCGGCTGCGGCTGCTGGCGGGCTCGCCGGGCGGCAGCGCGATCCCGAACTACGTGGCCAAGATGCTGGTCGCCACGCTCGACTGGGGGCTCGACGTACAATCGGCGGCAGACCTGCCCAACATGGGCAGCCGCAACCACGCCACGGAACTCGAACGCGGAACGCCGCTCGAAACGCTGGCCCCGGCGCTGCAGGCGTTGGGTCATCGCATCAGCGTGCAACCGTTTCCAAGTGGCGTGCACGCCATCGAAGTCCTCGGCAACGGCCTGTTGCGGGCCGGCGTCGACCCGCGCCGCGATGGTGCGGCTGCCGGCCGCTGAGGCCGGCCCAAGGTCCGCACCGCTACATCTGGTATTACTTGTAGGGGGGCCGGTATCCTACCTGTCGTCTCGGCCTTCTAAAATCGAGGGCTGCGCCGATGCCCCCAATCGTGTCATCCGAAGAGGTTCCGTGACTGAGCTTTTCCTCCCTGCCCTGCGGGCATGCGCCTCCCGTCTGTCCGCCGCCGGGCTGGCGCTGGCCTGCGCGCTGACCGCCGCCGCCCCCGCCCGGGCCCAACAGGCCTTCGATTTCTACGATCTTTCGCAACGCGCCAAGAGCATGGCCGGCGAAAGCTACAAGGCGCCCGCCAGCACCCTGCCCAAGGAACTGCGCGACCTGAAGTTCGCCGAATACCAGCAGATCCAGATGCGCCGCGAGAAGTACTACTGGGCAGGCAGCAAGACGCCGTTCCAGCTGGTCTTCAACCACCAGGGCATGTACTTCGACCTGCCCGTCAAGGTCAACGTGGTCGATGCCGAAGGCGTGCATCCGGTCAAGTACGACCCGGCCGATTTCGATTTCGGCGGCCGCAAGCTCGACCCCAAGCTGCTGCAGGATCTCGGCTTCGCCGGCTTCCGGCTGCTGTACGCGCTCAACGACGGCGGCAAGCGCGACGACGAGCTCGCCTCCTTCCTGGGCGCCAGCTATTTCCGCATGGTGGGCAAAGGCCAGGTCTACGGCGCCTCGGCGCGCGGCCTGGCGATCGACACCGCGGTGCCCTCGGGCGAGGAATTCCCGCGCTTCGTCGAATACTGGATCCAGCGGCCGTCGTCCGCCGACAAGCACATCGTGGTGTTCGCGCTGCTCGATTCGCGGCGCGTCACCGGCGCCTATCGCTTCACGATCACGCCCGGGGAAGACACCACCGTGCAGGTGCGGTCGCGCATCTTCCTGCGCGAGCCGGTCGCCAAGCTCGGCCTGGCGCCGATGACCAGCATGTTCCTGTACGGCACCAACCAGCCGCCGACCGGCCCGGTCAACTTCCGTCCCGAGCTGCACGATTCCGACGGCCTGTCGTTCCACGCGGGCAACGGCGAATGGCTGTGGCGGCCCCTCAACAACCCCAAGCGGCTGGCCACCAGTTCGTTCTCGATCGAGAACCCGCGCGGCTTCGGCCTGATGCAGCGCGGCCGCGAATTCGAACGCTACGAAGACATCGACGACCGCTACGAGCTGCGCCCCTCGCTGTGGATCGAGCCCGAAGGCGACTGGGGCAAGGGCCGGGTCGAACTGGTCGAGATCCCCACCGCCGACGAAACCAACGACAACATCGTCGCCATGTGGGTGCCCGAGACGCCGCCCAAGCCCGGCGAGGCGTTCGACGTCAACTACGCGATGCGCTGGACCCGCGGCGACGCGAAACTGATCGGCCCCGGCCTGGCGCGGATCGAGCAGACCCGCCGCTACGCCGGCGAAACCAAGGGCGCCGACATGATCCGCCGGCCCGACGGCAGCACCGCCTTCCTGATCGATTTCAGCGCGCCGGCCGACGCCGCCGCGCCCGCCCGCAAGAAGGCCGCGTCCAAGCAGCCCGATCCGGTGTCGCTGAGCTTCTCCACCAACGGCAACGCCGACGTGCTCGAAAACAGCCTGCGCCGCAATCCGGCCACCGGCGGCTGGCGCGTCACGCTGCGCATCAAGGTCAAGGATCCCACCCGGGCGGTGGAAATGCGCGCCGCGCTGGTCAGCGGCCAGACGCCGCTTTCCGAAACCTGGAGCTACCAGGTGCCCGCCAATGAAACCGCTGAATAAGGCCGACGCGGCCCCGCTGGCCGCGGCCGACCCGGCGGCCGAGGAACTGTGCCGCGCCTACGGCCCCGAACTGGCCGACAGCGGCGTGCTGGGGCACGACGCCGACGGCACGGTGCGCATCGCCTCGACGCCGCCGCTGCGGCGCACGTCGATGGTGCCCGAACCGTGGATCACCAATCCGCTGGTGCGCGGCTGGCGCCTGCTGGCCGGCAGGAAAGAGCGCGCCGCGCGCAAGGCGCAGCGGCTGGAGGCGCCGCCCAAGCCGCGCTGGCGCTCGGCCGGCCAGGCGCGCCGCATGGCGCTGCTGGTGCTGGTGCTGGCGCAGACCTCGGTGGCCACCTGGTACATGAAGGCGGTGCTGCCCTACCAGGGCACGCAATGGCTGGAAAAAGCCATCCTGCTGCTGTTCGCGCTGCTGTTCTGCTGGGTGTCGGCCGGCTTCTGGACGGCGCTGATGGGCTTCCTGCAATTAATGATCGGCCGCGACAAATACAGCATTTCGGCCACCGTGGCCGAGAACGTGCCGATCGCGCCCGACACCCGCACCGCGGTCGTCATGCCGATCTGCAACGAAGACGTGGCGCGCGTGTTCGCCGGCCTGCGCGCCACCTTCGAATCGGTGGCGCGCACCGGCGAGCTCGACAAGTTCGACTTCTTCATCCTCAGCGACAGCTACAAGGCCGACATCTGCGTCGAGGAACACCGCGCCTGGGTCGAGCTGTGCCGCGCGGTACGGGGCTTCGGCAAGATCTTCTACCGGCGCCGCCGGCGGCGCGTCAAGCGCAAGAGCGGCAACATCGACGACTTCTGCCGCCGCTGGGGCTCCAGCTACGACTACATGGTCGTGCTCGACGCCGACAGCGTGATGAGCGGCGAATGCCTGCGCCGCCTGACCGTGCTGATGGACGCCAACCCCGCGGCCGGCATCATCCAGAGCGCGCCGCGCGCCTCCGGCATGGAAAGCCTGTACGCCCGCGTGCAGCAGTTCGCCACCCGCGTCTACGGGCCGTTGTTCACCGCCGGCCTGCACTTCTGGCAACTGGGCGAATCGCACTACTGGGGCCACAACGCCATCATCCGGCTCGAGCCCTTCATCCAGCACTGCGCGCTGGCGCCGCTGCCCGGCAAGGGCAGCTTCGCCGGCGCCATCCTGTCGCACGACTTCGTCGAAGCCGCGCTGATGCGGCGCGCCGGCTGGGGGGTATGGATCGCCTACGACCTGCCGGGCAGCTACGAGGAATTGCCGCCCAACCTGCTGGACGAGCTGCAGCGCGACCAGCGCTGGTGCCACGGCAACCTGATGAACTTCCGGCTGTTCCTGATCAAGGACCTGCATCCGGTGCACCGCGCGGTGTTCCTGACCGGCGTGATGTCCTACCTGTCGGCGCCGCTGTGGTTCCTGTTCCTGGCGCTGTCGACCGCGCTGCTGGCCGTGCACACGCTCACCGAGCCGCAGTACTTCGTGGCGCCGCACCAGCTGTTCCCGATCTGGCCGCAATGGCACCCGGAAGAAGCGCTGGTACTGTTCTGCTCCACCGCGGTGCTGCTGTTCTTCCCCAAGATCCTGAGCGTGCTGCTGGCCTGGGCGCAGGGCAGCAAGGGCTATGGCGGCCCGGGCAAGCTGCTGTCGAGCATGCTGCTGGAAGTGCTGTTCTCGATGCTGCTGGCGCCGATCCGCATGATCTTCCACACCCGCTTCGTGGTGGCGGCCTTCCTGGGCTGGTCGGTGCAGTGGAAATCGCCGGCGCGCGTCAACAACGAAACCTCGTGGCGCGAGGCGCTGCGCCGCCACGGCCTGCAGACGCTGCTGGGCGTCTGCTGGGGCGCGCTGGTGGCCTGGCTCAACCCCAACTTCCTGTGGTGGATGGTGCCGATCCTGTCCTCGCTGCTGCTGGCGGTGCCGCTGTCGGTGCTGTCGAGCCGCGTGAGCCTGGGCCGCGACGCCTACGAGGCCTCGCTGTTCCGCATCCCCGAGGAAACCGACCCGCCGCTCGAGCTGCGCGCCACGCGCTTCTACGACAACGCCAACCGGCAGCAGACCCCGCCGCGCTTCGTCGACGCCTTGCGCGACCGCGCGGTCAACGCACTGGCGCGCGCGATGGCCACCGGCCGGCACCGCCCGGTGCCGCTGATCGAACGCAGCCGCGCGGCACAGCTCGAACAGGCCCTGCAGGCCGGCCCCGAGCGGCTGCCCGAGCCGCAGAAGCTGCGCCTGCTGGACGACCCGGTGGTGCTGGGCCGCCTGCACCTGGCACTGGAATAAGCCCCTCTCTCCAGGGCCCCGCTACCATATTCATGGTATGGGGCCGCACGCGCGCGCGTGGAAAAATGTTTCCATTTTGTTCAGGGATGCCCTTCCTGGACGAGCGCGCCCGACCCGGCCACCTGGAGAGTACCCTTGCCCAAGAAGAAACTACCGGCCCTGTTCGCCGCCGCGCTGGCCGCCATGGCCCTGGCGTCGTGCGGCGGCAGCGGCGACGACGCGGTTTCCAGCAACGAGCCGCAGCCCGGCGACACCGGGCAACGACCCAACATCCTGTTCGTCGTCATGGACGACGTCGGCATCGACCAGATGGCCTCGTTCGGCTATGGCGGCGCCACCGGCCCCCGCATGCCCAACATGGATGCCATCGCGGCCGCGGGCGTGCGCTTCCGCAATACCTGGTCGATGCCGGAATGCTCGCCGGGACGGGCTTCGTTCTTCGTGGGCCGCTATCCGTTCCGCACCGGCATCTACCAGGCGATCGGGCCGAACGATCTGGCCAACGCCCAGGTCTCGCCCTACGACGTGACCGTTCCCAAGCTGCTCAAGCAGGCCAACTACGAAAGCGCGATGTTCGGCAAGTTCCACCTGGCCGGACCCGAGAACAACCAGGCAGGCGTCTCGACTCCGCGCGAGCTGGGCTGGGACCACTTCTACGGCTGGATCGGCGGGCTGCCCGGCTCGATCGACACCACGGCCGGCGGCGTGGGCGCCGAAAAGCAATACGTATGCGGCTTCGTTCCCGGCCCCCTGGCCGGCCACACCGGCGGCACCGACGCCGGCGCCTGCTACCACCCCGACAACAGCTGCACCCAGGTTTCCCGCACCTCGCCCGCGCAGGACGCGGCCGGCCTGCAATGCCTGGAATCGGGCGGCATCTTCGTGCCCGGCGAGACCTGCGGCCCGACCGCGCCGGCGTCGCTGGACTTCAACCGCGAGAACGCCTATTACGTTTCGCCGCTGGTCATCATCGACGGCGACCACACCGAAGAGGTGCCGCTGAGCGATCCGCGCGCCCGCGGCTACCGGACCCGTATCGAAACCGACGCCGCCATCGACTGGATCAAGTCGCGTGCCTCGTCCGACCGGCCCTGGATGGCGACGGTAAGCTACAGCGCCGCCCATACGCCGTGGCAGCAGCCGCCGGCCAGCCTCACCCCCGGCACGGGCGGCCCCGCCACCGACGGCTGGGATTGCAACGGCTCGGTGCAGGGCCGCCTGATCCAGGACCAGATGACCGAGGCGATGGACACCGAATTCGGCCGGCTGCTGGTCGAGACCGGGCTGGCCACCCGCGGCGACGACGGCAAGCTGGTCTACGACCCCAAGGCCGGCAACACCGTCATCGTGATCGTGGGCGACAACGGCACGCTGGGCTCGGCGGTCAAGCTGCCGTTCAGCGGCTCGCAGGCCAAGGGCACCGCCTACCAGACCGGCGTGTGGGATCCGCTGATCATCGCCGGGCCGCAGGTGGCGCAGCCCGACCGCGACGTGGACCACATGGTCAACATGGTTGACCTGTTCCAGTTCTTCGGCGAGCTGGCCGGCGTCGACGCCCACCAGGCCGTGCCGCGCACGATCGACTCGGTGGCCCTGCTGCCCTACCTGACCAATCCCGGCCAGGCCAGCCTGCGCACCGTCAACTTCACGATGGGCGGCTTCAACCAGCAGGCGGGCGGCGCGCGCAACGCCCCCTGCGTGATCAGCACCAGCTGCACGCAGATCCCGGTGTCCAAGAGCGTATGCGAAGACAACCAGGGCGTATGGTGGGGACCGGGCTACGACGACCCGTCGGTGATCGACAACGGCGGCGCCGGGTACACGAGCTGCGCCGCGGTGGACCAGGCGCTGTCCAAGGACGGCCAGGCGCAGGTCGACATCCTGCCCGAGATCTCGCTGGCCATCCGCAACGACCGCTACAAGCTCGTCCGCAACACCCGGCAGACCTACGACGCCGGCACCGACACGATCGGCTCCAGCGTGACCGAGGAACTGTACGAGGTGGACCAGTCCGCGCCGACGCCGCTGCTCGATACGCCCGACCGCAACCTGATGCCGCCTTCGACCTCCGACGCCCAGGCCGCCTACGACGACCTGAAGGGCAAGCTGGACGACCTGCTGGCGTCCGAGCCCAACTGCCCGGGCGACGGCAACAAGGACGGCATGGTCGACGGCCAGGACATGTCGAACGTGCAGAAGATCATGCAGGACTGGGGCCTGTCGAGCGTCTACGATTTCATGGTCGGCGGCGTGCTCGACGGCCTGACCAACGGCACCGACCAGAACATCGTGAACCAGAACCAGGGCGTGAAATGCCCTCAGACCCATGGCGTCTACTGACAGCAAACCCGCCCGCCGCCGCCTGCTGCTCGGCGGCGCCGCGCTCGGCACCCTGGCCGCCGGCGGCGCGGCCGGCTGGCTCGCATGGCCGCGGCAGCGGCAGCCGGCCAAGCCCACCATCATCCTCGGCGACGGCGTCTCCTCGCCCAAGGGCATGGCCTGGATCCCGGGCGGCACCTTCCAGATGGGCAGCGACAGCAAGCTGGCCCAGCTGAACGAAAAGCCCGCGCATCCGGTCCACGTGGGCGGCTTCTGGATGGACACCACCCACGTCACCAACGACGAATTCGCCCGCTTCGTGATCCAGACCGGGTACGTCACCACCGCCGAACGCAAGCCCGACTGGGCCACGGTCAGCGTGCAGCTGCCGCCGGGCACGCCGCGCCCGCCCGACGACGTGCTGGTGCCGGGCGCGATGGTCTTCGTCGGCACCCACGCGCCGGTCGATCTCAACGACTACGCGCAATGGTGGCGCTACGTGCCGGGCGCCGACTGGCGCCACCCGCAAGGCCCCGCCAGCTCGATCGACGGCAAGGGCGACCACCCGGTGGTGCAGGTCAGCTACGAAGACGTGCAGGCCTACGCCCGATGGGCGGGCAAGCGCATGCCGACCGAGGCCGAATGGGAATTCGCCGCGCGCGGCGGGCTGGACCAGGCCACCTACGCCTGGGGCAACGACTTGCTGCCCGACGGCAAGCAGCAGGCCAACTACTGGGATACGCGCCAGCAGCCCTTCCCGGTGATCAACCCCAAGGCGGGCGGCGCCACCGGCACCATGCCGGCCGGCACCTTTCCCGCCAACGGCTACGGCCTGTTCGACATGACGGGCAACGCCTGGCAATGGGTGGCCGACTGGTACCGCGCCGACTACTTCCTGCGACAGGCGCAGGCCGCCAAAGGCACCATCGACAATCCCAAGGGCCCGGCCGATTCGTTCGACCCGTCGGAGCCCGGCGTGCCGGCCAACGCGCCCAAGCGCGTCATCCGCGGCGGCTCGTTCCTGTGCAACGAGAACTACTGCCTGTCGTACCGCCCCAGCGCCCGGCGCGGCTCCGACCCGTACAGCCCGATGTCGCACGTGGGCTTTCGCCTCGTGAAGGACGCGCCGCCTCCCGCCCAGGCGGCCTAGGACCGCACCGAGGCGATCCAATCGCGGAACGCCCGCAGCGGCTTCTGCTCGGCGCGGCTTTTTTCGTAGACCAGGTAGTACCCGAGGCCGGTCTTCACCGGCTCGGGAAAGGGCGTGACCAGGCCTGCCGCCGCCAGGCTGCCTTTCAGGTACGTGGTCTGCGAGACGGCCACGCCCAGTCCTTTCTGGGCGGCCTGGTAGACCAGCGCCGCCATCGCGAACCGCGTGCCGCGGGCGCCCAGTTCCGGGTCCAGCCCATGGGCCTTCAGCCAGATGGGCCAGACTTCCGGGCGGATTGTCGAGTGCAACAGATGTTCGGCCGCGACGTCGGCCGGCGTGTGCAGCCGCCTGGCGATCTCCGGCGTGCAGACCAGCACGTTCTCGTCGGGATAGATGAGGTCGGCGACGCCGTCTTCCCATTGCCCCGTGCCGATGCGGACCACCAGATCGGCCTGGTCCAGCATGCAGTCCCCCGCGTTCAGGAAGGTCGAGATATCCAGCTGGATCTGGGGATGCAGCGCATAGAACGACGTGAGCCGCGGCAGCAGCCAGTAGATCGCCATCGTGGGCTGCAGTTTGACGCGCAACGAGTTGGACGACGCCCTCCGGGCCAGGTCGTCGACCGCCCGCAGCAATTGATGAAACGACGCCTCCGTCTGCACCGACAGCGTGTGGCCCTCTTCGGTAAGGACCAGGCGGCCGCCGGTGCGGTGGAACAGATCGGTACCGATCAAATGTTCGAGCTGGCGCAGTTGCTGGCTGACCGCGCCGGCCGTCACATTCAGTTCCGCCGCGGCCTTGGTCACGCTCTGGAGACGCGCGACGGAAATGAACACCCGCAGGCCCAGCAACAGGGATTTGCTCAATCTCATCAAGGAATCCACACCAAGAATCGCGGCCGCCGCAGGCGTTTAGCCGCACTGAATGGTTTTTTAGAAATAATTGATCGTTTTTGCGCGTGACGCAAACCTATCATCACGATTGCGTGCCTTCACCGGCACGGCGATTCATAACAACGAGACGAGATAGGCCTGCCGACATGAACGCTCACCTCCCCTCCCAGACCGTACCGGCGCGGCGACGCGCCCGCCTGTTCCTGTGCGCCGCCTTGCTGCTCCCGGCGCCGGGGCTGCTGCACGCGCAGCTGGCCCCGGATCGCGTCATCCGGCTGGTGATTCCATTCGCCGTGGGCAGCAGCACCGACGCGGTCAGCCGCATCATCGCGCCGGAGCTGGGCAAGCGGCTGGCAGCGACGGTCATCGTCGACAACCGCGCCGGCGCCAACGGCGCCATCGGCGCCGTCACGGTGGCGAAGGCCGCGCCCGACGGCCTGACCTTCCTGGTCGGCGGCGCCAGCGTCAACGTCATCAATCCCGCGCTGTACAGGTCGCTGCCCTACGATCCGGTCGCAGACCTGATGCCCGTGGCGCGCATCGGCATGTCGCCGATGATGCTGCTGGCGCATCCCAGCCTGCCCTTCAAGGACGTGGCCGGACTGATCGACTACGCGCACAAGCATCCGGGCAAGCTGGCCTACGGCACGCCCAACAGCGTCACGATGGTCGGCATGGAGAATTTCAAGATCCGCGCCGGCGTGGACATCCTGTCGGTGCCGTACAAATCGAGCCCGCAGGCCGTCACCGACCTGGTGGCCAATCAGGTCCAGGTGCTGATCTCCGAATTCGCGACGGCGATGCCGCTGGCCAAGGCGGGCAAGGCGCGCGTGATCGCGGTCACCAGCCCGGCGCCCTCGCCGATGCTGCCCGGCGTACCGACGGTCGCCGAGGTGCTCGAGGGCTTCGACGTAACCGGCTGGCTCGGCCTGTTCGCGCCGCGCGGGACATCGCCGGAAATCATTTCGCGGGTGTCGTCGGTGTTCGTGGAGGTGCTTTCGCTGCCGGAGATCAGGGAAAGGCTGAGGATACTCGGCTTCGACGCGGCGCCGCTCGACAGCGCGGCCTTCGGACCCTATTTCACATCGCAACTGAACGGATGGAAGAAACTGGTCCACGACGCCGGGATCCAGCCCGAATGAACGTGTCGCGCTTCAGCGCCCACAACGCCGAACTGGGCGAAAGCCCCCGCTGGAACGGCAGCGAGCACGCCCTGTATTGGGTCGACGTCGTCGGGCGCACGCTGCATCGGCGCACGCCGGGCCGGGACGACGAAACGAGGTGGCCGCTGCCCGGCCTGCCGGGCGCGCTGGCGTTCAGGCGCGCGGGCGGACTGCTGCTGGCCCTGCGCAACGGCATCGTGCTGAGCAACGCGCCCGGCCAGCCGTGGCGCGCCGTCGACCTGCCCGGGATCGATTTCGCCCGCGAGCGGATCAACGATGGCGCGACCGACAGCCTGGGACGTTTCTGGTTCGGGACGTTCTCGCCGCAGCTGGCGCCCGGCCGCGGCTCTCTGTATCGCCTCGATCCCGACCTGAGGCTGTACCGGATGGACAGCGGCTTTTCGATGTCCAACGGCATCGCCTTCAGCCCGGACGAGCGCTCCATGTACTTCGCCGACACCCATGGCGGCCGCATCTGGCGCTACGACTTCGACGCCGCCGCCGGAACGGTCTCGGCGCGCGAGCCGTTCGTCGATTACCAGGAGCGCCACGGCCTGCCTGACGGCTGCTGCATCGATACGCTGGGCCGGCTGTGGGTGGCCGAGGTGGGCGGTGCGCGGGTGGCGTGCTATGCCGCGCACGGCGATCCGGCCCGCGCGCCCGAAATCGCGATCGACCTGCCCGTATCCAAGCCGACGGCCGTGGCGTTCGGCGGCGACGGCCTGTCGACGCTATTCATCGCCACGCAGTGGCGCGGCCTGCCGGCGGCCGAACGTAAACGCCAGCCGCTGGCCGGCGCCTGCCTGGCCGTCCTCGGACCGGCCCGCGGCATCCCCCCGCATCCCTTTGCAGCTTGAAAAGAAGGAAGCAAGATCATGGCACTACCCGAGGCCCGCACCCTGCCGCGCCTGCTCGATGAAATGGCCGGGCGCTTTCCGGATCGCAATTTCGTCACCGACGGCGAGCGGCGCGTGTCGTACGCCGAATTCCGCCTGCAGGTCCGCGCGCTGGCCAAGAGCTTTCATGCGCTGGGCGTGCGCAAGAACGACAAAGTCGCGCTTCTATTGGGCAACCAGCTCGAATGGCTGCAGGTCTATTTCGCCGTGGCCGCGCTGGGCGCGGTGCTGGTTGCGGTCAATACCTGGTGGCGGCGCAGCGAGCTCCGCCACGCATTGGCGATCACCGACAGCACGGTGCTGGTCATGGCCGACCGCTTCGGCAGCTGCGACTACACCGCCGAGCTGGCCGCGATCGGCGACCTGGCGACCGAACTCCCGGCCCTCCGCCACATCGTTTGCCTGGGCGAGGACCCGCCCCCGGCCGCCCTCTCGTTCCAGGCGCTGCGGCAGCTCGGCGCAAACGTCGATGACCGCGACATCGATGCGGCCGGCAACGCCGTCCGGCCGGACGACGTGGCGCTGATCGTATTCACCTCCGGGTCCACCGGCCGGTCGAAGGCGGCGATGCTGGCGCACCGTGGCCTGATAGAAAATCCCTGCCATATCGGCGAACGCATGCACGTGACCGAGCACGACCGCCTGCTGCTGGTGCTGTCGCTGTTCTGGAGCGCCTCGGCATGCAATGCGCTGTTCAACCTCATGACCCACGGCGGCTCCGTCGTCCTGGCCCGCCGTTTCGACGCCGGCGCCATCCTGAAGCAGATCCAGGACGAGCGCTGCACCGTGTTCTATACCTTGCCGAACATCGTGCATGCGCTCTACCAGCATCCCGACCGGGGGCGCTACGACCTGTCCAGCCTGCGCACCGGCATCTGCCGCGCCGAAGTGGTCCACCTGCTGGCGGAAATGGGCGCGCAGGAATATTGCACCACCTACGGGCTGACCGAGGCCTACGGCAACAGCTGCGTGGCCGATGGCCGCCTGCCGCTGGAATTCCGCCGCGCCGGCGCGGGCTTTCCGCTGCCGGGCACGGAACTGCAGATCGTCGACCCGGCCACCCGCCGGCCGGTGCCGCCGGGCATGGCCGGGGAAGTCCGGCTGCGCGGCTACGTCATGGCCGGGTACTACAACGATCCCGAGCGCACGCGCGAGGCCATCGACGACGAAGGCTGGCTGTACACCGGCGATCTGGCGATTCTCGACGAGCGGGGCTTTCGCTTCCAGTGCCGGCTCAAGGAAATGATCAAGACCGGCGGCATCAACGTGACGCCCGGCGAAGTGGAAGACCTTCTGCAGGCCCATCCCGGCGTGCTGCAAGCGGTGGTGGTGGGCGTGCCCGATCCCGTGCGCGAAGAGATCGTCGCCGCGATGGTGGTGCCGCGCGACGGCCATCCGCTGACCGCGCAGGAACTGGCCGGCCATTGCCGCGCGGCGGCGGCGGCCTATAAGGTGCCGCGCTTCATCGACATCGTCGATGCCGGCGCCATGCCGTTGACCGATACCGGCAAGGTGAGCAAGCGCCACGTGCAAGAACGCCTGGCGCGCAAGTACCTCGAGGCGGACGCACGATGAGGCAGGTCGCGCTGGTGGCCGCCCATGCGACGCGGCAGGGCCTGCATCCCGGGAAGACCGCCTGGGAACTTGGCGTCGAAGCCTTCAAGGGGGCGCTGCGGCAGGCCGGCATCGCGCGCGACGCGATCGACGGGCTGGTCACGCAGGCGGCGCAGGACGGCTCGGGCCTGATGGACTCGACGCGCTTTGGCCAGATGGTGGGGCTGAATCCCCGTACCAGCGGATCGCTCCGGTACGGCACCGCGATATTCTCGCTGGCGTACGCGGCCGCCCAGATCGCGGCCGGGCAGGCGCGGCTGGTGGCCTGCGTATATGCGACCAACCAGCGCTCCGGCGGCTACCGGTTCGGCGAGCCGCCCGATCCCTACGGCGCGCCCTATGGATTCCTGAATCCGGCCGGCTTTGCCGCGCTCGGCTTCCAGCGCTATCTGTACAAGTACGGGCGCCTGGCCGACCGCGACAAGCTGGGCGCCTTCGCGCTGGCTTCGCGCAGGCACGCCCGGCTGAATCCGATCGCCTTCCGGCGCGAGCCGATGGCATGGGAGGACTATCTGCAGGACCGATGGATCGTCTGGCCGCTGCGGCGCTCGGACATCTGCCTGATCACCGACGGCGCCGTCTGCATCCTCGTGGCCGAGGCCGGCCTGGCCGAGACCCTGGTCGAGCGCCCGGTCTATGTGCGAGGCATGGCCCGGCAGGATGCCTTGCGCCTGCTGGAAAACGACGACCACCTGCTGATTCCCCACATGAAGGACACCGCGCGCCGGTTGCGCGCGGCCACGGGGTTCGGCTGCCGGGACATCGACGCCCTGTACATCCAGGACGCGCACGCGGCGGTGGTGCCGGCCACGCTGGAGAACTACGGATTCTGCGCGCCCGGCGAAGCGCTGGATTTCATCCAGGACGGCCGCATCGAGATCGGCGGCGAGCTGCCGGTCAACAGCAATGGCGGGCAGCTATCCGAAGGCTACATGGTCGGCTGGCTGCATCACCACGAACTGTTCCACCAGCTGCGCGGCGAATGCGGCGAACGCCAGATCGAGAACTGCAACGTGGCGCAATTCTGCGCGACAGGCGGCTTTCGCGAGCTGACGGCCGCCGCGATCTATTCGAACTCCAGGCACTAGACGATGGCGACTTCCCAACCCCGTACCGACACATTCAACCAGCCCTACTGGGCTGCCTTGCGCGAAGGCAGGCTGTGCATGCCGCGCTGCCGCCAATGCCACCGGCTCCAGTATCCGATGGGGCCGTGCTGCTCGAACTGCCTGTCGGCGGACTTCGACTGGGTCGCGCTGAGCGGCCGCGGCAGGGTCCACGCCTATGCCGTCTACCACCACGCCTTCCATCCTTCGTTCCGCGACCGGCTGCCGTACAACGTGGCCGAGGTCCTGCTCGAGGAAGGCGTCAAGGTCATTTCCAACATCGTGGGCATCGCGCACGACGCGATCCGCAACGACATGCCCGTGCGCGCCCGTTTCGACCCGGTCGACGAAGATCTGACCCTGTTGCGTTTCGAACCCGCGGCGGACGGCTAGCCGCGCCGTGCCCCGGCGCGGCCGCCTTCAGCGGTGGCGCGGCCTGAGCGACTCGCCCGCCGACCACGCCGCGATGCCGATCGCCAGGCCGGCGGCGTGGCCGAGCGCGATGTGCAGCGCGCTGTCGAACAGCTGCGGCGCCAGCAGCCCGGAGATCAGCGCGAACACCATCATCTGCGTGAAGCCCTGCATCGCCGCGGCCAGGCCGCGCATGTCGCTGAACACGCTGAGCGACAGCACCGTCATGCCCGGCGCCGCCAGCGACATGCCGAAGGTGAACACGAACATGGGCATCACCGCGTAGGGCAGCCGCACGTCGGCCAGCGCGGAGTAGGCCACGTTGATGGCCACCGCGCAGACCATGATCGCGAAGCCGGCGCGGATCAGCCGGTCGGGGCCGACGCGGCCCGACAGCCTTCCCGCCACCGCCGAGCCCGACATGATTCCCGACACCAGCGGGATGAACAGCCACGCGAAGGCGGTGGGCGGCTGGTGCAGGATGTTCATCATGAAGGCCGGCGCCGACCCCACGTACAGCCCCACCCCGCTGAAGACGAAGGCGTAGCCGATCACCCGCAGCATGAAGCGCGGCTCCGACAGCAGGCGGCGGTAGCTGGCCGCGATCGGCCCGGGCCGGAACGGCATGCGCTGCTCGGGCGGCAGGGTCTCGGCCAGCACCGCGCGGCTGGTGAACCACATGGCCGCCGCGAACAGGGCCAGAAAGGCGAACACCCAGCGCCAGCCCAGGGTGGCCTCCAGCCAGCCGCCGATGATAGGCGCCAGCGCCGGCGCCACGCCGAACACCATCGTGATCATCGCCATCATCCGCTGCGCCTCGTGGCCGCGGAAGCGGTCCTGCACCATGGCGCGGGCGATGATCGTGCCGGCGCCGCCGCACAGGCCCTGCAGCGCGCGCACCACGATCAGCGGCACCACCCCCGGCGCCAGCGCCGCCGCCACCGAGGCGATGCAGTACAGCGCCAGCGACACCAGCACCACCGGCCGGCGGCCGTAGGAATCGGACAGCGTGCCGTAGAACAGCATCATCACGCTCATGCCGCCCACGTAGAAGCTCAGCGTCTGCTGCACCAGCAGGTCGGTGGCGCCGAATTCGCGCGCGATGGCGGGGATGGAAGGCAGGTAGGCGTCGATGCCGAGGGGACCGACCATCGTCAGCAGCGCCAGGACGACGGTCAACGCGAAATGAGGCATGAGGGGGCTCAAGGATCAATCGGACATTCTACCGGCGGCGGGGTGACGCATAAGCGACGGCGCGGCGCTGCCCCCGTCCCGACGGCGCCCGGTTGCCTCCGGTCACAAGATGACGGCCACGCCGGTGGAAGGGCCTTCCGCCGCGGCGTACACTGCGTGCTTCGTCGAGGCCATGCGCATTGCCATGGCCTTTTTCGCATCCGCCTTGGGGTTTTCCACCAGCCCAGGCGCCGGGCGCTTGAAAGCCTAATATGCGACCCCTATAATTAGCACTCGATTGCCGAGAGTGCTAACAACGGCCCCCAGGGCCGACCGTTCCAGCGCTCCGCAAACCGGCATGCGGCGTCCGCGCCCTGCCCCCACTTGTCGACCTCCATCTGAATATCAGGAGTTTGTAATGGCCCTCCGTCCTCTGAACGATCGCGTGATCGTCAAACGCCTGGACAACGAGCGCAAGACCGCTTCAGGCATCGTCATCCCCGACAGCGCTGCCGAAAAGCCCGATCAAGGTGAAATCCTGGCCGTCGGCCCCGGCAAGAAGACCGAAGACGGCAAAGTCGTGCCGGTCGACGTCAAGGTCGGCGACAAGGTCCTGTTCGGCAAGTATGCCGGCCAGGCGGTGAAGGTCGACGGCGAAGAGCTGCTGGTCATTCGCGAAGAAGAGATCCTGGCGGTGATCCAGTAAGGCCGGCGCGCCGGACCGCACTGTTCCCGATCCCCCGCATCTCGCAAACACAATCCAAGGATATCTCATGGCTGCCAAACAAGTTGTCTTCGGCGACGACGCCCGCGCCCGCATCGTTCGCGGCGTCAACGTTCTCGCCAACGCCGTCAAGGTCACGCTCGGTCCCAAGGGCCGCAACGTCGTGCTCGAGCGCTCCTTCGGCGCCCCCACCGTCACCAAGGACGGCGTGTCGGTCGCGAAGGAAATCGAACTGAAGGACAAGTTCGAGAACCTGGGCGCCCAGCTCGTCAAGGAAGTCGCCTCCAAGACCAGCGACAACGCCGGCGACGGCACCACCACCGCCACCGTGCTGGCCCAGGCCATCGTGCTGGAAGGCCTGAAGTACGTCACCGCCGGCCTGAACCCGATGGACCTCAAGCGCGGCATCGACAAGGCCGTTGCCGCCGCCATCGAAGAGCTGAAGAAGATCAGCAAGCCCTGCACCACCAGCAAGGAAATCGCCCAGGTCGGCTCGATCTCGGCCAATAGCGACGCCTCGATCGGCCAGATCATCGCCGACGCGATGGACAAGGTCGGCAAGGAAGGCGTCATCACCGTCGAAGACGGCAAGTCGCTCGAAAACGAACTCGACGTGGTCGAGGGCATGCAGTTCGACCGCGGCTACCTGTCGCCCTACTTCATCAACAACCCCGACAAGCAGGTCGCCGCGCTGGACGACCCGTACGTCCTGATCCACGACAAGAAGATCAGCAACATCCGCGAACTGCTGCCGGTGCTGGAACAGGTCGCCAAGTCGAGCCGTCCGCTGCTGATCATCGCCGAAGACGTCGAAGGCGAAGCGCTGGCCACCCTGGTGGTCAACAACATCCGCGGCATCCTGAAGACCACCGCCGTCAAGGCCCCGGGCTTCGGCGATCGCCGCAAGGCCCTGCTGGAAGACATCGCCATCCTGACCGGCGGCACCGTGATCTCGGAAGAGACCGGCCTGTCGCTGGAAAAGGCCACGCTGCAGGAGCTGGGCCAGGCCAAGCGCATCGAAGTGGCCAAGGAAAACACCACGATCATCGACGGCGCCGGCGACAGCAAGGCGATCGAAGCTCGCGTCAAGCAGATCCGCGTGCAGATCGAGGAAGCCACCTCCGACTACGACCGTGAAAAGCTGCAGGAACGCGTGGCCAAGCTGGCCGGCGGCGTGGCGGTGATCAAGGTCGGCGCGGCCACCGAAGTCGAAATGAAGGAAAAGAAGGCCCGCGTCGAAGACGCCCTGCACGCCACGCGCGCTGCGGTGGAAGAAGGCGTGGTGCCCGGCGGCGGCGTGGCGCTGATCCGCGCCAAGCAGGCCATCGCCGGCCTGAAGGGCGACAACGCCGACCAGGACGCCGGCATCAAGATCGTGCTGCGCGCGATCGAAGAGCCGCTGCGCACCATCGTCGGCAACGCCGGCGACGAGCCCAGCGTGATCGTCAACGCCGTCGTGGCCGGCAAGGGCAACTACGGCTACAACGCCGCCACCGGCGAATACGGCGACATGGTCGAATCCGGCGTGCTGGATCCCACCAAGGTCACCCGCACCGCGCTGCAGAACGCCGCGTCGGTCGCCGCGCTGCTGCTGACCACCGAATCGACCGTGGTCGAAGTGGTGGAAGACAAGCCGGCTGCCGCGCCTGGCGGCGGCATGGGTGGCATGGGCGGCATGGGCGGCATGGATTTCTGATCCCGCCTCTCCCGCGTCCCGGCCCCGGCCGGGACATGTTTTGCGAAACCCGCGTGGCGCTTGCGCCCGCGGGTTTTTTCATGGCAGCCTCAACCCACCCGGTAATCCGCTAGAGGCTACGCCGAAAACCTGATATAGCAGGCTCATCAATAATTTAATTTAGGCGAGCTTGGCACAGGCAATGACGATTTCGAATACCAAACTCCCGATCAACCTCGACGACCTGCTGCGCCAGCGTACGGTCGAGGGCGAACGCATCGAATACAAGGCTGGGTGGAATCCGGACGCGATTACCCGCACGCTGTGCGCATTCGCCAATGACTTCGAGAATCTTGGCGGTGGCTACGTGGTGATCGGGCAGGACTGCGATGACTACGGCCGGCCCATGTTCCCTCCGATCGGCCTGCCCGGCAACCAGCTCGACAAGATCCAGCGCGAACTGCTGGCGCACTGCCAGTTGATCCAACCACCGTACTTTCCCGTGCTGAGCCTTGAAGTCATCGATGGCCGCAACCTGATCGTGCTGTGGGCGCCCGGTGGACAGACCCGCCCCTACAAGGCACCGGAAGCAGTCACGGCGAAGAACAAGGTTTGGAAGTATTTCATTCGCCGATACAGCAGCACGGTCGAGGCCAAAGGCGATACCGAACAGGAACTGCTGAGCTTGGCTGCCAAGGTACCGTTCGATGACCGCTTCAACCAGTCGGCGCGGGTCGATGACCTAACCAAGCCCTTGATGCAGGAATTCCTGGAGGAAGTAGGCAGCGCGCTGGCGACGGATGCACCACACCTCTCCACCGAGACGCTGGGGCGACAGATGAACGTGGCGGGCGGCCCCGTCGAATCGCCATGGCCTAAGAACGTAGGGCTACTGTTCTTCACCGAAACACCGGAACGATTTTTCCCCGGCGTGCAGATCGACGTGGTCTGGTTGCCCGAAGGCGCAGGCGGCAACCGCTTTGACGAAAAAATCTTCAAGGGGCCATTGGCGCGAATGACGCGCGAGGCCTTGAGGTACATCCAGCGCAACTACCTGCACGAAACGGTAATCAAGCATCCTGACCGGGCCGAGGCCACGCGGGTCTGGAACTTCCCTTACGCCGCAATTGAGGAGGCCGTAGTCAATGCGGTCTATCATCGTTCCTACGAGGAACGCGAGCCCATCGAGGTCCGCATCAGCCACGATGAGCTGGCTGTCCTCAGTTTCCCCGGCCCGGATCGGTCGATCCGGATGGAGGATCTGAAAGCGGGCCGGGCTGTGAGCCGTCGTTATCGCAACCGGCGCATCGGCGAATTCCTGAAGGAACTGGAAATGACCGAGGGTCGATCCACGGGCATTCCGAAAATCCTGAAGGAAATGGCGGCCAACGGCTCACCTCCCCCATTGTTCGAGACGGACGACGACCGGCTTTCGTTCGTCATCCGACTGCCGCGCCATCCGCTAGTGCTCGTTCCGAAGACAGACGTCGAGGAAGTCACCCCGGAAGTCACCCCGGAAGTCACCCCGGAAGTCGCAAGAGTGGTTCGCGCACTACGAACAGCATTGTCCAGGCAGGAACTACAGGGTGCACTGGGTCTGAGGGATGGCGAGCATTTCCGCAAAGCATACCTATTGCCAGCCCTTGCGTCGGGACTGGTGGAAATGACTCAGCCCGAAAAACCACGCAGTAGCAAGCAGCGTTACCGACTGACGAATGTCGGTCGACGCTGGCTGAAACTGCAACCCGGTGACAACTCGGTCTGAATCCCTGGATCCACAACAGACATTTTAACGGTCCAGCCAAAATATGTCGGAGGGTTTGCGCCTATCATACGGCGCGACAGTGTATTACCTATATTAATAATACCTGCCGGTGCTATCAGCAGGTGTTATAGCAGGCCTCGCACGCGTCGCAACGAAGCACGTCACCTTTCGGAAACCAGGAGGAGATGATGAAGAGAAGGACTCTGTTGCGCGCCGGCCTGTACGGATGCGCCTCTGCCGCGCTGTCGCGCGGCGCCGCGGCCGCCTCGGCCGGCCGCTACCCCGAGCATGCGGTGCGCATGATCCTGCCGTTCCCGCCCGGCGGCGCCATCGACCAGATGGCGCGGGTGGCTTCGCAGATGCTGGGCACGCAGCTGCGCCAACCGTTCGCGGTCGAGAGCATGCCCGGCGCGGGCGGCATCATCGGCACCTCGTTCGTGGTGCATGCCCCCGCCGACGGCTACACGCTGCTGGCGGCATCGGCGTCGGCGATCACCATCGCGCCGTTCATGCGGGCCTCGCTGCCCTACGACCCGAGCACCGACCTGCAGCCCATCGTCATGCTGGGCGACAGCCCGATCGCGGTGGTGGTGCGCCAGGAGTCGCCGTTCAAGACGCTGCAGCAGCTGATCGACGCCGCCAAGGCCAGCCCCGGCAAGCTGACGTTCGGCTCGGCCGGCCACGGCACTGCCGCCCACCTCGGCGGCGAACTGTTCAAGTGGCGGGCCGGCGTGGACCTGCTGCACGTGCCCTACCAGGGCGTCTCCCCCGCGCAGGTGGACCTGCTCGGCGGCCGGGTCGACATGATGTTCGTCAACTACACCGTGGTGCACCCGCAGGTGCAGGCCGGCAAGCTGCGCGTGCTGGCGATCGCGGCCACCGAGCGCATGGCCGGCCAGCCGGACTTCCCGACCGCGGCCGAGCTGGGCGTCTCCGGCTACGTGGCCGGCAACTGGAACGGCCTGATGGCGCCGGCCAGGACGCCGCGGCCCATCGTCGACCGGCTCAACGGCATCGTGGTGGAGGGCTTCAAGGATCCGCAGCTGCTGGCGCGGATGACCGACATGGGCATGGTGCCGGTGACCGGCACGCCCGACGACTTCGCCGCCCGCATCCGGCAGGAAGTGGCGCAGATGAAGACGCTCATCCCGGCCGCCGGCATCAAGCCGGAATAGCGGCCGGCCGGCGCCGCTAGGGAAATCTCCAATACTGGAGGCGGTTTTCGCCCCCCTACGATGGTAGCCCCCACGCCGGGGGCGGGCCACACCACAGCAGACGATGATAGACATCAGGCAACTCCGTTACTTCGCCCAGATCGTCGAAAGCGGCAGTCTCGCCCGCGCTTCGCGCCAGCTGTCCGTGGTGCAGCCCGCGCTCAGCCAGCAGATCGCCAAGCTCGAGGAAGACATCGGCCGGCCGCTGCTGGTGCGCTCGTCGCGCGGCGTCACGCCCACCCAGAACGGCACCGCGCTCTACCATCACGCCAAGTTCGTGCTGCGGCAGCTCGACCAGGCCGTCGCGGTGGCCCGGCAGGACCGGGCGGCCCTGACGGGCTGCGTGAGCGTGGGGCTGGCCCCGACCACCAACTGCCAGCTCGGCCTGCCGCTGCTGCAGCACATGCGGCAGCGGCTGCCGGGGGTGATGGTCAACGTGATCGAGGGCATGAGCATCCACCTGGAGCAGATGGCCCACGCCGGCGAACTCGACCTCGCCATCCTGTTCCGCCGCAAGGCGGCCGGCGAGCTGGATTTCGAGCCGCTGCTGGAAGAGGAATTGTTCGTCATCCTGCCGGCCGACAGCCCGCTGGTGCCGCCCGGGGCGGCTTCGCTCACGCTGGCGCAGGCCGCGCGCCTGCCGCTGATCATGCCGAGCACCGACCACGGCCTGCGGCGCCGCATCATGGCCGAGTTCGACCATGCGAACGTGCCGTTCGACGCCGCCGCCGAGGTGGACTCGCTGCCCCTGCTGATGCGCTGCCTGGCCGACGGCATGGGCGCCACGATCAAGCCGATGGCCGCCATCCACTCGTGGCGCGAGCCCGAATACTGGCGCGTGCTGCCGATCGCCGACGCGCGCATGCACCGGCTCAACCTGCTGTATTCGCTGCCCGACGAGAAGCTCTCGCCGTGCGCGGCGGCCGTGCGCGACGAACTGCGGCTGCTGGTGCGCGAGCTGGTCGCGTCGGGACGCTGGGACGGCGTGCGGGTGCCCGGGCACGAGCCCTGCCCCGGCGAGCCGGCCCAGGCCGAGGCGGCCGACGCCGGCTGAGCGTTCCGCCCCCGCACGCTATCAGTTCCCGCTATAGCCGCCGTCGGAATTGATTAATTTCGCACCGTGCGCGCGATACCTAGAATGGGGTGAGGCCCACCCCTACGCGCTTGCGCGCGCCCCTCGAGGGGCGGCACGGGCGGACCGGCGGAGCCGGATCCGCCGTGCCCTGAATGGGTTGCGGCAGTTCCATGAGGCCCGGAAAGTGGGCGGCGCCATGGATAACCACACGGAGAGAGGCTGACATGCCCCACGGCGAACCACGGGTCATTCTGGTCGTGCCGAGCAACAACACGACGATGGAACCCGAGATCCGGGCCTATTGCCCCGCCATCGCCGAGCTGGCCGTGGCCCGGGTGCCGCGGCCGCCGCGCCCGCTGCAGGTCGACGACCTGCCGCAATACCGCGAAAGCACGATCGGCGCGGTCAGGCCGCTGATCGGCGACGGCGCCGCGCTGGTCATCTACGGCTGCACCTCGGCCGGCTTCCTGGCCGGACCTGCGGGCGACGCGGCCTTCGTCGAAACGCTTTCCGACCTGGTGGGGGCGCCCACGGTGAGCACCTCCACCGCCATCCTGGCGGCGCTGGCCGAGGCCGGCATCGATCGCGTCGACGTCGTGTCGCCCTACCTGGACTGGAAGAACGACATGCTGCGCGCCTTTCTTTCCGGATCGGGCATCCGGGTCGACCGGCTGCAATCGTTCGGCGCGCAGAATCCGACCGAACTGGGCCGGATCACTTCGGAGCAGGTGCTGCAGAAATGCCTGGACACCGCGTCGCCGGACGGCCGCGCGCTGTTCATCGCCTGCTCGCAGCTGCCGACGCGCGACATCATCCCGGTCCTCGCGCAGCGGCTGGACCGCCCGGTGTGGTCCTCGGTCAAGGCCGCCGGCTGGCAGGCCATGCAATGGCTGCTGGCCGGCGCAGGGTCCGCGGCGCGCGGCACGCAGGCCGCCAGCCCGCACTAGGACACCGGAAAACAAGAGCCGTCCATCGGCGCAAGGAGACAATCATCGACGCTTCGCCACCTCGACCGGGGGCGGGAAACCGCCGCCCCGCCAGCCTCGGCACATTCGTCAGCAAGGCCGCCCGCCCCTTGCTTGCCATTGCGATGGCGGCCACGGGCGCCGCGGCACTGGCGCAATCCGCGGCCCGCTACCCCAGCCAGCCCGTCACCATCGTGGTCCCGTTCGCCGCCGGCTCCGCGGCCGACGGCATGACCCGGCTGTGCGCGCAGGAACTGACCCGCAAGCTGGGCCAGTCCTTCGTGGTCGAGAACATCGGCGGCGCCAGCGGCACCATCGGCACCGACAAGGTCGCGCGCTCGGCGCCGGACGGCTACAACCTGGTCATCGCCTCCGGCGCGACCGTGACCGTGGCGCCGTACCTGTTCCCCAACCTGCCCTACGACCCCAAACGGCTGGTGCCGGTCAGCACGATGGGCGACAGCCCGATCGTGGTCGCCGTGCCGGCCAAGTCGCCGATCCGCTCGCTGGCCGAGCTGGTGGCCGCGGCCAGGGCCGCGCCCGGCAAGCTGAGCTTCGGCTCCGGCGGCAGCGGATCGGCCGCGCACATCGCCGCCGAGGTGTTCCAGTGGAAGACCGGCACCCGCTTCACCCATGTGCCCTACCGCGGCGTCGCGGCCTCGGTGCCCGACCTCGCCGCCGGCCGGCTCGACGCGCTGTTCGTCAGCTATCCAGCGGTGCGGCCGATGACCCAGGCCGGCTCGATCCGCGTGCTCGCGGTGGCGTCGGAGAAGCGTTCCGACATGGTCGGCATGCAGGTTCCCACCGCCGCCGAGGCCGGCGTGAAAGACTATGTGCAGAGCGCCTGGAACGGCCTGATGGGCCCGGCCGGACTGCCCGACGAAATCGTCTCCAAACTCAATGCCGCGCTGAACGAGATCCTGCGCGACCCGGCCATCGTCAAGCGCCTGGCCGGCATGGGCATGACGCCGATCCCCGGCACGCCGGCCGAATTCGCCAAACGGATCGACGACGAGACGGGCGAAATGCAGGCCCTGACCAAGATCACCAACATCTCCGCCAACTGACGCCCGAGGAATGGCCGTGACCGAGCCCACCGATAACCGAGCGAAGCTGGGTGCCATCTGCGACACCCACATCCACATCTTCGAATCGCGCGAACGCTATCCGCTCAAGGCCGGCGAGCTGCGCTCGCAGCCGCCCGACGCGCCGCTGTCGCGCTTCCTGCAGGCAAGCGAACCCGAGGGCGTGCGGCGCGTGGCGTTCGACCAGCCCAGCCACTACGGCTACGACAACAGCTGCATCCTCGACGCGGTGGCCACGCTCGGCCAGGACCGCGCGCGCGCCATCGTGGCGATCGACGAGAACACGGTCACCGATGCCGAGCTCGACGCGCTGCACGCGCGCGGGGCGCGGGCCATCCGGGTCAACTACGGCTACCGCTCGACCGATCCCGACATCACGCGGCGCGCCGCCGAGCACGCCCGCAAGCTGGCCGCGCGCGCGGCCGAGCGCGGCTGGCACCTGGAATTCCTGGTGCCGAACCGGACCCTGCGCGACCTGCTGCCGACGCTGGCCGAACTGCCCTGCGATTTCTCGGTCGGCCACATGGGCGTGTTCCCGGCCGCCCAGGGCGTGGAGCAGGACGGCTTCGCCGATTTCCTGCGCCTGCACGCCCAGGGCCGCTGCTGGGTCAAGTTCACCGGCGTCTACCGCATCTCCAAGGCGCCCGGCTTCGCCGACATCGCGCCGCTGGCGCGCGCCTTCGTGCAGAACAATCCCGAGCGCATCGTCTGGGGCAGCGACTGGCCCTTCCTCTCGCACCTGGACCTGGTCAGCTATCCGCAACTGCTGTCCCTGTTCGAAAGCTGGGTGCCCGACGCCGCCACCCGGCGCAAGATCCTGGTCGACAACCCGAGCCGACTGTTCGGCTTCTAGGAAACGCACATCATGAAAGAGAATCGCATCCGCCGCATCCTGCGCGAAGGCGGCAGCCCGCTCGGCATGCAGATCATGGAGGTGGGCACGCGCGGCGTGGCCAAGATCCTCGAATACGGCGACGTCGACTACGTCATCATCGACATGGAGCACAGCGGCTTCGGCATCGAGCGCGTGGCCGACCTGATCGCGTGGTTCAAGGCCACCGACATCGCGCCCATCGTGCGCGTGCCCGAGAACCTGTACCACTACCTGGCCGGCGTGCTGGACGCCGGCGCCGCCGGCGTGCAGGTGGCCAACATCGACACCGCCGAACAGGCGCGCCAGATCGTCCAGGCCGTCAAGTACGCGCCGCTGGGCAGCCGCGGGCTGGGGCTGACCGCCGCGCACAGCGACTTCCGCACGCCCAAGGCCGACGACTACCTGCCGTTCATGAACCGGCAGACCGTCATCATCACGCAGATCGAGACCCGCGAGGGCCTGAAGAACTGCGACGAGATCGCCGCGGTCGAGGGCATCGACGTGCTGGCCGTCGGCGCCAACGACATGACCTTCTCGCTGGGCATCCAGGGCCAGTACGACCATCCGCTGCTGCGCGACGCGATGGAGCAGGTCATCGCCGCCTGCGAACGGCACGGCAAATTCGGCAAGTGCCATCCGCACAGCCAGGCGCAGATCGCCGAGTTCGCGCGCCTGGGCTACCGGCTGTTCATGGGCAACAGCGACGTTTCGCTGCTGCGCCAGGGGATCAAGAAAAGCATGGACAACCTGCGCGCCGAACTGGCGCCGTTCGCCAAGAGCGCCGCGGCGGCCGGCGGCTAGACGGCACCGGCGCCGCTCCGCGCGTCAATGGTTTGACGCGCAGGCGGCGCGACCCTGCGGCAGGTCCCGCATGCCGTTCAGCACGAGCGCATAGTGCCGTCCGACGGGGCTGCCCTGTTCGGCGGCGCGCTCGGCCCAATGCGCGGCCTCGCAAGGATCGGCCCGCAACCCGCGTCCATACAGCGCGGGGCCCGCCAGCAGGACGCCGGCAAGCAATTCCTGCGCCTCCGGCTCGCCGGCGCCGGCGGCCCGGCGCAGGAAGGAAAGCATCGCGGGATAGTCGCGCACCGTCCGGGCTTCCAGCGCCAGTTGGTAAAGCTGCTCTGGCGTCGCCCCGCCGCCCTGCTCGGCTCGTGCCGATGCCGATGCCGATGCCGTGCCCTGCGCGGCCTGCGCCGGCGCCGCGCCAGGCAGGAACAGGGCCGCGGCCAGCAGCCACGCCGGGCGACAGGCCGTCTTTCGGTTGCGGAAAACGGTGCTCATGAAACCCTCCTTGGCGGGCAATGGACGGCAACGCGTCATGTCGGCATTGGAGCGTCGCGGGCGCTTTGGCACAATGTGGATTTCTGCGCTCAAGCCTTCGGATTCGCCGAAGGCTTGCGGCGCGCGGTGGCGCCATGCGGCTCGATCTTGCAGACCTTCGCCTGTTTCTTTGCATCGTCGATGCGGGCAGCATCACGCAGGGCGCCGCACGCGCCAACCTGGCGCTGGCCTCGGCCAGCGAACGCCTGCGCAGCATCGAGGCCGACGCCGGCGTGCGGTTGCTCGAACGCCACGCGCGGGGCGTGGCCGCCACCGAGGCCGGCGAGGCCCTGGCCCACCACGCGCGCCTGATGCTGCGCCAGCAGGCCGTGCTCAAGGGCGAGCTGCGCGAGTTCGCCGCCGGCGGGCGCGGCACCGTCCACCTGTACGCCAACACCGCGGCGCTGACCGGATTCCTTCCGGGCAGGCTGGCTCCCTGGCTGGCCAGCCGCCCGCGCGTACAGGTCGAACTCAAGGAACGCACCAGCGAGGAAATCGTGCGGCTGATCGCCGCCGGGCTGGCCGAGGCCGGGATCGTGGCCGACGCGGTCGACGCCCATGGGCTGCATCTGCAGCCGGTGGCCAAGGACCACCTGGTGCTGATCGTGCCCGCCGGCCACCGGTTCGCGCAGGCTGGCGCCATCCGCTTCGCCGCCGTCCTGGACCAGCCGTTCGTCGGGCTCGAGCCCGGCAGCGCGCTGCAAGACTACATCGGCGGCCATGCCCGCGCGGCCGGCCGCGAACTGGCGCTGCGCATCCGCATGAAGACCTTCGAGGGGCTGTGCAACATGGTGTCGCACGGCATCGGCATCGCCGTCGTCCCACAGGCCATCGCCGGCCGCCATCGGCGGCGCGGCGCCTACCAGACCGTGGCGCTGGAGGAAAGCTGGGCCCGGCGGCGCCTGTGCCTGTGCTTCCGGGACTGGGCCGGGCTGTCGGCGCCCGTCCGGAGCCTGTTCACGCACCTGGGCGCCCAGGTATAGACCAAATAAATAATACCCGGATGATATTGACTGGCCGCATTTTATCCGGGTATTATTTAGCGTCTTGCTTCTGGATCTCGTCATGAACACCGCCAACCCCGCTTCCTACACCAGCTTCGATGGCCACCGGCGCATCGCCGCCGGATCCATCCAGGCCAACGCGCTGGCCGTGAAACAGGCTCGCGCGCGCGGCGCAGCCGGCCCGGTGCTCGTGTTCGACGACGCCACCGGGCGGTCGGTCGACATCGATACGCGCGGCTCCGACGAAGATGTCCTGGCGCGACTGGCCGAGGCCGGCGCCGGCTCCGCACCGGCCGAAACGCCGGAACCTGCCGAGGCGCGCGGCCGGGGCCGCCCGAAACTTGGCGTGGTACCGCGCGAAGTGACCCTGCTGCCCAGGCACTGGGAATGGCTCGCCGGCCAGCCGGGAGGCGCATCGGTCACCTTGAGAAAGCTGGTGGAAGAGGCCCGGCGCGCCGGCGGCGAGAAAGACCGGCTGCGCCAGGCGCAGGAACGGGCCTACCACTTCATGCTTGCCATCGCCGGCGACCTGCCCGGCTTCGAGGAGGCGACACGCGCGCTGTTCGCCAACGACGAACCCCGCTTTCGCGCGCAGGTGGCCGGGTGGCCGGCCGATGTCCGCGACCACGCCGCCAGGCTGGCATTCGGCGGCGCTGCCCACGCCGAGGCCGGCCGCGGGAGCCGCGCGCCGGAAAGCGGCGTCGCCGCCTAGCGACAGGCGCGGCGGGGCTTTTGCGTTCCTCCCGCGGATGGGCTAAATTTTGCACGACCGCTCCGGGCGCAAGCCGGGGGCGGCTACTTCAGACGCAAGGTTATGCTTCAAGAATACGTGCCGGAACCACGTAGCTCCGCCTTGCCAGAATGGGCGCCGATCCCATGAGCCTTTCCTCTGCCGGCTGCTAGGCCCATCGCCGCCCAGGCTGCGGCCGCGCCGGCCGCCGACGCCACCGCCCGTTCCGGGCGGTCTTCCTGACGACGACGGTTCCTGCATCGCCCTCGCCCGCCGCCACGCCCGCCGAAGGGTTAGCATCCGTACCCGGCGACGTGCGCCGGCCCGGCAGACAAGACATCCGTTCCTTCCCTGGTTCCCTCCCGCGCCGGCACCGCCGCGCGGGCGCGCGCTTTTTCCGCGCGCGTTTCCGCTTCACCGGAGTATCGACATGGTTTCATTGATCGCGGGCCTGACGATTCTGATCGTCGGCGACAGCCACCTCGCCACCGCCAGCTACCTGATCGGCTCGCTGCACGACGACCTGCTGCGGCAGGGCGCCAAGGCGGTCCACACCATCGGCGTCTGCGGCACCACGCCCGGCCAATGGCTGGCGGCCACGCCCGGCCCCTGCGGCGGCGCCGAGCGCATCGGCAAGGCCAAGGCCGTGGTCAAGACGGAGGGGGCCGCCACCGTGCCCATTTCCGACCTGATCGCCGCCGACCGGCCCGACCTGGTCGTGCTGGTGTTCGGCGACACCATGGCCGCCTATGGCCAGCCCGACTTCCCCAAGACCTGGGCCTGGCAGCAGACCACCTCGCTGGTGGGCGCGGTGGCCGCCGCCGGCGCCAAGTGCGCGTGGGTCGGCCCGGCCTGGGGCACGGAAGGCGGCCAGTACGGCAAGAGCTACGCCCGCGTGCAGCTGATGTCGAAGTTCCTGGCCGTCAACGTCTCGCCCTGCCGCTACATCGATTCGCTGCAATTCTCCAAGCCTGGCCAGTGGGCCACGGTGGACGGCCAGCATTTCCGGCCGGCCGGCTACAAGGCCTGGGGCGACGCCATCGCCAAGGCGCTGGCCACGGCGCCGGCCGCGGGCGCGCATCGGTGAGCGGCAGGATGAACGCCTTCATCCAGTTCGCCGGCCTGCTCGCTGCGCTGGCTCTGCCGGCGGCGGCGCCTGGCGCCGACATTCCGCTCTATCCCTCCGGCCCGGCCCAGGATTCCGCCTTCGTCCGCTTCGTCAACGCCGGGAGCGGCCCGCTGCAGGTCCAGGCCGCCGGCGGCGCGGCGCTGACGCTGCCGGCGGACGCGCCCGCCTCGCGCTTCCTGCCGGTTGCCGCCGGCCGGCCGATAAGCGGCACGCTGGCGCTGGGCGGGCGGCACACGCCGGTCTCCGTCACGGTGCGGCCGGGCGAATTCGCCACCGTGCTCGCGCTGCCGGCCGCGGGCGCGAACGCCACCGCCGTGATCAAGGAATCGCCGGACGACTTCAACGCCATGCGCGCGTCGCTGGCGCTCTACAACGCCGATCCCGGCTGCGCGCCGGCCGGCCTGCGCAGCGCCGGCCGCAGCGTGGAAATATTCGCCGGCGTGGCCGCGGGACAGGCCCGGCGCCGCCCGATCAATCCGGTCGCGCTGACGGTAGAGATCACCTGCGGCGGCAAGGCGCAGGGCACGCAGCTGGAGCTGGGCGCGCTGGCCGCGGGCCAGCGCTACAGCGTGTTCGCGGTGCCCGGCCCCGGCGGCACGCGCGCGCTGTTCGCCGTCGATGCGCTGGCGCGCTGAGCCGGCCGCGGCCGGGCGGCAGGGATAGCGGGCACCGCCATGGTCTTCGCGTCGCCGGAATTCCTCACGCTGTTCCTGCCGGCCTTCCTGGCCGTGTATGCGCTGTCGCCGGCGGCGTGGCGCAACGCGGTGCTGCTGTGCGGCAGCTGGGTCTTCTACGGCTGGTGGAGCCCGCGGCTGCTGTTGCTGTTCATCGCGCTGATCCTGGCCGGCTGGATCGGCGGTATGGCGATCGACGCCATCCGCAGCCGGCGCGGCCGCCTGGCCGTGCTGGCGGTTTTCGTCGGCGCCGAACTGGCGGTACTCGGCTGGTACAAGTACGCCAACATCGTGGCCGAAACGCTGGGCCGGCTGCTGTCGTGGCACGGCGCGCCGCCCTTCGCGTGGGAGCGGGTCGCGCTGCCGATCGGGCTGTCCTTCATCGTGCTGCAATCGATCTCCTACCTGGTCGACGTGCAGCGCCGCGTGGTGCCGGCCTGCCGCAGCTTCGTCGATTTCGGCGCCTACCAGGCCATGTTCGTGCACCTGATCGCGGGCCCCATCATCCGCTACGACTGGGTGGCGCGCGAACTGCGCGAACGCGCTGCCGGCTGGCCGCAGTTCGCCCGCGGCGCGCGCCGCTTCATGGCCGGCTTCGGCATGAAGGTACTGATCGCCGACACGCTGGCGCCGCTGGTGCAGACCGCGTTCGCGCTGCCGGCGCCGAGCCTGGCCGACGCCTGGCTCGGCTGCCTGGCGTACAGCCTGCAGCTGTTCTTCGACTTCGCTGGCTATAGCGCGATGGCCATCGGCCTGGGCCTGATGCTGGGCTTCCACTTCCCGGAGAACTTCGACCAGCCCTACCTGGCCGCGAGCATCCGCGACTTCTGGCGGCGCTGGCACATCTCGCTGTCGACCTGGCTGCGCGACTACCTGTACATCCCGCTCGGCGGCAGCCGCGGCGGCACGCTGCGCACCTGCGCCAACCTGCTGCTGACCATGGCCATCGGCGGCCTCTGGCACGGCGGCGACAGCTGGAACTACCTGCTGTGGGGCATCGCCCACGGGCTGGCGCTGGCCCTGGCCCATCTGTGGCGCGCCGCCGCGCTGCCGGCCCTGTCGGCATGGCTGTCGCGGGTGCTGACGCTGCTGTTCGTGATGCTCGCGTGGACGCTGTTCCGCGCGCCGGGCTTCGAGGCGGCGCTGCATATGTACGCCGGCCAGTTCGGGCTCAACGGCTTCGCGCTGGGCGATGCCTTGCGGGTGCAGTGGCGGCCGGTGCATCTGGTGACGATGGCGCTGGGGATTGCGTGCGTGACGTATCCGGCGCTGGCGGCGCGGTTGGGCGGCATGGCGCCCGGTTGGCGCGGCGGCGCGTCCGGCCGCGGATTATTCGCGCGCCTGGGGCAGGCCTGGGGCGGCGTATGGCCCGCGGCCGGCTTTCTGCTCGGCTTCGGCGTCCTGGCCGCACGCGGCACGGCGCCCTTTCTGTATTTCCAGTTCTGATGGATCGGACCGCACCGCGCCACGGGCCCCGGCATGCGCTTGCCGGCGTAGTCATGGCCGCCATGCTGGCGGCCGGCCTGCTGTCCAACGGCTACGGCCTGCTGGCCGGGGCAGCGTCGGCCCCGCGCACGCACAGGCAAGCACAACCTGATTGGTCGCACTGGCTCGACGGCCGCGCCACGGCGGACATCGCCGACGCCATCGCCCGCACGCCGCTGCCGGCTGCGGCCGCGAAGCTGGAGCGCGGCGCCGCCTGGCTCGCGATCGGCGACCTGGGTCCGCGCGTCCGCCAGGGCTGCCCGGGCTGGCTGTTCCTGGCCGACGAACTGATCCCATACCCGCAGGCCAGCGCAAACATGCAGGCGCGGACGCGCGAAGTCGCCGCCGTCGCCGCCCGGCTCCGGTCGCAAGACATCGCGCTGCTGGTTGCCACCGTCCCCGACAAGACCCGCATCGCGGCCGCCCGCTTGTGCGGCCTGCGCCGGCCGTCCGCATTAGAGGACCGGCTGCGCGCCTGGACGGCCTCGCTGCGGCAGGCCGGCATCGCGGCGCCGGACCTGGAGCCGGCGCTGCGCGCGCTGGGCAGCCAGGCCTTCCGGCGCACCGACAGCCACTGGAACCAAGCCGGCGCCGAAGCCGCGGCCGGCGCCATCGCCGCGGCCATCAGGCAATTGCCCACGCCAGCGGCCGCGCTGGAACCGCGACAGCCGCTGGCCATCGTGCGCGGTGCCCCCCAACCGGTGCATGGCGACCTGGTCCGGCTGGCCGGCATCGACTGGCTGCCGGCACGGCTCCTGCCCCCGCCGGACCTGGAGCCGCGCCTGCGCTTCGACGCCGCGGCCGCTCCGTCCACGCCCGCGCAGGACGCCGACGACCTGTTCGGCGACGCCGGCCTGCCGCGCGTGGCGCTGATCGGCACTTCGTACTCGCGCAACGCGGAATTCGTCCCCTTCCTGGAAGCCGCGCTGCAGGCACGGGTGGCGAGCTTCGCGCTGGACGGCGGCGAATTCGCCGGCGCCGCGCGGGCCTATTTCAATGGCGACGCCTTCCGCCGCACGCCGCCGCGGCTGGTCGTATGGGAAATCCCGGAACGCGCGCTGCAACGGCCGCTGGATGGCGAAACGGGAATCCTGGCGTCCCGACAGCCAAGCTCGGAGCCGATCCAATGATCGTAACAACGGTCATTAACGGAATAATGTTCGATTTAACGATCTTGCCCGCTTTACGCTGTCCCAGGCGACGGCCTGCCGGCTGATCGCCGACATCTGGCGGATCGTGCGCGAAGCGTCTTCCATGACGGCCGCGCATGCGAGCGTTCATCGATTCGCTGTATCCTGCCGGCAACCTCAACCCTCCGGCGCGGCCATGTCCTCCGAACCCAGACTCTCTCCGTTCAAGAGCACAGGCGGTTTCCAGCGCGTGTTGCGCGCCTGGCGCTATTCGATGCAGGGCCTGTGGGCGGCGCTCAAGTACGAGGCGGCGTTCCGCCAGGAAGTGGCGCTGGTGGCGGTGCTGACGCCGGCCGCCTTCTGGCTCGGCCGCGACACGCTGGAAGTGTTCATGCTGCTGGTCAGCATGCTGATGGTGCTGGTGACCGAACTGCTCAACTCGGCCGTGGAAGCGCTGGCCGATGCGCTGTCGACCGAGCTGCACCCGCTCCTGGGCCGCGCCAAGGACCTGGGCAGCGCGGCCGTGATGCTTACGCTGCTGTTCTCGGCCGGACTGTGGATCGTCATCCTGGCGGACAGGTTCGTGCTGTAGCGACGCACGGGCCGCCGCCGCGCATGATGCAATAATTGCGGGATTCCCTCTTCCCGCCATCCCGATGTCATTCATCCAGAAACTGGAACAGGCCTGGGCATCGTCCGACTCGCTGCTGACCGTCGGCCTCGACCCCGACCCCGCCCGCTTCCCCGCCGGCCTGCGCGGCCGCCGCGACGCCATTTTCGAATTCTGCGCCGGCATCGCCGATGCCTGCGCGCCCTATGCATCGTCGTTCAAGCCGCAGATCGCCTATTTCGCCGCACAGCGCGCCGAAGATCAGCTCGAGGCCCTGTGCGCGCACCTGCGCACGCGCCATCCCGACATTCCCATCGTGCTCGACGCCAAGCGCGGCGACATCGGATCCACCGCGCAGCAATACGCGATCGAGGCCTTCGAGCGCTACGGCGCCGACGCCGTCACCGTCAGCCCCTACATGGGCTCCGATTCGATCGAGCCTTACCTGGAATGGCCCGACCGCGGCATCCTGGTGCTGTGCCGGACCTCCAATCCCGGCGGCTCCGACCTGCAGTTCCTGGAGGTGGAAGGCGAGCCGCTGTACCTGCGGGTGGCGGGCCTGGTGGCCGACCGCTGGAACCGGCACGGGCAGTGCGGGCTGGTGGTCGGAGCCACCTTCCCGGCCGAACTGGCGGCGGTGCGCGGCCGGGTCGGCAGCATGCCGCTACTGGTGCCCGGCATCGGCGCCCAGGGGGGCGACATCCCGGCCACGGTCGAGGCCGGCTGCACGGCCGGCGGCACCGGCATGATGATCAACTCGGCGCGCGCCATCCTGTACGCCAGCGGCGGCGACGACTGGCGCGAAGCCGCCGCCGCCGCCGCGCGCGCCACGCGCGACGCGATCAACGCGGCGCGGCCGGTCAGCGCCCCGCCGTCCGGAACGTCTCGGTAATTATCGCGCGCAGCCACTTGTGGACGGCGCTGTTGTGCGTCCGGTCGTGCCAGTACAGGCCGACCTGCATGTCGGGCAGCGAGAACGGCAGCGGCCGCACGTCGAAGCCATCGGCGTGCCCGTCCATCTGCAGCAGCGTGCGCGGCACCGTCGCCCCCACCGGCGCCCCGCGCACGATGTCGGCCAGCGCCAGGAAATCGGGCACCGTCAGCACCACCTGCCGCTTGCGCCCGAGCTTGGCCAATCGCCGCGTCACCGCGTCGTCGAAATAGCTTTCGCGGGCCGGGACCACCCGCACGTGGGCCAGGCCGCAATACGCGTCGAGCGTGAGCGGCATGTCGGCCGCCAGCGTGCCCGGCCCCAGGATGCATAGCGCATTGTCGCGATACAGCCGGCGAAAATGCAGTCTGCCGCTCGGCACCGTCATCGGGCCGATGCCCAGATCCACCAGCCCCTGCTCCATCCATTCGCGTACTTGCGTGCGGTCGGCCCGCCGGAACTCCAGGCGCACGCCCGGCGCCTTCTCGCGCATCGGCGCGAGGATGCGGTTGAGCAGGATGCGCTGCGCGTAGTCGGTCGCCGTGATCTTGACCGTCAGCTGGTAGTCGGACGGCGCCAGCCCTTCTGCGGGCGAAGCCGCCAGCAGCTCGATGCGCCGCAGCACCTCCCGCACCGGACCGATCAGGTCCGACGCCCGTTCCGTGGGCCGCGAGCCGCCCGCCGTGCGAGTCAGGATCGGGTCGCGGAACACCTCGCGCAGCTTCTTGAGCTGCGCGCTCATCGCCGGCTGGCTCATGCCCAGCAGATGCGCGGCGCGCGTGACGCTGCTCTCGTCTACCAGCGCGCGGAAGGCTCGCAGCAGCGGCACGTCGATCGATTCGACATTTCGATTCATGATGTCGGACATCAGCCTGGGTTTATGGCAAAGACATTATGGCCCTTTCTACACTCCGCCCTACACCTATCGACTGCGCGGAGACGGCAACTTGGCTACATCAACCGAAACAGTGTTCGTGGAATGGGACGGCCCGGTGGCGATCGTCACCCTCAACCGCCCGGAAAAGCGCAACGCCATGAACTCGGCCCTGACCCGGGCCATCACCGAAACGCTGGAACGCCTGCGCGACGACGATGCCTGCCGGGTCGTGGTGCTGACCGGCGCCGGCACGGCCTTCTGCGCCGGCATGGACCTCACCGAATTCTTCAGCGAAGGCGAAGGCATCGCCGCCGCCCGCGACCGCGCCATGCGCGACGCGGCGGCCTGGCGCATCCATCTGCTGCGGCACTTCCCGAAACCCACGATCGCGATGGTCAACGGCGCCTGCCTGGGCGGCGGCTTCTCGGTGGTGGAATGCTGCGACCTGGCGCTGGCCAGCAGCGAGGCGAAATTCGCGCTGACGGAAATCAACTTCCGCCATATTCCCGCGGGCCCGGTCAGCAAATCCATGGCCTCCATCCTGCGGCCGCGCGATGCGCTGTTCCTGGCCATGACGGGCCGCTCCTTCGACAGCGCGACGGCCGAACGCATCGGCCTGATCAACCGGATGGTTCAGCACGACGCGCTGCGCGCCGAAACGCTGGCGCTGGCGCATGAACTGGCGGGCAAGGACGCGGCGGCGCTGCGGCTGACCAAGGAAAGCTATCGCTACGCGCTGGAAATGGGCTGGGAGGCGTCGATCAATTTCGTCACGGCCAAGACCTTCGAACTGCTCGCGCGCCAGTCGGCCGACGCCTCGCGCACCACCGAGGTCCAGGCCTTCCGCGAAGGCCGGCTCAAGCCCGGCGCCTGAGACCACGGGCGCCCATGCCGCGCGTCCGCTCCTTCCCTTCATTCCCCGATTCCCCATGACCATCGCTTTCACCACCGAACAGAACCTGATGCGCGACAGCGTGCGCAAGATGACGCAGGCCATCGCCACCCGCGACTACCTGGCGGCCATGGACCGCGAAGGGCGCTACCCGCACGAAGTCTACGATGCCTGGGTCGAGGCCGGCATGTTCGCCATGCCCTTTCCCGAGGCCTATGGCGGCCTGGGCGGCGGCATCGTCGAGATGGCCCTGATCGTCGACGAGCTGGCCTATGTGAACTACGACATCGCCGCCGCCTACGCCGTCGTGCTCTATACCTCCACCACGCTGCTCAAATGCGGCAGCGAGGAACAGAAGCGCCACTACCTGCCCCGCATCTTCGACGGTTCGGTGCGGATGTCGGTATCCATCAGCGAGCCGCAGGCCGGCTCCGATGTCGGCGCCATCCGCACGTCGGCGCGGCGCGACGGCGACGGCTGGGTGCTCAACGGCCGCAAGGTGTGGGCGACGGCCGCGGGCGCGCGCGACAACATCATCCAGGTCTATGCGCGCACCTCGTCCGACCGGGGCCCGCACGGCGGGCTGACGGTGTTCCTGGTGCCCAACGACACGCCAGGCGTGGAGTGCCGCAAGCTCGACATGCTCGGCCGGCGCGGCACGGGCACCTACGAGATCTTCCTCGACGACGTGCGCGTGCCGGCCGACGCCGTCCTGGGCCAGGTCGACCACGGCTGGGACATCCTGATGGCCTGCCTGCAGACCGAACGCCTGAGCACGGCCGCGGGCTACGTCGGCTCCGGCCGCAAGGTGTTCGACCTGGCGCTCTCGTATGCCAGGGAACGGACGCAGTTCGGCAAGCCGATCGGCGCGTTCCAGGCCATCGGCCACATGCTGGCCGACATGCAGACGGAGCAGGAAGCCGGCAGCCTGCTGATGTGGAACGCGGTGGAGAAAATGGCGCGCGGCGAAAACGCGCTGCGCGAAGTCACGATGGCCAAGCTGTTCTGCTCCGAAGCCTACGTGCGCGCCGCCAACGCGGGCATACAGGTCATGGGCGCGGCCGGCTACAGCATGGAATACGAAATGCAGCAGCACTACCGCGACGCCCGCAGCACCACCATCGGCGCCGGCAGCTCGCAGATGCAGCGCAATCTGCTCGCCAATCTGATGGGCCTGAAGGCCAGGTAGCCATGCGCGAGCTCATCGTTCTCAGCGCCGGCGCGGCGCGCGGGCTGATCGAGGCGCGCCGCGCCGGCATCGGCCGCCGCTTCGGCGCCGCGCTCGCCTGCCGCTACGCGCCCGTGGACGCGGTGTGGCAGGCGCTCGAAGGCGGCGCGGCCGCCGACCTCGTCGTGCTCAGCCGCGCCGCGTTCGGCGCGCTGCGGCCGGACGTGGCGCAGCGCTTCGGCGCGCCGCAGACGCTGGGCTGGGCCCAGACCCGCTGCGTGCGGCGCGCCGACGACCCGCTGCCGCCGCTGGCCACGGCCGACGCGCTGCGCCGCGCCCTGCTCGACAGTCCCTTGCTGCTGGTGCCCGACCTGGAACGGTCGACCGGCGGCCGCCACCTGGCCGCGGTCTTCCGCGCGCTGGGCGTGGCCGAAACGCTGGCGCCGCGCATGCGCCACTACGCCGGCGGCTTCGAGGCCGCCAGCGCCCTGGCCGCGCAACACGCTTCGGGCGCCCTGGCTTGCGCGCAGTCGACCGAGGCGGCCCAGGTGCCCGGCGTGGCCGACGCCGGCATGCCGGCCGAATTTTCGCTGGCCACCGAATACTGCATCGGCATGCGTTCGGCCGCGGAGGCCCCGTGCGCAGACGTGGTCCGCGAGCTGCTGCATGCCGCCCGGGCCGACGGCGGTTTCTCGCCCGGCCCGTCCATCCATTCCTGACCCACACCATGCACAACGATCCGCAGTCCATCATTCTGGGCGATGCCTTCCTGCGCAACGCCCGCTACTTCCGCGACAAGACCGCCTTCATCGATTCCGACGGCGCCTGCACGCACGGCCAGTTCGCCGATCGCGTCATCCGCCTGATCAATGCGCTGAGCCGGCTCGGCATTGCGCGCCAGGGACGGCTGGCGGTGCTGTCGGCCAACAGCCGCACGATGATCGAGATCGCCGGCGCGGCCGAACTCGGCGGCTTCATCGTATTGCCGCTCAACCATCGGCTGGCCGCGGCCGAGCTGTCGGCGATCTGCCTCGACGCGCAGCCGGGCGTGCTGTTCTACCAATCGGCGTTCGCCGAAACCGCCGCCCGCATCGCGGAAGAAACCGGCACGCCGGCCATCCGCATCGACGGCGAGGCCGGGGAAGCGATCGCCGGCGCCCCCGGCTACGAAGCGCTGCTGCGCGCCGAAACGTCGGCGCAGCTGGCGCGGCAGGCCAGCGCCGACGACGGCGTGCACCTGGTCTACACCAGCGGCACCACGGGCCGGCCCAAGGGCGTGCTGCTGGGGCAGCGCGGCCAGGTGGAAATGACGCGGACGATGGCCGCGTCGGGCGGCATCCGCGCCGGCACCCGTCTGCTGCTGGTCATGCCCCTGTTCCACGTCGGCGGCAAGAGCCAGCAGCTTTGCTGCACCTGGCACGGCGGCACGGTCATCGTGCGGCCGCGTTTTTCGGCGGCGCAGTGGTTCGATCTGATCCAGGCCCACCGCGTGACGGTCGCCCACCTGGCGCCGGTCATGATCCGCAGCGTGCTCGACGAACCGGAACGCGGGCACGACCTGTCGTCGCTGGAAACCATCAGCTACGGCTCGTCGCCCATCCCGCAGCGCGACCTGGCACGCGCCGTCGAACGCTTCGGGCCGATCTTCATCCAGTACTACGGCATGACGGAAACCGGCCCGCTGAACACGATGCTCGACAAGGAATTCCACCAGCTCAGCGGCCGGCCCGAAGGGGATGCCCGGCTGGGGTCGGCCGGCTATCCCCACATCGGCGGCCGCATCGAGATCCGCGATGCCGAGGGCCGCGCCTGCCCCGACGGCACGGCGGGCGAAGTCTACATCGACACGCCGACGCTGATGATCGGCTACTGGAACCGTGAACTCGGCCGCGCCGACCCGGTGCCGCGCGGCTGGTTCGCCACCGGCGACGTCGGCTACGTGGGCAGGGACGACGCGCTGCTCTACCTGATCGACCGCAAGAAGGACATGATCGTATCGGGCGGCGAAAACATCTACAGCCGCGAGGTGGAGGAAGCGCTGCACGCCCATCCGGCCGTGCGCGAGGCGGCGGTGGTGGGCGTTCCCGACGAACACTGGGGCGAAACCGTGGCGGCCTACGTGGTGTTCAGGGAGGGCGCCGCCGCCACCGCGGAGGAACTGGTGGCGCACTGCCGCCTGCGGCTCGCCGGCTACAAGAAACCGCGCCACATCTACGTGGTCGACAGCCTGCCGCGGCTGGCGGCCACCGGCAAGATCGACAAGAAGCGCCTGCGCGCGCGCCATTGGGGTCCGGAAGGGAGGTTCGTGGCATGACCGCGCCGGAACCGGCAAGCCGGCCCTGGCCGCCCGCGGCCGCTTTCACGCAGATCGACGGCCGGCTCGACGACGACGGCGTGCTGTCGCTGGCGCTGGCGCGCCCGGCCAAGCAGAATGCGATCGGCATCGAGATGACCGGCGAGCTCGAACAGGCGCTGGAGGCCATCGCCGCCGACGGCGCCGTGCGCGTCGTCGTGCTGCGCGCGCAGGGCCCGCACTTCTGCGCCGGGATGGACCTGCGCGATTTCTTCGCCGAGGGCCAGCGTCCTCCCGAACAGGTGGCGGGCGCCCGCCGCGCCGTCGAACGCCTGCGCCGCGGCCAGTTGCGCGAATTGCCCCAGCCCGTGGTGGCCGCCGTCCGCGGCCACTGCCTGGGTGCCGCCATCACGCTGGTCGAATCGGCCGACATCGCGATCGCGGCCGACGACGCGGTGTTCGGCTTCCCCGAGATCAACTTCGGCTTCTTCTTCGGCGGCCCCATCGCCAAGGCCGCGCTGGCGCTGATGCCGCGGCGGGCGGCCGCCTATTACGGGCTGACCGGCGAAACCTTCGGCGCCGCCGAAGCGCTGCGCCTGGGCGTGATCACGCGCAGCGTCGCCGCCGCCGCGCTCGACGACGAGACGATGCGCGTGGCGCGCCGCCTGGCCGGCAAGCAGCCGGACGCGCTGCGCCTGTCGAAAGAAAGCCTGCGCGCCGTCGGTGGCCTGGACTGGGAGGCGGCGATCCGCCACGGCGCCCATGCCGCGGCCCGCCTGGCCGACGCGCAGGCCGGCCCGCAGGCACGAACGGCGCGCGTCAGGCAATTCATGGAAGGCCGGTTCAAGCCCGGCCGCGACGCTCCGCCCCCCGAATGAGCACGTCTTCCTGTCGCCGGACACCCCGCGGCGGCAGGCGGATGCGCCAATGAGCCGTACCGCATTTCAACAACCAAGCAAGGAGACTACGATGCAACATTGGAAGACCTGGCTCGCCGCCTGCGCCGCGGCGATGCAATGGGCCGCCGCGCCGGCGGCGGCCGCCGCCGCCGACTACCCGACCAAGCCGGTGAGGATGATCGTGCCCTTCGTGGCCGGCGGCGCGGCCGACATGCTCGCCCGGCCGCTCGCCCAGGAACTGGGCGAAAAGCTCGGGCAGCCGGTGGTCGTCGAAAACCGGGCCGGCGCCAACAGCACCATCGGCGTGCAATACGTCGCCCGCTCGCCGAACGACGGCTACACCATCCTGTTCGGCAGCGACGCCGGCCTGTCGCTCGCGCCCAATACCCAGCCCGACCTCGGCTATTCCGTGAAAGACTTCGTCCCGCTGGCCATCCTGGCCTACATGACCCAGGTCATGGTGGTCAACGGCTCGTCGCCGATCAACTCCGTGCAGGACCTGGCGCGCGAGGTACGCGCCCGGCCTGGCCAGCTGCCGTATGCGTCGATCGGCGTCGGCAGCCTGTCGCACGTATCGATGGAGGCGCTGGCCGGCCGCTTCGGCGCGCCGATGATCCACGTCCCCTACCAGGGCGTGGCGCCGGCCCTGGCCGACCTGCTCGGCGGGCGCGTGCAGATCATGCTGTCGGCGGTGGCCGCGCCGCTGCCGCACATCAAGGCGGGCCGGCTCAAGGCCATCGCCTTCGCCGGCACGGAACGGTCGGCCTCGCTGCCGGAGGTACCCACCCTGGCCGAGCAGGGCATTCCGGATTTCGTGTCGCGCGGCTGGTTCGGCGTAATGGTGCCGGCCGGCACGCCCGCCCCTATCGTCGCGAAGCTGCAGGCCGCCATCGCCGACATCGCGGGCCGGAAGTCGTTCCAGGACGGCGTGGTGCGCGCCAACGGCTATGATGTACCGCGGCTCGCCCCCGCCGAGCTGGCCGGCTTCCTGGCCACCGAAAACGCCAAGAGCAAGGCGCTGGTCGACCCCATCCGCGATCAGTTGAAATGACCCCCCTACAGTGCCCCCCCTACGCGCTTCGCGCGCCCCCCAAGGGGGCGGCACTGGCGGACCGGCGGAGCCGGATCCGCTGTGCCCTGGGTGGGCCGGGGATGCGCGCCACACTCGAACAAATTCGCTGGTTCTTCAGGAGACGTTGCCATGACTACCCGCCAATCCCTCGTGCTGATTCCCGGACTGCTGTGCGATCCGCTGCTGTGGGCGCCGCAGGTGGAAGGGCTGGCCGACACCGCCGACATCTGGGTCGCCGGCGCCGGCGGGCACGATTCGATCGCCGGCATCGCCGCCGACGTCCTGCGGCATTGCCCGTTCGAGAGATTCTCGCTGGCCGGGCTGTCGATGGGCGGCTATGTGGCGCTCGAAATGTGGCGGCAGGCGGCGCGGCGGGTGGAACGGCTGGCGCTGCTCGACACCACCGCCCGGCCCGACGCGCCCGAGGCCGCCGCGGCGCGGCGCGCCCTGATGGAAACCGCCCGTGCGCAGGGGCTGACGCCGGTGGCGCAGGCGCTGCTGCCGCGCCTGGTGTGGCCGCGCGCCCCGCGCAGCGAGGCGCTGGCGGCGACGGTCCGCACCATGGCATGGAACGTCGGGGTCGACGCCTTCCTGCGGCAGGAGGCGGCCATCATCGGCCGCGCCGATTCGCGCGACACCTTGCCCCGCATCGACTGCCCGGCGCTGGTCGCCTGCGGCAATGACGACATCCTGACGCCACCCGCCGTGCACGAAGAGATGGCGGCCGGCATTCCCGGCGCAACGCTGGTCCGCTTCGAAGACTGCGGCCATCTGTCGACGCTGGAGCGCCCCGACGACGTGAACCACGCCCTGCGCGCCTGGCTGGACCGCTGAAACACCGCCCGGCCAGGCGCGGCCGGGACCGCGCCCGGCCGGCCTACTTCGCCGTCGGCATCGCGAATTCGGCGCCCTTGGCGGTGCTTTCGGGCCAGCGCTGCATGATGGACTTCTGGCGCGTGTAGAAACGCACGCCTTCCTTGCCGTAGGCATGCATGTCGCCGAACAGGCTGCCGCGCCAGCCGCCGAAGCCGTGCCAGGCCATCGGCACCGGGATCGGCACGTTGATCCCCACCATGCCGCACTGGATGCGGCGGCCGAATTCGCGCGCCACGTTGCCGTCGCGCGTGTAGCAGGCCACGCCGTTGCCGAATTCGTGGCGATTGATGAGATCGAGCGCGGCGGCGAAGTCGGGCACGCGCACGCAGGACAGCACCGGGCCGAAGATTTCCTCGCGGTAAATGCGCATGTCGGGCGTGACGTGATCGAACAGCGTGCCGCCGGTGAAGAAGCCTTCTTCGCGGCCCGGCACCTTCAGCCCGCGGCCGTCGACCACCAGCTTCGCGCCCTGCTCCACGCCGCTGGCGATCAGGCCTTCGATGCGCTCCAGCGCCTGGCGCGACACGATGGGGCCCATCTCGGCGTCGGCCCGCATGCCGTCGGCCACCACCAGCGAACGCGCGCGTTCGGCCACCTTGGCCACCACCTGGTCGGCGATGTCGCCCACCAGCACCGCCACCGAGATCGCCATGCAGCGCTCGCCGGCCGAGCCGTAGGCGGCGCCGATCAGCGCGTCGACCGCCTGGTCGACATCGGCGTCGGGCATCACCACCAGATGGTTCTTGGCGCCGCCCAGCGCCTGCACGCGCTTGCCGAAGTGCGCGCCGCGCTCGTAGATGTAGCGCGCGATCGGCGTGGAGCCGACGAAGCTGACCGCCTGCACGTCGGGATGCTCGAGCAGCGCGTCGACCGCCGCCTTGTCGCCCTGCACGACGCTGAACACGCCGGGCGGCAGCCCGGCCTGCGCCAGCAGCTCGGCCATGAACAGCGAGGCCGAGGGGTCGCGCTCGCTCGGCTTGAGCACGAAGCAATTGCCGGCGGCCAGCGCCACCGGGAACATCCAGCACGGCACCATGCAGGGGAAGTTGAACGGCGTGATGCCGGCCACCACGCCCAGCGGCTGGCGTACCGTCCAGTTGTCGATGCCGGTCGAGACCTGTTCGGTATAGTCGCCCTTGAGCAGCTCTGGAATGCCGCAGGCGAATTCGATCACTTCGATGCCGCGCGTGACTTCGCCCTGCGCATCGCTGAACACCTTGCCGTGCTCGGCGGTGATGATGGCGGCCAGTTCGTCGCGATGGCGGTTCATCAGCTCCAGGAACTTGAACATCACGCGCGCGCGGCGCACCGGCGGCGTCTGCGCCCAGCCGGCGAAGGCGGCGCGGGCCGCGGCCACCGCGCGCTCGACGTCGCCGCCGTCGGCCAGCACGACCTGGCGCGCCACCGCGCCGGTGGCCGGGTTGTACACGGCCTGGCGCCGGGCCTGGGAGCCGGCGGTGCGCTGGCCGCCGATGAAGTGGACGACGTCGCCGGCGTCGGCGAACGGGGCAGGAATGGACATGGCGTCTCCGGTATGGTGAGGGCAATTGCTGCCAGTTTAGAAAGCCCGGCCGCGCCACACCAGACCGCCGGACTGGAATGATTGTTTGAAATAATGAACAATCCAAGGCATGGAAGATCACAAAGTCAGCGCCCTGTGGACGCATCTGCACTGGCTGACGGTGCTGGCCCAGCACGGCAGCTTCACCGCCGCGGCCGCCCACCTGTCGGTCAGCAAGGCCGCCATGAGCCAGCGCATCGCCGAGCTCGAACGCGCGGCCGGCGTCGCGCTGGTGCGCCGGACCACGCGCAGCGTGCGGCTGACCGAAGCCGGCCGGCAACTGGTGGACGATACCCGCGGCGCGTTCGACCGCATCGCCAGCAGCTTCGAAGGCGTGCGCGACCTGGCCGAGGCGCCGCGCGGCCTGCTGCGCGTGACCGCGCCGGTGGCCTTCGCGCGCCAGCAGCTGGTGCCGCGGCTGCCCGGCTTCCTGCGCCAGCACCCGCAGGTGCGCATCGAACTGGACCTGTCGGACCGGCTGCGTTCGCTGGCGGTGGACGGTTTCGACCTGGCGCTGCGCCACACCCATGCGCCGCCCGACACCCATGTGGCGTGGGCGCTGTGCGCCAGCCGGTCGGTACTGGTGGCCAGCCGCGCCTACCTGCGCCGGCGCGGCCAACCCGCCGCGCCGCAGGAACTGGCCGGCCACGATCATCTGCACTATCCACGGCCGCAGCACACCCCGGTCTGGACCTTCGAGGCGCGCGGCCGCGGCGCGGCGCCGCAGCGGATCACGGTACCCGTCAGGGGGCCATTGGCGGCCAACAACAGCGAGGCCTTGCGCGACGCGGCGCTGGCCGGGCTCGGCATCGCGCTACTGCCCGACTTCAGCGCCGAGTCGGCCCTGAAGTCGGGCAAGCTGCTGCGGCTGCTGCCGGACTGGGACGCGGTCGATACCTTCGCCGAGCAGATCTACGCGATCCGGCCGTATTCCACCCACGTGCCGCGCGCGGTGCAGGCGCTGGTCGCGTATCTGCGCGACGCGTTCCGCGCCGGGTTCGAGGTATAGCGCAACGCCCGGCCCGCGACGGATCGCCTCACGCCGCGCGATAGAAGCCATCGAAGCCGGCGGCCGGGTTCAGTGGTTCGTGTCCACCACGCCCTGCTGGCGCAGGGCCTCGATATCGGCGGCGCCATACCCCAGGCCGGCCAGGATTTCCTCGCCGTGCTGGCCGAGCGTCGGCGTGCCGTGGAAGCCCGAGCGGTTGTCGCCGTCGAAATGCAGCGGCCGGTTCATGCCGCGCACCGACCCCAGCCCGTCGTGGACGGTTTCGTTCAATATCCCGAGGTGGCGCACCTGCGGATCGGCGGCCACCTCGGCCATCGACAGCGCCGGCGCGAACGGTACGTCATGGCGCTCGAGCCGCTGCATCCAGTCGGCCCGGTCGCGCCGCGCGAATATCTCGGCCAGGACGCGCGCCAGCGTTTCGTAATTGCCGCTGCGCGTTTCGCGGTCGGGATAGGCGGCCAGAAGGTCGGGCCGTTCGATGGCGGCGGTCAACGCGCGCCAGAACTTGTCGGGCGTCGACATGTGCAGGCAGAGCCGCTGCCCGTCCCGGCAGCGCAGCACGTAGGCCTGCGACGCCGACCCGCGCTGGAAGAACGGCTGTTCGTGCCCCTGCACCAGATAGTAGATCATCGGGTCGACGGCGAACGACAGCGTCGCCTCCAGCATGCTGGTCTCGACCAGGCGCCCACGGCCGGAACGTTCGCGCTCCAGCAGCGCCGCCAGCGCGCCCATGCACATCGTCAGGCCGGTAACAGTGTCGGACAGCGACGGGCCGGCGATGCGCGCCTCGTCGGCATCGTGCAGGCGCGACAGCAGGCCCGACATCGCCAGGCCCACGGTATCGTAGGCGGGCCGCCCGGCATAAGGCCCGCCGGAGCCGAAGCCGGTGATCGAGCAATAGACCAGGCGGGGATTCAGGCGCATCAGCCGGCCGGCGTCCAGCTGCAGTTTTTCGGCCACGCCGGGCCGCACGTTGATGACCACCACGTCGGCCGTGGCCACCAGCCTGTCCAGCACCGCCAGCCCCGCCGGCTGGCGCACGTCCAGCGCCAGGCTGCGCTTGTTGCGGTTGTGGGCCTGGAAGACGGGGCTGGAGAGGCCTTCGTTGTACCAGCGGAACGGATCCCCGCCGCCGGGACGCTCGATCTTGATGACGTCGGCGCCCAGTTCGCCCAGCAGCATGGCGGCGTGCGGCGCGGTGATGAAGGTGCCCAGGTCCAGCACCCGGAAGCCGGCAAGCAGTTTCATCGCGCCGGTCCTTCAGTCGACCTTGACGCCGGTCTGCTCCACCAGCGTACGGTAGTACGCCTGGTCGGCCAGCATGAGCTTGCGGAACTCTTGCGGCGAATCGGCCACCACGGTCACGCCCATGCCGGGCATCTTGGCCATTACGTCGGGCGCTTTCAGCGCGCGGCCAATTTCCTCGTTGAGCCGGCCGACCACGGCGGCGGGCGTGCCGGCCGGGGCGAGGAAGCCCACGGTGGTCACGGCGTTGAAGCCGGGAAAACCGGACGCGGCCACGGCAGGCGCGCCCGGGGCCAGCGGCGTCGGCTCGGGCGAGCCCACGCCCAGCACCTTGAGCCGGCCCGATTTCACGAACTCGTTCACCGACGGCGGGCTGACGAACATGACCTGCACGTCGTTGGCCACCAGCGCCGGGATCGCCTGGGCGGTGCTGCGGTAAGGGATGTGGACCATTTTCACATTGGCCTGCAGGCTCAGGCGCGCCATCGCCAGCTGGTGCACGCTGCCGTTGCCGGGCGAGCCATAATTCACCTTGCCGGGATGCGCCCGGGCCAGTGCGATCAGCTCCGGCACCGAATTGGCCTCCAGCCCGGAATTCGCCACCAGCAACAGCGGCCCGTGCACGGCGGTCGTAACCGGAGTGAAATCGCGGTTCGGATCGTAGGAAAGATTGTGGTAGAGCGCGGGGTTGATCGCAAAATGGCCGATGTCGGCCACGAACAGCGTGTAGCCGTCGGGCGCGGACTTGGCCACGTATTCGGCCGCCAGGATGCCGCTGGCCCCGGACCTGTTGTCCACCACCACCGGCTGGCCGGTCGACGCCTCCACTTTCTGCGCCACCAGGCGCGCCATCACGTCGGGCAGGCCGCCGGTCTGGTACGGGACCACGAAGCGGATTGGCCGGTTCGGAAAGTCCTGCGCCATGGCGCACGGCGCCACGGCAGACATGGCCAGACAGACCGGGGCGAGATATCGGGCAATACCTAGCATGACCGCACTCCTGGATAGAGTCGATGGGAAAGGAATGGCGCCGGCGCGCCGCGATGCGAAGCGGTTCTACATCCGGTCCGTCTTCATCAGATGGGCGATCAGGTTGCGCTGAATCTGCGAGGTGCCGGCGCCGATGGTGACGCTGCGGGCGTCGCGGTAGTGGCGTTGCATGTCGTATTCCATGCTGTAGCCGAAGGCGCCCAGCACCTGCATGCCCTGGTTTGCCACGTTCACGTAGGCCTCGGAGCCGAACAGCTTGGCCATCGAAATCGCCGGCAGCGCGTTACCGCCCGTCGCCAGCAGCCAGGCGGCATGCCACAGCATCAGCCGCGCCGCCTCGACCTGGGTCTGCATATCGGCCAGCATGTGGCCCACGGCCTGGTGGTCGATCAGCGCCTTGCCGAACTGCTTGCGCTCCCTGGCGTACTCGACGGCCATGTCGACTACCGACTGGGCCGCGCCGCAATAGCCCGCGGTCGAGGTCACCCGTTCAAACTGCAGCCCGGACCGCAGGCAGTCCCAGCCGTGGTCGACCTGGCCGACCAGCCGCTCATCGGGCACGCGCACGCCGTCGAACAGGATCTCGTAGGTGCCCACGGCCCGCCGGCCCAGCATGTCGAGCTTGCGCAGTTCCACTCCGGGCGCGTCGTTCGGCACCAGGAACAGCGACAACCCCGAGCGGTAGTCGCCTGCGGATCGGTGCGCGCATATACATTGATGACGTTGTTGCGCGCGCCCGCCCCCGTGGCCCAGACCTTGCGGCCATTCAGAATCCAGTCGCCGCCCTGCCTGACCGCCGTGGTTCGCATGGCGCCGAGGTCGGAGCCGGCGTCGGGCTCCGACATGGCGACCGACATGCGCAAGCTACCGTCCAGCAGCGGCGGCAGCCATTCACTGCGCTGCGCGGGCGTACCGTTGCGCAGCAGCGTGAGGCCGCAGAAGATGCTGCACGAATAGGCGGTGAACAGATCGAAGCTCTTGCGCGACAGTTCCTCGGCGATGATCGCCATGTCGACCACGCTGCCGTCCAGGCCGCCCACCTCGGCCGGGAAAGGCATGCGCAACAAGCCCTGTTCGACCCAGGCGCCGTACAACTCGTACGGATAGGCCTGGTCGCGGTCGAGCCGGCGCACGACCTCTGGCGTCGCGCATGCGTCCATCAGCCTGCGCACCGCATCGCGCAGCATGGCCTGCTCCTGGCTGAACGTGAAATCCATCGCGCGCTCCGCTGCGTCGTCGGCGTCCGGCGCGGTCAGCGCGAATAGGGGCCGTGTGCCGGCCGGTAGCTCTTGTCGTCGATGAACTGGGCGATGCCTTTGGCGTAGCCGCCCTCGGCGTCGCGATACTTCTGTTCGGCGAACTTGGCGGCCAGATAATCGATCGACTGGTCATAGCTCATGCCACGGGTAATCTTCAGCGCCTGCTTGGTGCCGCGCAGCGCCTCCGGATTGATCTTGAGCAGGCGGCGGGCGAGCTGTTCGGTTTCGGCGCGCAGCCGGTCGCCGGGCACCGCGCGGGTGATCAGGCGCATGCGCTCGGCCTCAGTGCCGTCGATGGGACGGCCTGTCATGCACAGGTCCAGCGCGTCGCGGTACGGCACGCAGTCCATCAAGGCCTTGGCGACGATGCCCGCCGGAATGATGCCCCAGTTCACTTCCGACAGCCCGAACACGGTGTCTTCCGCGGCGATCGCGAAATCGCAGGCGATCAGCTGCGTGAAGCCGCCGCCGTAGCAGAAGCCATGTACCATCGCGATGGTCGGCTTGGGAAAAGTGTAGAGATGGTTCCAGCGCCACTGCTGGCTTTCGCGGTGCGCCACCGCGCGTTCGGCCGGCTTGTCGTCCAGGTCGCGGAAGAATAGTTCCAGGTCCATGCCGGCAGTCCAGCCCTGGCCTTCGCCGCCTAGCACCACCACGCCCACGCCGGTGTCGGTCTCGAGCCGGCTCAGCACGTCCACCATGTCGTGGTTCAGCCTCGGGCTCATGGCATTGCGCTTTTCGGGACGGTTCAGCCTGACCCAGGCGACGCCGTCGTCAACATCGACCTTCACGTTTTCGTAGGAATATCCGCTGTTCATCGCCCTGCCGCTCCTCGTCGGAATCGTGTGGAAACTGGTGGGGTCAGTCTGCGGCGCGCACCGGGCGATGGCAATTGATGGGATATTGATCCGTCCTTAACCGTGGGTTAATCTGCCCGTCATGAAACTCGCCAGCAAGCTTCGCGCGCTTGAATACCTGATCGCCGCGATCGACGAAGGCGGGTTCACCGGCGCGGCGCGCAAGCTGGGCGTTTCGCCGCCGGCCGTGCACAAAATGATCGGCGCGCTGGAAGCCACCGTCGCCGTCACGCTGCTGCATCGCGACGGCGGCCGGCTCAAGCTCACCAGCGAGGGCGAGATCTACGTGGCCGGCGCGCGGGCCGCGCTGCGCGAGCTCACCCAGGCCGAGAGCCAGATCGCCTTCGGCCGCTCGCGTCCCGCCGGACAGGTGCGGCTGGCGCTCAGCCACGTGCTGGGATCGCACTGCATCGGCCACCGGCTCCACGAATTCCACCAGCGGCACCAGGACGTCAGCCTGGATCTGGTCGCCGTCACCGACGACACCGATCTCGATACCCTGGCGGCCGACGTGCTGGTCTATCTCGGCTGGACTTCGCAGCAGGACTGCATCACGCGCCGTCTGGCGCAGACCCGGCTGCTGGTGGTCGCCGCCCCGTCGTACTGGGAACGGCATGGAATGCCGGCACGGCCACGCGACCTGCTCGGCCATCAGTGCATCACGCTGCGCTTGCTCAAGCGGGCCATCATGGATCACTGGGCGTTCGAGCGCGACGGCGTGCGCGAATCGGTGCCCGTCTCGGGCTGGATCGTCTCCGACGACCGCGACTGGACTTTCGAGGCGGTGCGCGCCGGCAGCGGCTTGACGCGCGTGCCCGACATCGTCGCGCACCGCTATCTGGCCAGCGGCGAACTGGTGCCCGCCCTGCTCGACTGGCAGGTGGCCGAGGCGCCGCCCGTGGTGGTGTCCTATCGCCGTGACATGAAAGACGTGCCGCGCGTGCGGGTGCTGGTGCAGTTCCTGATGGAAATCTTCCGCGAACTGGATGCCCAGCGGCTGCCCGCGCCGGCGGCGCCTCTGCGCGCCGAACCCATGCCGCCGTGGGTGGCGCGCCGCCACCTCGGCCGGACGTCGGCACGCCGGCCGGCGCGGTGAGAACCCGCCGCCGGTAGCCTACTGCTCGACGGTGATGTGCGCCTTCTTGACGACCTCGGCCCAGCGCCGGATGTCGGCGGAGATGAACTTCGCGTATTCCGCCGGCGACGCGCTGGGCAGCACTTCCGCGCCCTGTTCTTCGATCGCCTTGCGCAGTTCGGGATCCTTCAGCACCTCGACGATCTCGCGGTGCAGCCGGTCGATGATCGGCGCCGGCGTGCCGGCGCGGCCGACGATGCCGAACCAGGTGCCGGTTTCGAAATCCATGCCGGCCTCGTGGAAGGTCGGCACGTCGGGCAGGCTGGCCAGGCGATTGTGCGAGGCCACTGCCAGCGCGCGCAGCTTGCCGCTCTTCAGATGGGTCATGACGGGCACCGCGCTGGGGAAGATGACCTTGGTCTCGCCCGACAGCGTGGCCAGCACGGCCGGCCCGCCACCCTTGTACGGCACGTGGAACAGGCGGGTGCCGCTGCTCTGCTGGAACAGTTCGGCCGTCAGGTGCGGCGCGGTGCCGACCCCGTACGACGCGTAATTCAGCTCATGGCCGCCCTGGCGCGCATAGCTGACGAACTCCGCCAGCGTCTTGGCCGGGACCTGCGGATTGACCACCAGCACGGCCGGCGCATTGGCCAGCATCGAGATCGGGGCGAAATCCTTCTCCATGTCGTACGGCACGTTCTTGTACAGGCTGCCGTTGGACGCCACCGAGGTGGTGGCCATCAGCAGCGTGTAGCCGTCGGGCGCGGAGCGCGCCTCGGCCTCGGCGCCGATCATGGCGCTGGCGCCCGGCCGGTTGTCGACCACCACCGCCTGGCCGAGCCGGTCGCCCAGCTTGCGGCCCACCAGCCGCGCGATCAGGTCGGTGCCGCCGCCCGGCGCGAAGGGCACGATCAGGTGCAGGGCGTGGTCGGGGTAGGTGGATTGCGCCCACGCGGCGGGGCCGGCCGCCGCTGCCAGCGCCGCGGCCGCGACCGCGCCGCACAAGGCCCTGCGGGAAGATTTCATCGTTGGTCTCCGGATCCGGTTTGCCGGCGCCTGGCGCCGGCTATTTTTCAAGTGAGAAATTCTCATTCTTTATGGCTGGACGGAAAATCGATTTATAGTCGCGATCGTTGAGTTCTGCTCACACATGGAGCTTTGGTGAAGCCCCGCCTGCCCCCGCTCAATCCGCTGCGCACTTTCGAGGCCGCGGCGCGCCATCGCAGCTTCACGCAGGCCGCGCGCGAGCTGCACGTCACGCCGGGCGCGGTCAGCCGGCAGATCGTGGTGCTGGAGCGCCACCTGGGCGTGCGCCTGTTCGAGCGCGCCGGCCGCGAAGTGCGGCTCACGGCGCTGGGGCAGCGCTACCTGGAAGACCTGGGCGACGCCTTCGACCGCATCGGCAGCGCCACGCGCAAGCTGGCCGAGGCCGGCGGCGACCGGCCGCTGCACATCTGGTGCCCGATGACCTTCGCGATGCGCTGGCTGGTGCCGCATCTGCCCGCCTTCCACAGCGCGCATCCGGGGCGCGACGCGGTGTTCACCACCTCGCTCAAGCCGGTGGATTTCAACGTCCACGACGCCGACGTCGCGATCCGGATGGGCCGCGGCGACTGGCCCGGCGTGGCCTGCGAATACCTGGTCGGCATCGAGCTGACGCCGGTCTGCAGCCCTCGGCTGCTGGCCGCGCGCCCGCTGGCCCGGCCGGCCGACCTGGCGCGCCACACGCTGCTGCATTCCGAGGCGCGGCCCAGCCATTGGGAGCTGTGGCTGGCCGGCGCCGGCGCCGGTGCCGACGACATCGACCCGCAGCACGGGATGACCTTCGAGAGCGTGAGCCTGGCCTACCAGGCGGCGATCGAAGGCATGGGGGTGGCGATGGGCCAGTACGCGCTGGTCGAGGCCGACCTGGCGCACGGCCGGCTGGTGGCGCCGCTGGCGCACTGCCAGCCGATCGAAGACGCGTTTTACCTGATCTACCCGGAGCGCCTGGAGCACGATGCCCATCTGTGCGCGTTCCGCGACTGGATCCTGGACGTGGCGCGCGCCGAGGAACGGCAGCGACGCGCGGCGATCGCGGCCCGGGCGCGCGCCATGGCGGCGGCCGAGGCCCCCGGCCGCCAACGAGCAGGAAGGCTCCCTGCCGCTTAACGCGGCAGGCCCCCGCAACGCGGCAGGCCCCCGCAACGCGGCAGCCCCCCGCAACGCGGCAGCCCCTGGCGGGGGCGTCGGCCGGCTTGGGAGCGGACCGGCGCCGGCCTCAGCCTGCCGCCCGCGCGACCAGCGGCAGCTCCAGCAGTCCTTGCAGCGCGGCGTCGACCGCGGCGGCGCGCACGGCGGCGCGGTCGCCGGCGAACAATTGGGTGGCGGTGCGGACTTCGATGCCGGCCGGCGTCTGCCAGGCCCAGCCGAAGCACACGGTGCCCACCGGCTTGCCGGGCGTGGCGCCGCCGGGGCCGGCGATGCCGGTGGTGGAGACCGCCACGCCGGCGCCGCTGGCCTTCATCGCGCCGATCGCCATCGCGCGCGCGGTAGGTTCGCTGACCGCGCCGTGCGCCTCGAGGATGGCCGGGTCGACGCCGAGTTCGGCCGCCTTGGCTTCGTTGCTGTAGGTGACGAAGCCGCGGTCGAACCAGCCGCTGGAGCCGGCCACCGCGGTAACCGCGCCGGCCACCAGGCCGCCGGTGCACGACTCGGCGCTGGCCAGCATGCGGCGGCCGGCGGACAGCGCGCGGCCGACCTTGTCGGCCAGCGTGAGCGTATGGGCGGTCAACAGCGAATTCGGCATGGCATGCTCCAGCAGATCCGGTTCAGCCGCCCAGCCGCAGGGCCAGCGCGAACACCAGCACGGCATAGAAGGCGGCGACGATATCGTCCCACATGACGCCGAAGCCGTTCTTGTAGCGCCGGTCGAAATAGCCGATCGGCGGCGGCTTCAGGATGTCGAACAGGCGGAACAGCAGAAATCCCACGGCCTGGCTGGCGGTGCCGCCGGGGATCAGCCATAGTACCAGCCAGAAGGCGACCATTTCGTCCCACACCATGCCGCCGTGGTCGGCCACCCCCAGTTCGCGGCCTACGCGGCCGCAGGCCCAGGCGCCCAGCGCGAAGGCGGCCGCCAGCCCCACGCCCACCGCCGCCGGCGGCACGGCGGCCGACAGCGGCTGCCACAGCAGCCAGGCCAGCAATGTGCCCCAGGTGCCCGGCGCCGGGCGGATCAGGCCGCTGCCGAAGCCGAACGCGACCAGCCGGCTCAGGCGGCGCACCATCCAGTTGAAGGTCAACGGCACGGGCGCGAGCCGCGGCGTGTTCATCGCGGCCTCCGGCGAGGGATGGGAAACGGCCCGGTGGGCGTGATCATGGCCGCTCCGCGAAATGATCGAAGCCGCCCGGCAGGTCGGACACGGGCGCGCCGGCATCGTCCACCGCGCGCAGCCCGGGCGCGGCCTCGATCACGCCCACGCGGGCCACCGGCACGCCGGTGCCGGCCGCGGCGGCCAGCACCAGGTCGCGGCGGGCCGGCGGCGCGGTAAAGCACAGTTCGTAGACGTCGCCGCCGCCCAGCGCGGCGCGGCGGCGCAGCGCGGGTGGCACGTCGGCCAGCGCCGGCGCCACCGGCAGTTCGTCCACGCGCAGGCGCGCGCCGCAGCCGCTGGCGGCCAGGATGTGGCCGAGGTCCTGCAGCAGGCCGTCGGAAATGTCGATCGCGGCATGGGCCACGCCGCGCAGCGCCAGGCCCAGCGCCACGCGCGGCTGGGGCCGTTCGAGCGCGTCGCGGGTGGCGGCCAGCAGCGCATCGCGCTGGGCCGGCGCCGCCACGCCCGGCTCCCCGCGCAACAGGCGCAGCGCGACGTCGGCCGCGCCCAGCTGGCCCGACAGCCAGATGTCGTCGCCCACGCGCGCGCCGGCGCGCTTCAAGGCCTGTTCCGGCGGCAGTTCGCCGAACACGGTGATGGAGATCGCGACGCCGCCGGCCGAGCGGGTGGTATCGCCGCCCACCAGCGCGCAGCCGTGCGCGTCGGCCAGCGCGAACAGCCCGCGCGAAAAGCCCTCCAGCCAGGCGTCGTCGGCCGCCGGCAGGGCCAGCCCCAGCACGAAGGCGGTGGGCGCGGCGCCCATCGCGGCCAGGTCGGACAGGTTCACCGCCAGCGCCTTGTGGCCCAGCGCCTCCGGGTCGACGTCGGCGAAGAAATGCCGGCCTTCCAGCAGCAGGTCGGTGCTGACGGCCAGCGCGCCGCGCGCCGGCGGCAGCAGCGCGCAGTCGTCGCCCACGCCCAGCACGCCGGCCGGCGCCGGCCGCGCGAACCAGCGCCGGATCAGGTCGAACTCGCCGCCCGCCATGCCGTGTCCGGGCCCGCGTTCAGCGCCGCGCCGCCTGCACCTCGGCCGCGCGGGCCTCGGCGGCAAGGCGGTCCAGCACGCCGTTGACGAATTTGAAGCCGTCGGTGCCGCCGAACGATTTGGCCAGTTCGACCGCCTCGTTGATGACGACCTTGTACGGGATCTCGACGTGATGCAGCAGTTCGTACGAACCGAGCAGCAGGATGCCGTGCTCGACCGGCGACAGCTCGGCCACCGGCCGGTCGAGGTAGGGCGCGAAGCGTTCGCGCAGCGGCGCCGCCTCGCGCATCGCGCCGTGCAGCAGATCCTGGTAGTGCTCGAAATCGGCCTCGTCGAAGCCTTCGGCATCGCGCTGGTGCGCGTCGATGTCGCCCGACTCGGCCGGATCGGCGCCCTTGACCAGCCACTCGTAGATGCCCTGCAGCGCGACCTCGCGCGCCCGGCGGCGGGCGCTGCGGGCATTCCGGCCTTCAATCATCCCGGTCGTCCTCGTCGAAATCCTCGTCCTCGTCGTCTTCCTCGGGCTCCAGGCCGGCCAGCAGGTTGGCCATCTCGACCGCCGTGCGGGCGCAGTCGCGGCCCTTGTCGGCGGCGCGCGCCAGGGCCTGTTCTTCGGTGTCGGTGGTGAGCACGCCGTTGGCGATGGCGATGCCGGTTTCCAGCGCGACGCGGCTGATGGCGGCGGCGCTTTCGTTGGCGACCACCTCGAAATGGTAGGTCTCGCCGCGCACCACGGCGCCGAGCGCGATCAGCGCGTCGAACTCGCCGGTGTGGGCCAGCTGCGCCAGCGTGACGCCCAGCTCGAGCGCGCCGGGCACCGTCACGGTCATGACGTCGCGCTCGTCGACGCCGAGCTGGCCGAGTTCTTCCAGGCAGGCTTCGAGCTCCTGCTCGCCGATGTTTTCGTTGAAGCGGGCGCGGACGATGCAGATATGCAGTCCTTCGCCGTTCAGATCCGGGGTAAGGGTGTAGGGGTTCATCAGGCGGCACCGTCCTTGGCAGAGTGGGTTTCGCTTCCGGCCTCGTAGCCGGTCACGGTCAGGGAAAAGCCCGTCATGCTGGGCAGGCGGATGGGCCGGGCCAACAGCTTCATGCGGCCTACGCCTAGGTCTTTCAGGATCTGCGCGCCCACGCCGTAGGTGCGCAGATCCATGCGGGCGCGGCCCGGCGCGCAGGCGTCGCCGCTGCGGTCGAGCTCGGCCAGTTGGCGGAATTCGGTGTCGAGGTCGGCGCCGGCGCCGTCGCAATTGAGCAGGATGACCACGCCGGCCGGCGCCGCCGCGATGGCTTCGAGCGCGGCCGGCACGCTCCAGCTGTGCGTGCTCTTGACGACTTCGAGCACGTCCAGCAGCGAGGTCGGCTCGTGCACGCGCACCAGTGTTTCGGCGTCGGGCGAGATCGTGCCGTGGACCAGCGCCAGGTGCGGCGAGCCGCTGGGCGTGTCGCGGTAAAGCACGGCGCGGAAAGTGCCGTAGGCGGTGGCCAGCGGCCGTTCGGCCACCCGCTCCACCAGCGATTCGTGTTCGCTGCGGTACTGGATCAGGCTGGCGATGGTGCCGATCTTGACGCCGTGCCGGCGCGAGAATTCGGCCAGGTCGGGCAGGCGGGCCATGGTGCCGTCGTCGTTCAGCACTTCGCAGATGACGGCGGCCGGCGTGAGGCCGGCCATGGCGGCCAGGTCGCAACCGGCCTCGGTGTGGCCGGCGCGCGCCAGCACGCCGCCGCGCGCGGCTTTCAGCGGGAAAACGTGGCCGGGCTGGACCAGGTCGGACGGCTTGGCGTCGCGCGCCACCGCCGCCAGCACGGTGCGGGCGCGGTCGGCGGCGGAGATGCCGGTGGTGACGCCCTCGGCGGCCTCGATCGAGACGGTGAAATTGGTGCCGTGCTTGGTGCCGTTGGCGCTGACCATCAAGGGCAGGCCGAGCTGGCGGCAGCGTTCTTCGGTCAGCGTCAGGCAGATCAGGCCGCGGCCGTAGCGCGCCATGAAATTGATGGCTTCGGGCGTGACGTATTCGGCGGCCATGATCAGGTCGCCTTCGTTCTCGCGGTCTTCCTCGTCGACCAGGATCACCATGCGGCCGGCGCGCAGCTCGGCGATGATCTCGGGCACGGAAGAGATCGGGGAGGCATCGGGCCCGGCGGCGGGCGATGGAACGGAGGCTACGGGCATGGCGGTGGTCCGGGGGCAATGGGGGCCGGAAGCGGGCGGCGCAAGGCGCCGGTGAGCCCGTTATTCTACCGCCCCCGGGCTGCCGGTCGTCGCGCTTCAGGCCGCCGGCTCTTGCGGCCGCAGCGCCGGGTCGAGCGCGACGCGCTCGTCGAACACGAAGCAGCCGCCGCGGAAACCTTCGGCGCCCATCTCTTCGAAATATTTGAGGATGCCGCCCTCGAGCTGGTAGACGCGCACGCCGGCCTCGGCCAGGTAGAGCGCCGCCTTTTCGCAGCGGATGCCGCCGGTGCAGAAGCTGACCACGGTCTTGCCTTCCATCTGCGCCTGGTGGGCGCGGGCCGCGGCCGGGAATTCGGTGAACTTGCGCAGCCGCCAGTCGACGGCGCCCTCGAAGGTGCCGTGGTCCACCTCGAACGCATTGCGGGTATCGAGCATCAGCAGCTCGCGGCCATCGTCGTCGCGGCCCTGGCGCAGCCAGCGCGCCGCGGTGCGGGGGTCGACCGCCGGCGCGCGGCCGTCTTCGGGCCGGATCGCGGGATGGTCCATGCGGATGATCTCGCGCTTGATCTTGACCAGCAGGCGGCGGAACGGCACCGCGTCCGACAGGCTTTCCTTGACTTCGATGCCGGCCAGCCGCCCGCCGAACTCCGGGCCGCCGCGCAGCCAGGCCAGCCAGCGGTCGATCGCCGCGCGCGGTCCGGCCAGGAACAGGTTGATGCCTTCGGGCGCCAGCAGCACCGTGCCCTTGAGCCCGCAGTCGAGCGCCTGCCGGCGCACGGCCTCGCGCAGGGCGGGCAGATCGGCCAGCGCGACGAAACGATAGGCGGCGATGTTGACGACGGTCACGAACTGAGCGCGCTGCCGAAGGCCGGCACGTGGAAACCGTAGCGTTCGGCCGTCATGTGCGCCAGGATCGCCAGCGCGATCTCGGGCGGCGTGCGGGCGCCGATGCGCAGTCCCACCGGCCCGTGCAGGCGCGCGATCTGTTCCTCGGTCAGATCGAATTCCAGCAGGCGCTCGCGGCGCTTCTTCTGGTTGCCGTGCGAGCCGATCGCGCCCACGTAGAAGGCCTCGGACTTCAGCGCTTCCATCAGCGCCAGGTCGTCCAGCTTGGGGTCGTGGGTCAGGGCCACCACCGCGGTATGGCGGTCGGGGCGCATCTCCGTCACGGTGTCGTCCGGCATGGTGCGCACCAGCCGCGCGCCGTCCACCTGCCACGCATCGGTGTATTCCTCGCGCGGATCGCACACGATGACCTCGTAGCCCAGCGCCAGCGCCATGCCGGCCAGGTACTGCGACATCTGCCCGGCGCCGATGATCAGCAGCCGCCAGCCCGGCCCGTGGGTGGACAGCAGCTCGGCCTCGGACAGCGCCACGCGTTCGGCGGCGTCGCCGGCCGGCGCCAGTTCCACCCGGCCGCTGGCCATGTCGAGCCGGCGCGCGACGCGATGGCCCTGCTCCAGTTCGGCCAGCAGCTCGTCCACCCGCGAGTGCGGCTCGATCGGCTCCAGCACCAGTTCCAGCGTGCCGCCGCACGGCAGGCCGAAGCGGCTGGCTTCGTCGGCCGTCACGCCGTAGCGCACCACGGCCGGCCGTCCGGGCGCGGCGCCGCCGGCGCGGACACGGTCCGACAAGTCGTCTTCGATGCAGCCGCCCGACACCGAGCCGGCCACCGCGCCATCGTCGCGCACCGCCACCATCGCGCCGACCGGCCGTGGCGCCGACCCCCAGGTCCGAGTGACGGTGCCGAGCACCGCGCGGTGCCCTTCCCGCCGCCATTGCGCCAGCCTGCGCAAGACATCCAGATCGACGTTATCCATGCTGATTGTTGCGTTCCATTATTGGCACACTGCCCGGCCGCCATGATAGTACAGCGCGTCCGGGCCGACGCCGGCCGGCGCACGAACGGCGCCCGGGCCGCACATACCGCGTAATGGACCGCATGGCGCCCCCTGGAGCGCTGCGGTATCTTACGAGGCCCTTCGCCCCATCCCGACACCCCATTCATGCGCAGGCTGCCTCCCCTGAACGCCGTCAAAGCATTCGAAGCCGCCGCCCGGCTGGGCAGCTTCACGCGCGCCGGCGCCGAGCTGCAGGTCACCCACGGGGCGGTCAGCCGGCAGGTGGCGCTGCTCGAAGGCTGGCTGGGCGCGCCGCTGTTCCAGCGCAACCGCTCGCAGCTCACGCTGACCCCGGCCGGGCACCGCTTCGCGCAGGCGCTGGGCGGCGCGCTCGATCGCATCGAAGCGGCCGCCGCCGAGGCCGGCGGCGCGGCCGACGAATCCGTGCTCAGCGTCAACGCCCCGCCCACCTTCGCGCTGCGCTGGCTGATCCCGCGCCTGGCCACGTTCCGCCGCCGCCACCGCGGCGTCGACGTGCGGCTGACCACCTCGCTGGCGCCGATCGACATGGCCGACTCGCCCTACGACATCGTGATCCGCGGTTCGGAAGCGCCGCCGCCGAACTGCGCCGCGCAGCGCTTCCTGCCGCAGACGGTGGTGGCCGTGTGTCATCCCGACCTGCGCGAGGCGGGCCCGCTGGAACGGCCGGCCGACCTGTCGCACCACGTGCTGCTGAGCTACGCCACCGCCATCATCGACTGGGACGACTGGATCGCCGCGGTGGGCGAAAAGCCGGTGCAGCCGGCCGGCACGCTGGCCTTCGAGCAGCTGTATTTTTCGATCCAGGCGGCGCAGGAAGGGCTGGGGGTGGCGCTGGCGCCCTACTTCCTGGTGGTCGACGACATCGCCGCCGGCCGCCTGTGCATCCCGTTCAAGCGGCTGGGCGTCACGCGCCGCCACTACTACGCCAACCGCGCCGCCGGCACCCCGCACGGCGAAACCGGCGACGCCTTCTGCGACTGGCTGCGCACCGAAGGGGCGGAAACCATGCGGCTCTATCAGCAGTTGCTGGAAGAGTAAGGGCCGCCGGCCGCGAAATTCCGACTCCCGGGTAGATCGCCAGACTGCGCGGTAGGGCCGCGCGCGAGGCCGGCTCCTATCATCTGCGGCACATTACTCCTTCCGCAGAGATCCCATGTCTTCCGAGAGTCCCGACCTCAAGCTTTTCATCGACGGCGAATGGCTTGGCGTGCAAGGCCGCGCCACGCACAGCGTGATCGATCCCGCCACCGGCCGCTCGCTGGGCGAACTGCCGCTGGCCAGCGCGCAGGACCTGGACCGCGCGCTCGAATCGGCGGCCGCCGCCTGGCCCGGCTGGCGCGCCACGCCGGCGGTCGAGCGCGGCCGCCTGATGCGCCGCGCCGCCGGACTGATCCGCGAACGGCGCGAACGCATCGCGCGCCTGCTCACGCAGGAAGAAGGCAAGCCGCTGGCCGAGGCGCTGGTCGAGGTCGACGGCGCCGCCGGCCATATCGAATGGATGGCCGAGGAAGGCCGGCGCGCGTACGGCCGGGTGGTGCCGGGCGCCTCTTCACAGCTGCGCCAGACCATCCTGAAGCAGCCGATCGGCGTGGCCGCCGGCTTCGCGCCGTGGAACTTCCCGGCCACCACGCCGGCGCGCAAGCTGAGCGCGTCGCTGGCGGCCGGCTGCTGCTGCATCCTGAAGGCGCCGGAAGAAGCCCCCGCCACCGCGGTCGAGATCGTGCGCGCGTTCGCCGAGGCGGGCGTGCCGCGCGGCGTGGTGCAGCTGGTATTCGGCGACCCGCCGGCGGTATCGCGCCACCTGATCGGTTCGCCGGTGGTGCGCAAGGTGTCGTTCACCGGCTCCACCGCCGTCGGCCGCCAGCTGGCCACGCTGGCCGCGCAGGAAGTCAAGCCGATCACGATGGAACTGGGCGGGCACGCGCCGGTGCTGGTGTTCGACGATGTCGACCCCGGCCAGGTGGTGGCGCTGTGCGCGGCCGCCAAGTACCGCAACGCCGGCCAGGTCTGCGTCTCGCCCACCCGCTTCTTCGTGCACGAACGCATCTACGACGATTTCGCCGCGCGCTTCGCCGCCGCCGCCAACGCGGTCCAGCTGGGCCACGGACTGGAAAACGGCACCGCGATGGGCCCGCTGGCCAACACCCGCCGGCTGGCGGCCGTGGCCGATACCGTGGCCGACCTGCAGCGCAGCGGCGCCCGGCTGCTGGCCGGCGGCGAACGGCTCGAAGGCATCGGCAACTTCTTCCGCCCCACCGTGTTCCGCGACGTGCCGCCCGAGGCGCGCGCGATGCGCGAAGAACCCTTCGGGCCGATCGCGCTGCTGATCCCGTTCCGCGACGAAGACGAGGTGATAGCCCGCGCCAACGCGCTGCCCTACGGCCTGGCCGCCTACGCCTTCACGCGCGACGCCGGCCGCCACATCCGCCTGTCGGAAGCGCTGGAAACCGGCATGCTCGGCATCAACACCTTCACCATCAACGGCCCGGAGACCACCTGGGGCGGCGTCAAGGAAAGCGGCTACGGCAGCGAGGGCGCCAGCGAAGGGCTGGAGGCCTACCAGGTCACCAAGCTGGTGGTGCAATCGTCGGCCTTCTGACGCATCGGCCTGCGCGGCAGGGCCCGCCGGCCGGGCCCTGCGTCATCTTCCCCAACGCAACGTTTCTTCGGACCCCGCCATGATCTACGAACTCCGGACCTACACCGCCCGCCCCGGCAAGCACGAGGCGCTGGTGCGCCGCTTCGGGCAGCACACCATGCCGATCTTCGCCCGCCTGGGCATCGAGGTCGTCCACTGCTGGACCCGCCCCGACGCGCCGGACGATTTCTGCTACCTGACCCGCTTCGAGTCCGAGGCGCAGAAACAGCAGGCGCTGCAGGCCTTCGCCGCCGACGAGGAATGGAAGCGCGTCAAGGCCGCCAGCGAAACCGACGGCCCGCTGCTGGCCTCGCAGACCGTGCTGGCGCTCAATCCCGTGGACTTCTCGCCGGCCGACCGCGCCTAGGCCGCATCGCATCGACTCATCTGGACACCCTCGTGCTGACGCTTCCCCACCTGCTGCAAAGCACCTTCCGCACCCACGGCAAGCGCGTGGCGATCCACGACGCGGCCGGCCGCCTCACCTGGACGCAATACGCCGAGCGCATCGTCCGCACGGCCGGCATGCTGCGCGCGCTCGGGCTGGCCCCGGGCGACCGCTTCGCCACCCTGTGCCGCAACTCCGTGGCCCACGCCGAACTGCTGCTGGGCGGCTACTGGGCCGGCGCGGTGCCGGTGCCGCTGAACTTCCGGCTGGCCGGCGCCGAGCTGGCCATGATGCTCGACGACGCCGGCTGCAAGCTGCTGCTGGTGGACGAATCGCTGAGCTACTTCGTCGACCAGGCGCAACTGGCGCCGTGGCGCGACCGCGCCGTCTGCATCGGCCCGGCGGGCTGCGGCGGCGGCCTGCCGTCCACCGCCGAGCTGTTCGAAGCGGCGCGGCCGGTCGATCCGCACGAAGCGCAGGAGCATGACGACGCGCTGCTGCTGTACACCGGCGGCACCACCGGCCGCGGCAAGGGCGTGCGGCTGACCCATGCCAACATCGTGGCCAACGCGCTGCAGCTGTCGCGCGTGATGGCGCCCACCGAACACGACATCTACCTGCACGTGTCGCCGATGTTCCATTCGACCGACCTGAAGGCAACCGTGGTCAGCATGTTCGGCGGCGGCCACGTCTACCTGAAGGAATTTTCGCCGCAGGGCGTGCTGGAGACCATCGAGCGCTACGGCGTCACCATCGCCAGCCTGGTGCCCGCGATGATCGTACGCATCCTGAAGGAAGCCGAGATCGAACGCTACGACCTGAGCCGGCTGCGTCTGATCAGCTACGGCACCTCGCCGATCGACGAACAATGGCTGCGCATGGCGATGGAACGTTTCGCCGGCGTCGGCTTTCACCAGTGCTACGGACTGACGGAGACGTCGCCCTACGTGGCGATCCTCGACGAAACCGCGCACCACCTCGCGCTGCAGGGCCGGCCCGAACTGCTGCGCGCCGCCGGCCGCGTGCTGCCCGCCACCCGCGTGCGCCTGGTCGACGACCAGGGCCAGGACGTGCCGCCCGGCCAGCCGGGCGAGCTGCTGGTGTCGGGCCCGCAGGTGTCGCGCGGCTACCTGGGCCTGCCGGAGGAAAACGCCGCCGCCTTCCGCGGCGAATGGTTCCACACCGGCGACGTCGGCCGCCTGGACGACGACGGCTATCTGTACATCCTCGACCGCAAGAAAGAGATGGTCATCACCGGCGGCGAGAACGTCTACACGCGCGAAGTCGAAAGCGTGCTGCAGCGCTATCCCGGCGTGGCCGAGGCCGCCGTGCTGGGCGTGCCCGACGTGAAATACGGCGAGGCGCTGCTGGCCGTGCTGTCGATGGCCGGCGCGGCGCCGCCCGAGCCGGCCGACGTCATCGCCTACTGCCGCGACCACCTTGGCGGCTACAAGATCCCGCGCCGCTTCATGTTCGTCGACGCCCTGCCGCGCTCGCCGATGGGCAAGGTCAAGAAGACCGAACTGCGCGAGGCCTGGCTGGCGCGCGAAACCCTGACCCAGGACGGCCCGTCATGCGCGCGCAACTGAGCCCGGGCCTGGCGCATACCGCGCGGATGGAGATCGACGCCGGCCGCACCATTTCCTTCATGGGCGATGCCTTCCGCATCTACGCCACGCCGTCGATGGCGCGCGACGTCGAATCCACCTGCCGCGAACTGCTGCAGCAGTATCTGGACGAGGGCGAGAACTCGGTCGGCGCGCGCATCGAGCTCGACCACCTGGGCCCCACCCTGCTCGGCATGTGGGTCGACGTCGAAGTCCGCGTGACCGAGGTCGACGGCCGCCGCGTGGCGTTCGAGGCCGAGGTGCGCGACGCGCTCGACACCGTGGGCCGGGCCCGCCATGTGCGCTTCGTGGTGTCGCTGGACAAGCAGCGCGAACGGCTGGCGGCCAAGGCGCAGCGGGTGGCCGCGGCGGCCGGCGGCGAGGGCGGCGGCCCCTGACCGTGGCGTCCCCTGCCGCCCACGCTTCAAGAATTCCATTCCCGAGAGACGACCGCATGTCCGCACCCTCCACCCCCACGCCCCGCTCCGGCGGCCGCATCCTGGTCGACGCGCTCAAGGTCCACGGCGTCGACCACGCCTTCTGCGTGCCCGGCGAAAGCTTCCTGCCGGCGCTGGACGCCCTGTACGAGGCGCGCGATGCCATTCGCACCGTCATCTGCCGCCAGGAAGGCGCCGCCGCCCACATGGCCGAGGCCTACGGCAAGCTGACCGGCCGGCCCGGCGTCTGCCTGGTCACGCGCGGCCCGGGCGCCACCAACGCCAGCATCGGCGTGCACACCGCGTCGCAGGACTCGACCCCGCTGGTGCTGCTGGTGGGCCAGGTCGGCACCGGCCAGCTCGGCCGCGAAGCGTGGCAGGAAATCGACGTGCGCACGATGTTCGGCGCGATGGCCAAGTGGGCCACCCAGGTCGACCATATCGAGCGCATGCCCGAGATCATCGGCCGCGCCTTCCACGTCGCGGTATCGGGCCGGCCCGGCCCGGTGGTGGTGGCGCTGCCCGAAGACGTGCTGTACCGCGAGGCCGAGGTGGCCGACACCGCTCCCTATCGCCGCGTGCAGCCGAACCCGGCGCCGGCCGACCTGGCGCGCCTGCAGGCCCTGCTGGCGCAGGCGCGGCGGCCGCTGGCGATCCTGGGCGGCGGCGGCTGGAACGCCGAGGGCTGCGCCGGCATCCGCGCCTTCGCCGAGGCCTTCCGATTGCCGGTGTGCACCGCCTTTCGCCGCCAGGACCTGTTCGACAACACCCACCCGCTGTACGCCGGCGACCTCGGCGTGGGCGTGAGCCCGGCGCTGGCGCGGCGCGTGCGCGAGGCCGACCTGCTGATCGCGATCGGCGCGCGGCTGGGCGAGACCACCACCTCGGGCTACACGCTGCTGGGCGTGCCGCGGCCGGCCGCCACGCTGGTCCACGTGCACCAGGACCCGGCCGAACTGGGCAAGGTCTACGAGGCCGACCTGGCGATCAACGCCGGCCTGCCCGAGTTCGCGCAAGCCGCGGCGGCGCTGGCGCCGGCCAGCGCGCCGGCATGGCGCGACTGGAGCGACGCCCTGCAGGCCGAATACGCCGACACGCTCGCGCCCGGCCCCATGCCCGGCCCGGTCGACCTCGGCCAGGTATTCACGCAGATGCGCCGCGCGCTGCCGGCCGACGCCATCGTCACCAACGGCGCCGGCAACTACACCGGCTGGCTGCACCGCTTCCACCAGTACCGGGGCTTGCGCACCCAGCTGGCGCCGGCCAGCGGCGTGATGGGCTACGGCATGCCGGCCGCCTGCGCCGCCGCGCTGCTCCACCCCGGCCGCAAGGTGGTGTGCGTGGCGGGCGACGGCTGCTTCCTGATGAACGGCCAGGAACTGGCCACCGTGAAGCAATACCGGCTGCCCATCGTGTTCGTGGTGGTCAACAACGGCATGTACGGCAGCATCCGCATGCACCAGGAACTGCACTATCCGGGCCGGGTGTTCGGCACCGACCTGGAGAACCCCGATTTCGCCGCGCTGGCGGCCGCCTACGGCGTCGACGGCCAGGTGGTGGAACGCACCGAAGATTTCGCGCCGGCCTTCGAGCGCGCGCTGGCCGCCGGCCGCGCCGCGCTGATCGAACTGCGCACCGATCCCGAGGCCATCACCACGCGCGCCACGCTGACGGCGCTGCGCGACAAGGCCATGCGCGGCCGCTGACGCCGCGCGCCCGCTCCCGCGCCGCCCCGGCGGCCGGGCCCTTTACCGAGGAGCATTCGAAATGATCGAGCACATTCCCGCGGACCAGAGACGTCCGCGATTGACCGCGGCCGGCCTGCCGGACGGCGAAGTGGACCGCTTCCTGGCGGACCTGCAGGCCTGGGAGGCGCAATTCGCCGCGCCCGGCGCAGCGCGCGGCCGGCGCCTGGACGCCGACCTGCCCGCCATGCAGGCCATCGGCCGCCAGGGCCGCCAGCTGCTGGCCCGGCTGCCTCTGAAATCGGCCCGCGACGAAGCCGCCAAGGCCGCCGGCCACGCGGTGTTCCACCTGCTGGCGGCCGCCGGCCGGCACTTCTTCCGCGCCCACGCGCACGCCGTCTACCGCGAGCTGACGCGCGAAGGCACCGCCCCGCTGCGGGTGGAAGAACTGGCGCGGCGCGCGGCCGAGCGCCTGCCCGGCGTGATGCCGTCCGACGCCGAACTGCTGGAAGAAAGCCAGCGGATGCAGAAGGACAAGGACGGCCTGGAGCTGAACCAGGGCCTGTTCTTCAGCCAGCTGTTCGCCGATCGCGCCATCGGCGCGCACCTGATCCGCGCCATGCTGCGGCCGCTGCCGCAATCGCTGGCGCTGCTGGACGAGTTCCGCGCCAAGGGCAGCGTGCAGCTGGAGCGGGCGCTGGTCGAGGCAGAGGGCCACGTGGGCCGGCTGACCTTCCAGAACCCGCGCTACCTGAACGCGGAAGACACCACCACCATGATCCCGTTCGAGATCGGCACCGACCTGATCCTGCTGCATCCGGACCTGCGCATCGGCGTGATGCGCGGCGGCGTGGTCGACCATCCGAAGTACGCGGGGCGCCGCGTGTTCTCGGCCGGCATCAACCTGTCGCACATATATCACGGCCAGCAGACCTACATGTCCTTCCTGATCAAGAACATGGGGTTCTTCAACAAGGCCCACCGCGGCCTGGTGCTCGATCCGGCCGACAGCCTGGAAGCGCCGCTGGACGAGCCGGAAGACACGCTGGAGAAGCCCTGGGTGGCGGCGGTGGATACCTTCGCCATCGGCGGCGGCTGCCAGATCCTGCTGCTGATGGACTACGTGATCGCCGAGGCCGGCTCCTACTTCAACCTGCCGGCCCGCAAGGAAGGCATCATCCCCGGCCTGGCCAATCTGCGCATGCCGCGCTTCACCGGCGAAAGCCTGGCGCGCGAGGCCATCATGTTCGACAAGGCCTTCCCGGTGGAATCGCCCGAGGCCCGCACCGTGGTCAACCAGGTAGTGCCGGCCGACGACATGGACGCCGCCATCGAAGCCTGCGTGGCCAAGGCCTCCGGCTCCGGCATGACCAGCATCGGCGGCAACCGCAAGGCCCTGCGCATCGCGCTGGAGCCGATGGACGACCTGCGCCGCTACCTCGCCACCTATGCGTACGAACAGCTGTTCTGCCACCTGAGCGAAGACCTGATCCGCAATCTCGAAAAGAACTGGAACGCGCAGAACAAGAAGCGCTGAGGACCACCCACGCGTCAGCCACCGGCGGGTTGCATCGCCGGCGGCGTCTTGTCACGCGCCGCCGCTGGCGTGGCGAGACGAAGCCGGCGAATGGCGCGCCGCTGGGCTATCGTAGGCGGATGAAGGGCGCCGGGCTCGCGCACCGGCGGCCACGCCCCTTTTCCAGCGCGCCTACCCGTCCAGCAAGGAGCATCACCATGTCGATCGCCAAAGTTCTCTACCGCGCCGGCGCCACCGCCACCGGCGGCCGCGACGGCCGTTCCGTTTCCGACGACGGCAAGCTCGAATTGAGCCTGAGCACGCCGCGCGAACTGGGCGGCGCCGGCGGCGAGGGGACCAACCCCGAACAGCTGTTCGCCAGCGGCTACAGCGCCTGCTTCCTCAGCGCCCTGAAGTTCGTTGCCGGCCGCGAGAAAGTCGCCCTGCCGGCCGACGCCAGCGTGCACGGCAAGGTGGGCATCGGCGCCATCCCCACCGGCTTCGGCATCGAGGTCGATCTCGAAATCAGCCTGCCCGGCGTCGACCGCGCCACGGCCGAATCGCTGGTGGAAAAGGCCCACGTCGTGTGCCCGTACTCGAACGCCACCCGCAACAACATCGACGTGCGCCTGACCGTGGTCTGACGGACCGGCGGCCGGCGCGGCAAGGCGGCGGCGCGCCGGCCGGCCGCTAGCAGTCGCAGCCCTTCACGCGGAAGATGTTGCGCGCGGTACGGCTCAGCATCGCGCCGCGCTCTTCTTCGGTGAAGTCGCCATTGCGGATGATGTCCAGCGGCGCCGGGTCGCCGATCGGGAACGGCATGTCGGAGCCCAGCATCACGCGGTCGGCGCCGGCGGTGCGGGCCAGGAACTCCAGCGCCTCCGGGTCGAACACCACGCTGTCGAAATACAGCGTGCCGTAGCCCTTGCGCGGATCGGCGTACTTGCCGCCGCCGATCGCGAAATTGCGCGCCAGCCGGCCCAGCGCGTACGGCAGCGCGGCGCCGCCGTGCGACAGCACCAGCTTGAGCCCGGTGTACTTGAGCAGGTGGCCCGAGAACAGCAGCCGCGACACGGCGATCGAGGTATCGGCCAGCCGGCCGATGGCGTTGACCAGGTCGTAGTCGGCCAGCCGCGGCTCGCCGCACAGGAACATGGGGTGCAGCACCACCGCCGCGCCCAGGCGCGAGGCGGCCGCCCAGAACGGGTCGAGGTCGGGGCCGTCGAGCACGCCGCCCAGGCCCTGCGGCAGCGTGCCGATCATCAGCCCGCCGAAGCCGGCGGCCATCGCCTCTTCCAGCACCTCGGCGGCGTCCTCGCCGTTCTGCAGCGGCACGGTGGCCAGCGGCGTGAAGCGCGGCTCGTCCTTCAGCGCGTCGAGCATGCATTCGTTGATGAAGCGGCTCCACGCCTTGCCCTCGGCGCGCGGCAGCTCGTAGCCGAAGCTGTCGAGCCAGCCGCCGATCAGCTGGTGGTCGATGCCGTTCTTGTCCATCCACGCGCGGCGGTCGTCCAGGTCGGACAGCTTGGGCGAGATCGGCCGCGTGGGCTCGCCGTCGAGGAAGGCGATGCGCACGTTGTTGCCGTCGCGCAGCAGGTGCACGCCGGGGAATTCGGCGTGGCGGGCGTCGAAGCGCTCGAACAGCACGCGCGGGATGAAATGGGCGTGGATATCGATGATCATGACAAGCTTTTCCAGATGACGTCTTGGGTGATCGGCAGGGACAGCGCGCTCGCGCCATGGGGCGCCAGCGCGTCGTTGATGGCGCTGACGACGGCGGCCGGCGCGCCGAGATAGCCGGCCTCGCCCGATCCCTTCTGGCCGAAGGTGGTCAGCGGCGACGGCGTGCAGTGGTCGACCAGGTCGACGCTGGGCACTTCCATCGCGCTCGGGATCAGGTAATCCATGAAGGTGCCGCTGAGCAGCTGGCCGTCCTCCGAGTACGCGAACTTCTCGTACAGCGCGGCGCCGATGCCGTGCGCGATGCCGCCGTAGGCCATGCCGTGCACTACGTGCGGGTTGATCATCACGCCGCAGTCGTGGCCGCACACGTAGCGGGTGATGTGCGGCTTGCAGGTCTGCGGGTCGATCTCGACCAGCACCACGTGGGCCTCGAACGAATAGCAGGGATACATCTGGACCCGGCCGTCGGGCGTGGGCAGCGTGCCGCCGGTGGGCACCTCCCACACGAACTTGGCCTGCAGGCCGGGTTCCATGCCGGGCGGCATCTTGTGGAACTTGCGGTGGGCAATGGCCACCAGTTCCGACCACGGCAGGTTCTGCGACGGGTCGTCGGCCACCTCGATGTCGCCTTCGCGGTAGCGCAGCGCCTCGACCGGCACGCGCAGGTTGTGGGCGGCGATCTCCATCAGCCGCCGCTTCAGGATGCGGGCCGCGCCGGCCGCGGCGCCGCCCAGCATGATGGCCATGCGGCTGCCCACCGGGCTGTTGGACGGCAGCGCCGACAGCGAATCGGCGCGCACCACGCGGATGCCGTCGGGATCGCGCTCCAGCACTTCGCCGATCACGGTCGACACCAGCGTCTCGTGGCCCTGGCCGCTGCTGGATGTGTTCATCACGCCGGTGACCGAGCCCGACAGGTCGATGCGGACCAGGCAGGAGTCCATCCAGGTGGTGGTTTCGTTCTTGTTGTTGAACAGCGGCTCGAAGGCCGAGTTGCCGCCGCTGGGCTCCAGGCAGGTGGACACGCCGATGCCGGCCACGCCGCCGGCGCGGCGGATCTCGTCGCGGCGGACGACCAGCGCCTCGAAATCGACCGCGCGCAGCGTCTTGTCCAGCACGGTGTGGTAGTCGCCCGAGTCGTAGGTGCTGCCGCTCGGGATCATGTACGGAAACTCTTCCTTGCGGATGAAATTGCGGCGCCGCAATTCCAGCCGGTCGATGCCCAGGATCGCGGCGATGCGGTCCATGGTGGCCTCGATGGCGAGATTGGTGGGCGCCTGGCCGAAGCCGCGCACCGCTTCCTGCGGCGTCTTGTTGGTCATGACCGAGATCGGCTCGTACTCGACGCTGCCGATCTTGTACGGGCCGACGATGGCGCCCACCGGCTTGCCCAGCTGCAGCGGCGAGCGGCCGGCATAGGCGCCCACGTCGTCCAGCGCGCGGATGCGCAGCGACTTGACGATGCCGTCGCGGTCGAAGGCGGCCTGCACGTCGAACGCCCGGTCCGGACCGTGCATGTCGCCGCCGCGCATGTTCTCCAGCCGGTCTTCGATCAGCCGCACCGGGTAGCCCAGCTTGCGCGCCAGGTAGGCCACCAGCACCGAGTGCTTGATGCCGCGCTTGACGCCGTAGCTGCCGCCGACGTCCACGTCGAAGTGCACCCGCACCGCGTTGCCCGGCAGGCCCAGCGCCTGCGCCACCTGGTCGGGGAACTTCGGCATCTGGATCGAGGCCCACAGGTCGAGAATGCCGGTGCCGGCATTCCACTGCGCGATGGCGCCGAAGGTCTCGATCGGCACGGTGGCGTTGCGGCCCCAGCGCACGCTCAGCTCGGTCTGCAGGTCGGCGCGGCCGAAATCGCCGTCGACGTCGCCCCATACGAACTTGCGCCGGAACAGCACGTTGCTGCCGTGGTCGGGGTGGATCAGCGGCGCGGTGCCGGCGGCCGATTCCTCGGGATCGATCACGAAAGGCAGCGGCTCGTAGTCCACCTCCACCAGTTCGGCCGCGTCCTCGGCCTCGTGGCGGCTGTCGGCCACCACCGCCGCCACCCACTCGCCGGCGTAGCGCGCCACGCCGTTGGCCAGCGCGTAGCGCTTGACCAGCGGCGCGTCGACGCCGATGAAGAACGGCGTGGTGGCGGCGCACAGTTCCTCGCCGGTCAGCACGTAGCGGCAGCCGGGCGAGGCCAGCGCGGCCTCGGTGCGGATCGCGGTGATGCGGGCGTGCGGATAGGGGCTGGCCACCAGCGCCACGTGCCTGGTGCCGCGGATCTGGATGTCGGCCACGTAGCGGCCGTTGCCGGTCACGAAGCGGCGGTCTTCCTTGGGCCGGCGGTGCTTGCCGATGTACTTGAACTGCGGGCTGCCGTCCACGGCGTGCCCGGCGTGGGCGGCGGGTTGTTTCAACAGGGTCGGTTCGCTCATCGCATCCTCATCATTGCTGCCGGACCGCGCCGGAGCGTTCGCGGGCCGCGGCCAGCACGCGGGCCGTCAGTACCTTGGCCAGGTGCCGCCGGTAGGCCGCGCTGGCGTGCAGGTCGTCGCCCGGCTCGATCCGCCGCGACAGCTGGTCGGCCACGGCCTCGAACTCGGCCGGCCCCGGGCGCGAACCGACCAGTTCGCGGGCGATGTCAGGAAAGGCCAGCGGCGTGCCGTCGACGCCGGCCACGCCGAACGCGGCGCGGGTACAGCGGCCGTCGGCGTCGATCTGCAGCTGCGCGGCGGCGGCCACGATGGCGAAGTCGCCATGCCGCATGCTGGTTTCCTCGAACGCGGCGCCCACGCCGCCGCCGGCCCATACCGGCCAGCGGATCTCGACCGCGCATTCGTCGGGCTCGGTGGCGGTCTGCATGATGCCGACGAAGAATTCGCGCGCCGTCAGCGTGCGCGTGCCGCGCGCGCTGCGCAGCACGATCTCGGCCTCCAGAACCTGGGCCGACAGCGGCAGTTCGGCCGACGGGTCGGCGTGCACCAGGCTGCCGCCCACGGTGCCGCGGTTGCGCGTCTGCACGTGGCCGACCCAGTGCAGCGCGTGGCGCAGCAGCGGCACCCGCGCGGCCAGCGCGTCGTCGTCCTTGACGGCCTGCTGGCGGGCGCCGGCGCCCATCGCGATCGCGTCGCCGCGGTCTTCGATTGCCTTCAGCTCCTGCAGCCGGTTGATGTCGACCAGCACCGCCGGCCGCGCCAGCCGCATCGCCATCATCGGCACCAGGCTCTGGCCGCCGGCCAGCAGCTTGGCGTCGAAGCCGTGGCGCTCCAGCAGTTCGCAGGCGTGCTCGACCGACTCGGCGCGCTCGTACTCGAAAGGCGCGGCTTTCATTGCGCGCGCACCGCGTCGCCGCCGGCGGCGGCGCGGGCCTCGAAGTGCTTCTCGAAGGCGCGGAAGAAATCGGCGGCCAGCTTCTTGGCGACGGTGTCGATCAGCCGCGAGCCGATCTGCGCCAGCTTGCCGCCCACCTGTGCCTGCGCGGTGTAGCTGAGCGAGGTGCCTTCGGGCAGGTCGGCCAGCGATACGCTGGCGCCGCCCTTGCCGAAGCCGGCCACGCCGCCGTTGCCTTCGAACAGCAGCGAATAGGCGGTGGGCGGCTGCACGTCGGTCAGCGTGAGCGTGCCGAGGAAGCGCGCGCGGATCGGGCCGATGGCCGCGACCATCGTCACCTTGTAGCGGTCGTCGCCATCGGCCTCGATGCGCTCGCAGCCGGGAATGCAGGTCTTGAGCACCTCGGGCGAGTTGAGCGCCTCCCAAACCTCGGCGCGCGGCGCCGCGATGACCTGGGTTCCTCCGATATCCATATAGGGGGTATCCTGTAGTTGGGCCCACCCCTGCGCGGCCTGCGGCCGCACCCCCTCGAGGGGGCGGCGCTGGCGGACCGGCGAAGCCGGATCCGCGGCGCCCTGGAGAGGACCCGAGTGGTTCAAAGTATGGGGGTTGCGGCCACGCTCACCGGGGCTTGCAGCCGCTGGGCGGCCAGTTTGACGGCGTCGACGATCTGCCGGTAGCCGGTGCAACGGCACAGGTTGCCGCCGATGGCGTCGCGGATCTGTTCCTCGGTTGGGTCGGGCACGCTGTCGAGCAGCGCCTGCGCCGCCACCAGCATGCCGGGCGTGCAGTAGCCGCATTGCAGCCCGTGCGTTTCGCAGAAGGCCTCCTGCAGCACCGACAGCGCCTGGCCGCCGGGAGGCGCCAGCCCTTCGACGGTGGTGATCCGCATGCCATCGGCCTGCACCGCGAACATGCAGCAGGAGCGCACCGCGCGCCCGTCCAGCATGACGGAACAGGCGCCGCACACGCCGTGCTCGCAACCCACGTGGGTGCCGGTCAGGCCCCATTCGTCGCGCAACAGGTCGACCAGCGACAGCCGCGCCGGAACGCTGGCCTGCCGCTCGACCCCATTGACCTCGATGTTGACGACGTAGCGCCGCTCGTCCATCTGTACTCCCCTGTCAGTCCGCCCGACCGCGGGCGGAAATACTGTGGGGAGGAATGATAGGCAGGGGGTAGGGCGCGCGCCCTACCCCCCAGTCTTGAGACCTACCAGGAAGTCGGAATTTGTCGGCCGCCGTCGGGCTGGACCAGCGACACGGTGCGCCGGTACTCGCTGGGCGGAATGCCCAGGTTGCGGCGGAAGAAGCGGGTGAAGTGGTGCGGCTCGGAAAAGCCCAGGTCGTTGGCCACCACGTTGACGGTGGCCGCGCTGCCGCCCAGCGTGCGGAAGGCCGACTCCATCCGCAGCGTGTTCAGGTACAGGATGGGCGAGACGTTGGTGCACTGCCGGAACAGCGAGAAGAAATGCTGGCGCGACAGGTGGTGCATGCGGGCCAGGTCTTCGCAGTTGAGGACCTCGCCCAGGTGCTCGCCCAGGTAGCGGATGGCGCGCGTGATGCGCGCGTCGGTGCGCTGGCGCATCTGCAGCCGGTAGGTGTCGACCCAGCTGCGCCGCATGGCGTACAGATGGGTCAGCGACAGCATCAGGTCGGACAGCGCCACTTCGATGTCGCGCGAGGGTTCTTCGCCCGGGGCGCAGGACAGCATCTCGGCGATCAGGCGGTCGGCCAGCTTGCGCACCGACGGCGGCATCGCCGCGCTGGGCGAAGGGAAGAAATCCGGCATGCCGCTGCCCGACAGCTGCGAGTCGTATTCGGCCAGCCACAGCGGCTCCACGCACAGCACCAGCACCATCGAGCGTTCGCCCGCCGGCGGCTGGAACTTCAGATGCGGCTCCCAGGCGTTGACCAGCACCATCGAATCGGCCGACAGCGCCACCTTGCGGTCGCGCACCTGGTAGGCGGCGTCGGCGCCGCCGGCCTTGATCAACACGTGGCACTGCGGGTGCGCGTGAGTCATCAGGTCGTGGTCCGAGTCGAGCAGGGCGGCCCGACCGAAGGGGCCCTGGTACAGCCTGACTGCGTCGGTCATGCATTCGTCTCCACCGCAGGGCATCATCGGCCCCTGCTTGTTGGCCGCGTGGGCGGCTCGGCGCTGTGGCCGTTCGGTTCCGTATCGGACTATTCAGCATATCGGCAAAGGCCTCGCCGAACCAGGGCGGGAAGCCGCCGGAAGCGGGAACTCGTCAAGTTTTCTCACGCCGGACCGCCATCCGGGTGAATTTTCGTACCGCTCGCCGCCCGCGGGCCCGACCAGACTCCGGGGTATGGCGCCGCACCGGGCGCGCCGCCTACCATTCCTGCCCGCCGTCCGCGTACGGGCGGCGGCCTTTCCGGAGTCCCCATGCCCGATCCGTCTTCCCGTTCCACCGCCGATTTCCTGCTCGAAGGCCTGAACGAACTGGGTATCGACGTCCTGTTCTGCAACTTCGGCACCGACCACGCCCCCATCATCGAAGAACTGGCCCGCCGCCGCGCGCACGGCGAGCGCGCCCCTGCCATCGTGCGCTGTCCGCACGAAAGCACCGCCGCCCACATGGCCGCCGGCTACGCGCTGGCAACCGGCCGCGGCCAGGGCGTGCTGGTGCACGTCGACGCCGGCACCGCCAACGCCTCGATGGCCATGCACAACCTGTTCCGCAGCCGCATCCCGGTGCTGCTGATGGCCGGCAAGGCGCCGTACACCTCGTGCGGCGAACTGAAGGGTTCGCGCGACAACTACGTGCACTTCATCCAGGAACCGTTCGACCAGGGCAGCCTGGTGCGCCCCTACGTGAAGTGGGAATGGACGCTGCCTTCCGGCGTGGTGGTCAAGGAGGCGCTGCGCCGTGCCCACAGCGTGATGCACAGCGAGCCGCGCGGCCCCGCCTACCTGATGCTGCCGCGCGAAACGCTGACCGAAACCTGGGCGCCCGAGGCCGTGCCGTCCTATCCGCAGGACCGCTACGGCCCGAACGAGCCGGGCGGCGTCGATCCCGCCCTGGCCGAGCGGCTGGCCGAACGCCTGCTGGCGGCCGAACGGCCCATCCTGCTCACCGCCTACGGCGGCCGCAACGCGCGCACCTCGGCGCAGATCGAACGGCTGGCCGCGCTGGCCGGCATCCGCGTGTTCGAACCCAACGCGGTCAACAACATCGCGCACGACGGTCCCAACTTCTGCGGCTTCCAGCCCGGGCCCGCGCTGGCCCGGGCCGACCTCGGCCTGCTGGTGGACGTGGACGTGCCCTGGTTCCCGCGCGACGCCGCGCCCGCGCCCGACAGCTTCTGGGCGCAGATCGACGTCGACGTCCTGAAGGGCGAATCGCCGCTGTGGAATTTCCCTTCGCACCAGCGGCTGCAAGGCGACAGCGCACGCGTGCTGGAACAACTGGCCGACGCCGTCGAGCAGCGCCGCACCCCCTCCTTCGACGCCGCGGTCCGCGCCCGCAACGACGCCATCGCCGCCGAACGCGAAGCCGCCCGCCAGCGCGCGCGGCAGCAGGCGGAGCGGCGCGGCGAGCACGGCCAGGTCAACCCGCACTACCTGTTCGCCGAACTCGGCCGCCGCCTGGCTCCCGACGACATCGTCTTCAACGAGGCGGTGCGCAACTCCCCCGCGCTGAACGCCCAGCTGCCACGGCCGCGCCCCGGCACGCTGGTGCGCGTGGGCGGCGGCGGCCTCGGGGCCTCGGGCGCGATGGCGCTCGGCGCCCGGCTGGCCGACCCGGGCCGGCTGGCGGTGCAGGTGGTGGGCGACGGCAGCTTCTACCTGAACAACCCGTGCTCGGTGTTCGCCGTGTCGCAGCAATACGGCCTGCCGATCCTGAGCATCGTGATCGACAACGGCGGCTGGTCGGCCGTGAAGGAATCCACGCTGCGCGTCTACCCCGACGGCGCCGCCAAGGCCAGCGACGACTTCGAGGCCGCCCTGCCGGGCGCCGATTTCGCCCCGGTGGCGCACGCCTTCGGCGGGCACGGCGAACGCGTCGACGACCCCGGCGCCGTGCCGGCCGCGCTCGACCGCTGCCTGGAGGCGGTGCGCGGCGGCCGCTCGGCGCTGCTGCACGTGCGCATCAGCAGCATGTAGCGGCCGCGACCGCCAATGAACGAACAATAGGAGACGACATGAATCCGAGCCTGACCCGCATCACTTTCCGGCTCCTGGCCTGCATCCTGCCGCTGGCCGCCGCCGCACCCGCCTGGGCGCAGTCCTACCCGACCAAGGCGATCCAGATCGTCGTGCCGTACGCTCCGGGCGGCTCCAGCGATTTCGCCGCGCGCCAGCTGTCGCACCGGCTGGAGACGCGGCTGGGGCAACCGGTGGTGGTGGTGAACCGCCCGGGCGCCAGCGGCACCATCGGCGTGACCCAGGTGGCGCGCGCCGAACCGGACGGCTATACGCTGCTGCTGGGCCTGAACACCGAGATGGTGATCGTGCCGCAGCTGACGCGCAATACGCCGTACGACCTGGACAAGTTCGAGCCGATTTCGATCGTGGGCTCGACGCCGCTGGTGCTGGTGGGCAAGAAGGAGTTCCGCGCGAACGATATGCGCGGCCTGATCGAGGAGATCCGCGCGCAGCCGGGCAAGATCAATTTCGGCGGCGCGGTGGGCAGCCCGGCCCACATCAGCGGATCCTGGCTGCGGCGCGCCGCGAAGCTCGACATTGCGCACGTTCCCTACAAGGGCGGCGCGCAGGCCGCCAATGACGTGGCCGGCGGCAGCCTGGACCTCTACTTCTCCGGCATCCTGCCCGCCAAGCCGCTGATCGAGGCGGGCCGCATCAAGGCCTACGTGGTCACCGGCGAAAAGCGATCCTCCACGCTGCCCAACGTCCCCACCATGGCCGAGGCCGGCATCCCCGATTTCGTCCTGGGCAACTGGACCGCGATGTTCGCCCCCAAAGGCACTCCCGCCCCCGTCGTCGCGCTACTCAAGAAAAACGTCCGCGAAATCCTGGCCGAACCCGACTTCAGGGCCGCGATGCAAAAAGAAGGCATCGACATTCCGGCTACCGACGATCCGGCCGGCTTCCTAAAGGCCGAGCACGACAAATTCGGAAGGTTGCTCAAGGAGCTGGACATCTCCGGCAGCTAGGCGGGCAGCCCTATTCCGTCTTGGCGCCAGAACTCTCCACGACGTCGCCCCAGACCTTCATCTCCGAGAGAAGGAAGTCGCGGATCCTGGGCTGCGGCAGCGCCATGCGGACGAAGCCCAGGTCGTTCCATTGCTTCTGCACGTCGGGCATCTCCAGGACCCGCCCAATGGCGTCTTCCAGCTTGGCGACGATGTCCGGCGGGGTGCCTGCCGGCACCTGCATAATGTTCCAGCTCTGCATGTTGAACGGCACGCCCTGCTCCTGGATGGTGGGCACGTCGGGCAATTGCGACAGCCGCTGGTCGGGCGTGACACCCAGCGCCCGGATCTTGCCGGAGAGCAGCTGCGGCCGGACGACGTTGAGCACATCCGACAGCACGGCGACCCGCTCGGCCATCAGATCGGTCAGGGCGGCGGTAGCGCTGGCATAGGGCACGTGCATCAGCTTCACGCCCGCGGCGCTGGCGAACTTGGACATGATCAGGTGCTGGGTGGTGCCGGTGCCGCCGGAACCGAACAGAATCTGGCCCGGCTTTTCCCGGGCGGCCGCCACCAGCGACTGGATGTCTTTGTACGGCGAGTCCGCCGGGACCACGAAGACCTGGGGCGTCCATGCCAGCGTCGCGATCGGGATGAAGCTCTTGATGGGATCGTACTTGACCAGCGCGGGCTGCAGCGCAGGGCTGATGGCCAGCGGGCCGGTGGAGCCGAACACCAGCGTGTAGCCGTCAGGCTGTGCGCGCGCCCCGTACTCGGTGCCGATGATCGCGCCGGCGCCGACACGATTCTCGACATAGACCTGCTGCCCCAGCAGGCCGGACAGCTTGCCTGCGATGATGCGCGAGATGACGTCGGATGAATTGCCGGCGCCGAACGGCACCACGATCTTGATGGGTCTATTCGGATATTCCTGCGCATGGGCGGCGCCACAGGCCAACGCGACACAAAGGCAGGACAACAAGACTCTGATTCGATGCGACATGTGCTTCCCCTTGAAAAAGAAGTCGTTGCCTTCGCTGGCGGGACGCCGGCGGAACGCGTCGGCATCAGCAATGCAACGCCGCTCGGCCGCGGCCTTCGCCGCACAGAGGAATCAGCCGGATATGGCTGAAAGAACCGGATATCCGTGCCCCCGGGCCGTGCCGGGGTGTCGCTGGCGCCGCTCGGAAGCGAACGGGCCTACAGGAACGTCAACAGTCCGGACAGATCGGACGCGCGATCCAGCCGGGCGACCTCGGGAGGCAGGCCGCTCGCCTTGTCCCGGCTCCAGCCCGCCATTTCGGTCAGGATGTCAAACTTGCGCAGCAAGTCTTCCCGCGCCATCGGATTCTCCGGTTCGCCGGTGGGATAGTCCGCCTCGCGGGTGAAGCTGCGGCCGTCGCTCAGTTCCAGCGTCAGCGCCGTGGACCACTTGTCCGGGAAATTCTTGTCCAACTCCGCATCAGGAATGACTTCGATGCGCGCCATCATGGCGCGGATCTCGGGCCGGTCGCGGTATTGCAGCGGGTGGCGCTCGTCCAGCAGGCTCCACAGGCCTTCGCGCCCCATCTGCAGCGCCACCGCGATGTTGAAATGCAAGGAGAAACGCGTGCCCTGCAGGCCCTTGCTGCCGTCCCAGGGCACCGGATCGTTGACCAGGCCGGCGCCGGTGGAGAGAAGACGGCAAACCACCCGCTTCACGTCCTCCGGCCTGAACCCGACTTCCTTCTGCAACGCCGTGACGATATCCAGGCTGGGATGTATGTAGCGGCAACCGGAATAGGCCTTCTGCGAAACGTCCATTACGCGCCAATGCGCGCCCAGGCCGGCGGTCAGGCGTTCCGGATGCACGTTGACGCCATACAGCGCCATGAACCCGCGCCGGTTCTCCACCACGTCGGTAGGCCCGGTGAAGCCTTCGGCGGCCAGCAGGGCGGCGATCACGCCGCACTTGGCGGCATGCCCGCAATTGAAGTCCTTGGTCATGGCGCGCTCGCCCAGGTGCGCGAAATTGCCCGAGGCTTGCGCGCCGGCGTTGCCCAGCGCCCACCCCATGGCCTGCGCATCCAGGCCCAGCAGCCTGCCGGCCGCCACGGCGGCGCCGAACGGCATGAAGGTGCCGCTGGGGTGCCAGCCGCGTCGGTAGTGATCGGGCATGACCGATTCGCCGATGCGCAGCGACACCTCATAACCGGCGATGGCAGCCGCCAGGATCTCGGCGCCCGAGGCGTTCTGCCGCTCGCCCACGGCGAGCGCGCTGGCCCACAGGCTGTCGCCCGCATGCGCCATGGTTTTGCGATCGGTGTCGTCCAGTTCCATCATGTGGCCCATGGTGCCATTGACCAGGGCGGCCCATGGCGCGGCCACCGAAACGCCGGCGCCCAAGATGCGGCTTTCCGCCGGCCCGCCCATCTTGGAGGCGAACCGGATCAGGCGCTGCGCCGGATCTTCCTTGGCCACCGCGGCCACGGTGCTGAGATAGTCCAGCAGCAGTTCCTTGGCGCGCTCGACCACCGGCCCCGGAATGTCCTCGAAGCGCAGCCCGGCGGCGAATGACGCCAGTGCCCGGGTAGGCGCGCCTTGGGCCAGCGGGCCGGCGTAGATCTGGACAGGCAGGGGGGCAACAGCTTGGAGCATCGTAAGCCTCGCGTGAATTTGGAACCAGGTTTCGGCGGCGCCCGGGTCGAGGGATTGGAATCGAGTCTACGCGGCGCAAAATTGAGGGTCCATCAAGTTTTTTTTCGCGCCGAACCAGCTTTTTTCTGATCTGCACCGGCCTGCAGCGCACTGCCCCGCCATGGTGCCCGCGTCGGGTTCAGACGCCCTCCATCGGGTCATCGAGGCCGGCCAATTGGCCGACCGTGATCGGCTTGACGGGCGACCTGACCCGGTAATGGCCGATCTCGGCAACCGCCTTGCCGCGGGCTTCGGCCAACAGCCCGGCCACGGTCAGGCCGCACAGCCGGCCCTGGCACGGTCCCATCCCGCAGCGGACGAAGGCCTTCAGCTGGTTGGGCCCGGCGCATCCTTCGGCTGCCAGCTTGCGGATCTGGCCAGCCGACACCTCTTCGCACCGGCACACGATGGTATCGGGATCGGATGGCGCCAGCACTTCCCTGGCCGGCTGGTAGAGCGTGTCCAGGAAGGGCCGCACGCAAAGATGCTTCTTCAACTGCGCGCGGGCCACGGCGGCGAGCGTCTCCATCCTCGCATCGTCGATCGCGCCCAACTGCTTCGCGATGGACAGCCCCGCCAGGGTACCGCCATGCTGCGCGGCGACTGCGCCCGCTATGCCTGCGCCGTCGCCGGCGACGAAGACGCCGGGAACCGACGTTTCGCCGGAGGGCTGGAGCACGGGCCGGAAACACAGCTGCACCGGATCCCAGGCGGTTTCGCAACCGATGGAGAAGGCGAGATTCACGTGCGGCACGACCCCTTCATGCACCAGCAGCGTATCGACCGGCATGCTCCTGGCCCGGCCGCCGGCCCGGTATTCGATGCGCTCCACGCGCCGTTTCCCCACGGCGCGCAGGCTCGACGCACCGCGCTCGATGGGAATGCCGGCGCGCTTCAAGGCATGGATCATCTGCAGGCCTTTCCTCAGGTAGCCCGCCGCGGCCAGGGCACCCGGAAGATGGCGCGCCGCCCGCGCGTAGTTGGCCGGCGGCGTCGTCTCCAGAATGGCGTCGACCGCCACGCCGCGCCTCAGCAATTGCCATGCGTACAGAAACAGCAGTACGCCGGAGCCTGCCAGCACGGTGCGGCCGCCCGGCGCCAGATCCGCGCTCTTGAACAGAATCTGCGCCCCGCCGCAGCTGTGCACGCCCGGCAGGGTCCAGCCGGGGATGGGGACCGGGCGTTCGATCGCGCCGGTGGCGATGAGAACCGAACGGGCTTGCATCCGGTGGCTGCGCTCGCCATCGGACCAATAGACCGTCCTGTCTTCATCGATCCGCCATACCGAGGCGCGGGAACGGTAGCGCGCCCCGCTGTCGCGGAAGGCCCTGACGAGGTCCAGCCCCTTGGCGTAGTCCTCGCCGCACGCGGCGTAGGTCTGCGGCCGGGAGGCGGCGACCGCTTCGATCCCGCGGTAGATCTGGCCGCCGGGCGCGAACTGCTCGTCGGCCACGATGGCCGACAGCCCGCACTCGGCCGCGGCGATCGCCGCCGCCATGCCCGCCGGGCCCGCGCCGACGATGGCAAGATCACATTGTTCGTTCATGGCGAGACCGTCCTGGCGCCCATCGCGCGGCATATCCGCATCCCCTCGCGCACCTGCACCAGGCAGGCCTGCTGGTTGGGCACGCCGTCGATCTCCACCAGGCAGTCGAAACACGCGCCCATCAGACAATAGGGCATCCGCGGCGCCCCCGACACGGGCGTCGTGCGCGTGGCCTCGTCGCCGGCGGCGAGCAGGGCTGCAGCCACCGAAATGTCCGCCGCAACGGCGAGCGCCGAGCCATCGATGGTCATGTTGACCAAGGGGCGGGCGGGGCTGTCAGGCAACGGTCTGAACATCGAACCTCCTCGTGCTGAAAGAATCGAGGCCCACCAGGGCGCCCCGCGCGATCGCCGGCGCGACGTGGTAGGCGTGGGTCGCGGTCAGCGTCACGCCGCTGTGGCAGGTCACGACGAACGCGCCTGGGCATCGTTCCGATTGGTCGTAGATCGGCAAGCCGTCGGGCGACATCACGCGCAGCGCGCCCCAGGTGCGCACGATGCGCAGCGATGCCAGGAAGGGAAAGGACAGCACGGCCCGGCGGGCAATGTCCTGCAGCACGGCGGCCGACGTTCGTTCGTCGAATCCGACCTCTTCCTTGGAATCGCCGATCAGGAAGCCGCCTTCGGACATCTGGCGGATGATCCACGTGGGCAGCGACAGGAACTGCCGCGCGCGCTCCGTGATGATGATCTGCCCGCGCTGCGGCCGCACCGGAACGTTCATCCCGACCTGGGTCGCCAGGGCCTTGTTGGCGACGCCGGCGGCCAGCACCACCTTGGGCGCGCGATATTCGTCGCCGCCGGCGGAAACGGCAAAGGCATTCGGCGCCGCCGACTTGAAGACGGCCTTGGCCTGAGGCACATAGCGCACGCCCATGGCCTGCATCGAACCGTTCAAGGCGCGCATGAGCGCGAGCGGATTGGCGTCGCCGTCGTATCTGGTATAGACCCCGGCAATCACGCGCGGCCCGAGTCCCGGCACCAGCGCATCGAGTTCCGGTCGGCGCAGCACCTGGTAGTCGAAGCCCAGGTCGCCCGCTTCCGCGGCCAGCTGCCCGCAGAGCGCGATGCGCCTTTCCAATTCCGGCTCGTCGGTATAGAGCGACACGCCGCCGGGGCGCCTGAAGCCCGTGTCGACGCCGCTGCGCATCGACAGCTCGTCGGCCAGCTCCTGCCATGCATCGGCCGACCGCCGCGACAGGAAGTGATAGTCCGGACAGCCGACGCCTTTGCTTTGCGTCCAGATCAGGCCGAAACTGCCCCGCGACGTACGGAACGCGACGTCACCTTCGTCGAGCACCGTCACGGCGAGGCCGGCGCGCGCAAGACCGAATGCGATCGAACAGCCTACGATCCCTCCACCCAGCACGATTGCATCGCAAGTGCGAACCATGGCTTCGTCGACGCCTCCACTGATCTGAACCACGTTGATCCGGCCCGCGCCGCAATCGGGCGCGATATCGGCAATGGTATGAACAGGGGACGGCCGAAGCCAGCAAGTTTTTTGTCTGTCCGAGGCAACTTTTTCTTTGGCCCGGCACGCGGTCGGGCCGGCAGCGCGGCTCAGTCGAGCTGGCGGGCCAGCCTGGCGTCGAACCGGTCGCAGAACGCGCGCGCCGCCTCGCGGGCAATCGCCGAGATGGCCAGCGGCACGCCGGTCGATTCGGCGCTGGGATACAGCGCGCAGTAAGACGTTTCCGGCAGCGCCTTCAGCGTCGGAAGCACGACCAGGGAGCCGGCTTCGACGTCCTTCTGGACGACCACATTGGGTACCGCGGCGATGCCCAGTCCGGCCGATACCATGTGAATGGTGGTGGAAATCGAATTGGACGCGTGGAACGTCAGTTTGCCCGGATCGACACTGCGGAAATAGGCGTCCATGCTGTTTTGCGTGTCGATGCCCTTCGGATAGCCGATGACGGGATACCGGCACAGATCGGCAGGCGACAGCGGCACGCTGGTATCGATCCCCAGGCGCGGACTGGCCACGAATTGCATGACGAAGCTGTAGATATGCGTGAACTGCAGCTCCCTCGGCACTACATTGGGCTCGTCGCACAGACAGATATCGAGCTGTCCGTTGGTAAGGCTTTCGAACAGGCGCTGTGCCAGGTCCATCACGATCGACAGGGACACGGAGGGAAATTTGTCTCTCAGCATCCGCACCACGTAAGGGAAGATCGTCATGCTGATGGTGGCGACGACCCCGATGCGCACGTTCCCTTTCAGCTCCGCCGGATCGAGCATCCTCTGGCGCATTTCGTAGTAGGCGGGAACGATGGTATTGGCCGCCTTGATGAACTCCTCGCCGTGCTTGGTCAGCAGGAAACCCTTCTCGCTCTTGGAGAACAGGCGCACGCCCAGATCCTGCTCGATCGCGGAGATGCGGCTCGAAATCGCGGCATCGGTGATGCACAGCTTTTCCGCCGTCGCCTTGATGGTGCGGAGCCGGGCCAGCCACAACACGGTTTCGAGGAAGCGAATGTTCATGCAATCATCCTGCGGCTTCGAGCGGTGTACCGCCGAGTTTCACAGGTTTGCCTGCCGTGCCGCAATGCGGTCACCAGTCCTTGTCGTCTCCCCACAACATCGGACCGTACTCGGCTTGCGCGACCTCGCGCGAGACTTTGCCCTCGCGGATGTCGCGCGCCAGGAGCGCGGTCGCCCTGTCCGACGGCCTGCCGTATCCGGCGCCGCCGGGAGTTTCGATGCGGACCGAGTCTCCCTTTTTCAGCACCAGGTGGCTGATCTTGGAAGGCAGCGAGGCTTCCGTTTCCCGGCCCGGATTCAATATCAATCGGCCGGGCCGGCCGTCCGCCCCGCCGAACACCCCTTGGGCCACGTTCACGTGGCCGTCGGAACGCGCCGAGAAGATGGTGCCGTCCTGCAGCGCGCGGATCTGGCGGGCCAGCCCCATGCCGCCCCGCCATTTGCCTGCGCCGCCTGAATCGGCAATGAACGTGTATTCGTCGACCAGCAGCGGATACTCGTTCTCCAGCGCCTCGATGGGCAGATTGGCCGTATTGGAGACATGGACCTGGATGCCATCCATGCCGTCAATCTCATAGCCGGCGCCGGCGCCGCCGCCGAGCGTTTCCAGATAGACGTAAGTGCCCGACGCGCGGGTCAGCGCACCGGAAAACACCATGGCCGGCAACACGTCGTTGGCGGAGGCATATACCCGCTCGGGGGGCAGCAAGCCGCGGAAGGCGCCGAAGATCGCGCCGGCCACTTTCTGGCAGGTGATGCTGCGCGCGCCCACGGGCGCCGGGAACCGGGGGGAGACGATGGTACCCGGCTGCGTTTCGATCTGGACGGCATCGAAGGCGCCGCTGTTGGGCATCAGGTCCGGGTCGAGCAGGGCCTTGACGCAGTAGTAGACCGTGGCCTGGAGCGCGCTGAGCGGGATGTTCATCGCGCCCCTGGCCTGCTTGCCCGAGTTGGAAAAGTCGAAGCGGATGGTCTCGCCATCCACCTTGACCGTCACGTGCAGCTTCACGCGGCCGCCATCGCCCAGGCCGTCGTCGTCGAGAAAAGTGGCAAAGGAATGGCTACCCGGCTTCAGGGCGCGGACCCGGTTGAGCAGGCGCCGGCGCGTATACAGGATCAGGTCGTCGATCGCGCCGTGCACCTTGTCGAGCCCCATCTGTCCGATGAGCTGCCGCATCGCCAGGCCGCCACGCTGGTTGACGGCGATCTGGACCTTGATGTCCAGCGTCCGCTCCTCCGGCTCGCGGCTGTTGTGGGCAATCATGGCCAGCAGGCTTTCATCGAGTTCGCCCGCCTGCACGATACGCATGACCGGTATGCGCAGCCCTTCTTCGAAAACGCTGCGGGCACCGCCCGAAATGGAGCCGGGTACGCTGCCGCCCACATCGGAGTGATGGGCGATATTGGCGGCGAAGAACTGGACCTTGCCGTCCCAGAACACGGGTTCGATCAGCGTGATGTCCGGCATGTGGGTGCCGCCGGCAAGGTAAGGATCATTGGAGATGAAGGCATCGCCCGGCTGCATGGCGTCGAGCGCGACGGCCTCGAGCAGCGCATTGACGCCGCCGCTCAGCGACCCCAGGTGCAAGGGAATATGCGAAGCCTGCGCGATGAGGCGGCCGCGGTAATCGAACAGGCCGACCGAGCAGTCCTTGCGTTCCTTGATGTTGCTGGAGAACGAGGAGCGGATCAGATTGTTTCCCATCTCTTCGGTGATGGTCAGCAGCCGGTTGCTGAATACTTCCATCCCGATGGGATCGAAAAGGCGCTGTCCGGCGGCATCGTGGCCGGACAGCGCCTGGATTTCAGTTGACATGATTGACCTCGATAACCAAGTTGCCGATGGCGTCCACCCGGAACACGTCGCCGGGCGGAATGACGGTGGTGGAACTCATTTCGTCCACGATCGCGGGTCCTTCGATGGGCTCGTCCACGGGCAGGCGTTCGCGCGCATAGATGTCGGTCTGCACCCAGCCGTGCGATGCGCCGAAGTAGACATCGCGGCGCCCGCTGCGCGCCGCTTCGCGGCTGCCGGCCTCGACTTGGCTGAGCGGCGCCCGCGGCACCTTGCCGATCGCCTGCAGGCGGCAGTTCACGATCTCCACGGCGCGGCCCGGTATGTCGTAGCCATACTCGCGGACGTGCACCGCGCGGAACGCGTGCAGGAACGCGTCGAGCCCGCCGCCGGCCATATCGTCCACCGGCACGGATATCTCGTGGTTCTGTCCGACATAGCGGGCATCGATCGACATCCGGAACGACCGGTTCGGCGCCAGCACCTTTTCGCGCTCCAGCCAGTCTTCCCCCTCGCGTTTCATGGAAGCGAACGACTCCACGATGCCGGGCCAGATCGCGGCATTCGCTGGCGCGATCCGGGTGCGCACGAAATCCATCGTCAGGTCGGTCAGCAGGATGCCTCTTGCGCACATGGTTCCCGGCTCCTGGGGGACGATGACCAGCGGGATGCCGCACTCGGCCGCCACCTCGCATGCATGCAAGGGGCCCGCGCCACCGTAGGCGAACAGCGCGAAGTCCGCCAGGTCGTAGCCCCGTTCGGTGGAGACCGAACGGATCGCCCGGCTCATATTGGCGTTCACCACGCGCAGCACCCCGTAGGCCGCCGTTTCCGGATCCAGTCCGAGCGGCGCCGCGATCTGAGCGGCGAGCGCGGCGCGCGCCTTGGCCGCGTTGACCGGCAGCTGGCCGTCGAGCAGCGCCACGGGATTGAGGCGCTGCAGGCAGATATTGACGTCGGTTACCGCCACCCGCTCGCCGCCGCGGTCGTAGGCGATCGGCCCGGGATCGGCGCCGGCGCTGTGCGGCCCGACTTTCAGCGCGCCGGCGTCGTCGATCCAGGCGATGCTGCCGCCGCCGGCGCCGATCACCTGGACGTCGACCATCGGCGTGCGGATGGGGTGGTCGGCCACCAGCCGGCTCGACGTGAAGGCCGGCGTGCCATCCTTGATCAGCGACACGTCGGTGCTGGTACCGCCGACGTCGAAGGTGATCAGATTGCGATAGCCGCCGGCGGCGCTGACGGCCGCCGCGCCTACCACCCCTGCCGAAGGGCCCGACAGGCACGTCCGGACGGGAAACCGGCGCACGGTCTCCATGGACATCAGGCCGCCGTTCGAATGAACGGTATAGGGCTGGCGAGCCATTCCCAATTCGCCGATGCCGCGCGCCAGCCGGTCCAGATACCGCTGCATGGTCGGACCGGCATAGCTGTTGAGCGCGGTGGTCGACAGGCGCTCATATTCCCTGAACTCGGGCAGGATTTCGGAAGACACGCTGACGAAACAGCCCGGCATCTGGCGTGCGACGGCCTCCCTCGCCGCCGCTTCGTGCTCGTCGTTGCGATAGGAGTGCAGGAAGCAGATCGCCACGGCTTCCACGCCCGCCGCCTTCAGCGCGGACACGCCCCGCTCCAGGTCGTCGCGGTCGAGTTCGGCCAGGACGCGGCCGTCCGCGTCGATCCGCTCGGTCACCGGCAGCCGCATCGACCGCTCGACGATCGGCTCCGGCTTGGTCACCCGGTAGTCATACAGACTGGGGCGCGTCTGCCGGCCGATCTCCAGCAGGTCGCGGAACCCGCGGGTGGTCAGCAGTCCGCACTTCACCCCGCGCCTCTCGATGATCAGATTGGTCGCCACGGTGGTGCCATGCCCGATGAAGCCGACGTCCGCCGGGGCGATCCCGAAGCGCTCGAGCAGGTCGCCGATCCCTTGCCGTATGGCCGTGGAGGGATCCGAGGGGGTCGAGGGCACCTTGTGATAGGAAATCTTCAGCGAGCGCTCGTCCAGCAAGGTGAAATCCGTGAACGTCCCGCCTACGTCGACGCCGATTCGATACATGGTTCCTTCCGATCGCTATGCCAGTAAGGCGGAGTCTAGGCGGCGGCGAAACGGATAACCATCAAGTTTTTTTCGGGCGAGTCCATAGATTTTGCGGGCCGCGCGCCGCCGGTGCGAGCCCGGCCGGCCGAAGTTTTTTTTCGAATCGCGGCAAGAAAAATTGCGTTGTCCGCGAAGGGAACGGTGGCTAAGTTATGTCGACAACGAACGGACACGTCAGCCCTGGGGGATTTGCATGAGGAATGTCACGCGGTGTCTTCCGCTGCTGCTGCTCGCCGCTTTTCATCCGGTGGCGCAGGCCTATCCGGACAGGCCGATAAGAATGATCGTTCCCTATAGCGCGGGCGGCGCCAGCGACATCATCTGCCGCCTGCTGGCCCAGTCGCTGGCCGGCGCGATGGGCCAGGTGGTGGTGGAAAACCGCCCCGGCGCCAGCGCGATCATCGGCACCAACCTCTTGCGCCACGCGGAGCCGGACGGATACACGATCATGATGGCCGATATCGCGCATGCCGCGAACCCGGCGCTGCGCGACGACCTGCCCTATGACTCGATCCGCGACTTCCAGCCGGTCACGCTGGTGGCTACGCTGCCGACGGTATTGCTGGTCAATCCGTCGCTGCCGGCGAAATCGGTGCCCGAACTCATCGGGCTGGCGAAGGCGCATCCGAAGATCTTGAACTTCTCGTCATCGGGCATCGGCAGCTCTTCGCACCTGGCCGGCGAAATGTTCAAGACCGTCACCGGGACCGACCTGGTGCACGTTCCCTACAAGGGCGGCGGCGAATCGCTGAACGCGCTGCTGGCAGGCGACGTGCAAGTGCTGTTCACGACGCTGCCCTCGGCATTGCCGTTCATCCGCGCGGGCAAGATCCGCGCACTGGCGGTCAGCACGCAGGCGCGGATGCCGGCGCTGCCCGACGTCCCGACACTGGGGGAACAGGGCGTGACCGGCGCCGGCTCGTCGCTCTGGATGGGCGTGCTGGTGCCGGTGGGCACGCCGCCCGGGATCGTGGCCCGGCTTCACGACGAGATCGGCAAGGCGCTCGCCACCGATACCGTCCGCCAGAGGCTCGCCGACATGGGAGCGCAGCCGGTAGGCGATACCCCGGCACAGTTCTCCGAATTCATCGAGGCCCAGATCGCCCGCTGGAAGAAAGCGCTCAAGAGGAAAGACAATGAATGAACTGCCTACGTTCGAGGACGTGGCGCAGGCTGCCGCACGCATCGAAGGGCATGCCCGCCGCACGCCGGTGATGACCTCGCGCACGATCGACGAGGAATTCGGCGCCGAAGTCTTCTTCAAATGCGAGCACCTGCAACGCATGGGGGCGTTCAAGTTCCGCGGCGCGTTCAACACCCTGTCCAGGCTCGACGCCAGCCGGCGGCGCGCGGGCGTGGTCGCCTTTTCCTCGGGCAATCACGGGCAGGCGGTGGCGCTGGCCGCGCGCCTGCTGGGCATGCCGGCGACCATAGTCATGCCGCACGACGCGCCGGCCATGAAAGTGGCCGCCACGCGTGGCTATGGCGGCGAAATCATCCTGTACGACCGATACAAGGAAGACCGCGAGCGGATCGGCCGCACGCTGGCCGAGGAACGGGGCCTGACGCTGGTCCATCCCTACGACCATCCCGACATCATCGCCGGACAGGGGACGGCGGCCAAGGAACTGTTCGAGGAAGTGGGCGACCTGGACGCCTATTTCGTCGGCCTGGGCGGCGGTGGCCTGCTTGCCGGTTCGGCCCTGTCGGCCCGGGCGCTGGCGCCGGCGTGCAAGGTCTATGGCGTCGAACCCGAACTCGGCAACGACGGGCAGCGCTCGTTTCGCTCCGGCGCCATCGTGCACATCGACACGCCGAAGACCATCGCGGACGGCGCCCAGACGCAGCATCTCGGCCAGTACACTTTCCCCATCATCCGGCGCGACGTCGACGACATCCTGACGGTAAGCGACGCCGAACTGATCGAGGGCATGCATTTCTTCGCGCAGCGCATGAAGCAGGTGATCGAACCGACCGGCTGCCTGGGCCTGGCCGCGGCCAGGCAGATGAAGCATCTCCTGAAGGGCAGGCGCATCGGCATCCTGATCAGCGGCGGCAATGTCGACCTGGCCCGGTTTTCCCAATTACTTTGACGGAACGAGGCGGGGCAATGGCGACATCGGCAGAGATATTCCGGAAGGTACGGGCGCTCGGCATGCAGATACTGCCGCCGCCCGTGCCCAACGGCGGCTACGACCTGGTGAGCGTGCATCGGGGGCTTGCATACGTGAGCGGCCAGCTGCCGCGCACCGGCACCGGGCCGGAGGAACTGATGGCGGGCAGGATATTGGGCGAGGATGACATTCCGCGCGCGCAGGAAGCGGCCCGCCTGTGCCTGCTGCGATCGGTGTTCGCGCTCCACTACCACCTTGGCGACCTGGCCACGGTGAAAGGGCTGGTCTCCATCCGCGGGTTCCTCAATGCGGCGCCGGACTTCGGCGCGCACGCCAAGGTCATGGACGCCGCATCGGCCCTGGCCCGCGAGCTGTTCGGCCCGGCCGGCGGCCACGTGCGTTCGGCGCTCGGCGCCGGCAGCCTGCCATCGCAGGCCCTGGTGGAAGTCGAACTGGTCGCCGAACTCGGCGACACCCACGCCTCATAGGCCGCGCGTCGTTCCTTCCGGCATCGACATCATCCGCTCCACGTAGCGGGCAATCATGTCGATTTCCAGATTCACCGGGCTGCCCGCGCGCAGGTTGCGCAGGGTAGTCACCTGCACCGTATGCGGAATCAGGTTGATGGACACATCGGTCCCGCCGGCATGGTCGGCCACGCGGTTGACGGTCAGGCTCACGCCATTGACCGTGATCGACCCTTTGTAGGCCAGATAGCGGCTCAGCGCAGCAGGCACGGTGACGACGAGTTCGTGCGATTCGCCCACCGGCTCGAAACGGGCTACCGTGCCGATCCCGTCCACGTGCCCCGACACCAGATGCCCTCCCAGCCGGTCATTGAGCGTCAGTGCCTTTTCGAGGTTGACCTCGCCCACGGCATCGAGCCCCACCGTCCGGTCCAGGCTCTCGCGCGACACGTCCACCTCGAAACGCCCCCCCTCCAGCCGGATCGCCGTCATGCACGCCCCCTGGATCGCGATCGAATCCCCCGGCCGCACATCCTCCAGATCCAGCCCGCCGGCATCCACCGTCAGATGCACGCCGGCCTCCGGTCCCGCCCCCAGCGGCTCCACCCGCTCGATGCGCCCGACGGCAGTGACGATTCCCGTGAACATGATGTGAACTCCAGAAAATGGTATGGCAGACGCCCCGGCGCCCTCAGCGCGTGCTCTCGCACGCCAGCGCCCGCAGCGCATTCCAGCGCGCCGGCGACCGCGCCCGCACCCGCAGGTCCGCGCCCACGCACTGTACATCGAAGAACCCGAACCGCCGCGCCTGCGCCAGGTCGTCCAGCACCGGCAGGCGCGCCATGCCGACGGCATCGCCCAGCAGCACCGGCGCCAGATAGGTGATCAGCTCGTCGACGACGCCCGCCCGCAGCAGCGCCCCGTTCAGCCGCTCGCCGGCCTCCACGTGCACCTCGTTGACCTCGTGCTCGCCCAGCCAGCGCATCATGGCCGGCAGGTCGACGCGGCCGTCGGGACCCGGCAGGCAGATCAGGCGTGCGTTGCGGCCGGCCAGCTGCGAGCTGCGCACCGGGTCCTCGCGGGTGGTGAAGACCAGGGTCTCGGTGCCGTCGAGCAGCCGGGCGTCGAGCGGCAGCTCCAGCCGCGGGTCGAGCACGATCTTGCGCGGCTGGCGCAGCGTTTCCACGTAGCGCACGTCCAGCTTCGGGTCGTCGGCCAGCACCGTGCCGATGCCGGTCAGCACCGCGCAGCTGCGCGCGCGCCAGTGATGGCCGTCGGCGCGCGCGGCCTCGCCGGTGATCCATTTCGAGCGGCCGTTGCGCAGCGCGGTGCGGCCATCGAGGGAGGCGGCGATCTTCATCCACAGCCAGGGCGTGCCGCGCCCCATGCGGGCGACGAAGCCGGTGTTCAAGGCCAGCGCCTCGTCCAGGCAGACGCCGGTCTCGACTTCGATGCCGGCCGCGCGCAGCCGCGCGAAGCCGCCGCCGGCCACGCGCGGGTTGGGGTCGCCCATGGCGGCCACCACGCGCGCTGGCGCGGCCGCGACCAGGGCGTCGGCGCAAGGCGGCGTGCGGCCATGGTGGCTGCACGGCTCCAGCGTGACGTAGACGGTGGCGCCGCGCACCGATTCGCCGCGCGCATCGGCATCGCGCAGCGCGCAGACCTCGGCATGCGGGCCGCCCACCGCCTGGGTCGCGCCCTCGCCCAGCACGCGGCCGTCGCGGACGATCACGCAGCCCACGCGCGGATTGGGCGAAGTCAGATAGAGCGAGCCGTTCGCCAGCTCGAGCGCGCGCCGCATCCACCGGACGTCTTCGGGGCGTCGGCCATCGGTCATCGTGTCGGTTTCCTAGGTACGCGGACGCCGGCGCGCGGAAGGGGCCGGCGGGCCCTGCATCTCGCGCACCGCCTCGGAGAATTCGACGATGTCCTCGAAGCTCCGGTAGACCGACGCGAAACGGATGTAAGCGATCTTGTCGAGCTTCTTCAGCTCTTGCATCACCAGCTCGCCCAGCTTCTGGGTGGGCACTTCGCGCGCCCCGCTGGTGGTCAGCGTCTGCTCGATGTGCGCGATGGCAGCTTCCAGCGCGTCGGCGCTGACGGGCCGCTTGCGCAAGGCCAGCGCCATGCTGGCGCGCAGCTTGGCCGGATCGTATTCCGTGCGGCTGCCGTCGCGCTTGACGACCGCGGGCAGGTTCAGTTCGATCCGCTCATAGGTGGTGAAGCGCCGGTCGCAGTTCGTGCAGCGGCGGCGCCGCCGGATGACCACGCCCTCTTCCAGCTCCCGGGTGTCGATCACCTGGGTGTCGTCGTGGCGGCAGAACGGGCATTTCATCGCAGCGGGCCGCGGAGCGGGACGGGGGTCAGCCGTACACCGGGAACTGGGAAGTGAGGGCGTCGACCCGCGCGCGCACGGCGGCGATGCGGTCGGCGTCCTCCGGGTGGTCCAGCACGTCGGCGATCAGGTTGGCCGTGAGTTCGGCCTCGGCCTCCTTGAAGCCGCGCGTGGTCATGGCCGGCGTGCCCAGGCGCACGCCGCTGGTCACGAAGGGCTTTTCCGGATCGTTCGGGATCGCGTTCTTGTTGACCGTGATGTGGGCCTGGCCCAGCGCCAGCTCGGCCTGCTTGCCGGTCAGCCCCTTGGCGCGCAGGTCGACCAGCATCACGTGGCTTTCGGTGCGGCCCGAGACGATGCGCAGGCCGCGCTGCACCAGCGTGTCGGCCAGCACCTGCGCGTTGCGCACGACCTGCGCGGCGTACTGGGCGAAGGCGGGTTCCAGCGCTTCCTTCAGCGCCACCGCCTTGGCGGCGATGACGTGCACCAGCGGGCCGCCCTGGATGCCGGGGAAGATGGCCGAATTGACGGCCTTCTCGAACTCGGCCTTGCACATGATCAGGCCGCCCCGCGGGCCGCGCAGCGACTTGTGCGTGGTGGAAGTGACGAAGTCGGCGTGCGGCACCGGGTTGGGATAGACGCCGCCCGCGACCAGGCCGGCGTAGTGGGCGATGTCGACCATGAACAGCGCGCCGTTGGCCTTGGCGATTTCGGCGAAGCGGGCGAAATCGATCTTCAGCGAATAGGCGGAGGCGCCGGCCACGATCAGCTTGGGCTTGTGCTGTTCGGCCAGACGGGCCACTTGTTCGTAGTCGATTTCCTCTTCCGCGTTCAGGCCGTACGACAGGAAGTTGTAGAGCTTGCCCGAGGCATTGACCGGCGAGCCGTGCGTGAGGTGGCCGCCTTCGGCCAGGCTCATGCCGAGCACCGTGTCGCCCGGCTTGAGCACCGCCATGTACACGCCCTGGTTGGCCTGCGAGCCCGAGTTCGGTTGCACGTTGGCGGCGTCGGCGCCGAACAGGCGCTTGGCGCGGTCGATGGCCAGCTGTTCGACGATGTCGACGTATTCGCAGCCGCCGTAGTAGCGCTTGCCGGGATAGCCTTCGGCGTACTTGTTGGTGAGCTGCGTGCCCTGGGCCTGCATCACTGCCGGGCTGGCGTAGTTTTCCGACGCGATCAGCTCGATGTGCTGTTCCTGGCGGCGGTTTTCCTGCTCGATGGCCGACCAGAGTTCGGGATCGGCCTGGGCGATGGTGCGGTTGCGGTCGAACATGACGGGTTCCTTCCTGTGCGAAGCAAGAGGCTGGCCGGGGGGTGTTCGAGGGGGGAACCCGGCCAGCCGCTAATCGGCGCAGGCCGGCGCGGCGCCCGACCGGAACGCGCGCGGAGCGCGGACTCGGAACGGCTGCGGTGCTCGGCTTGCGAACCTGCCTAACGGCTGCCCAGGCGAACGGCGATGCGGCAGCCGCAGTACGACCGCCCGCCTGGGCGCCCGGAAAGCCGGCTGCCGCCTGACCCTGCGCTTCCTCGTGGTAGACCCACCGGGGCTTGCGCCCGCTGATTCGCCAGTTACGCAGGGCGAAGGCAATACCGCAAGTTTAGCTCAGTTATCCATCGCGGCGCGCCAAGCGCGCAGGGGCGGTTCACACATGCCCGGTTTCGGCCCAGCCGAGAATGCGCCAGCCGCCGTCGCCGATCGCCAGCCGGTTGATGCTGACGTTGGTCAGCGCATGGGGCCGCGGCGCTTCCAGCGGCACGCCGGCCGCGTGGCGGTATGCCATGTCGATCACGCCACTGTGCGTGAAGACCAGCACGCGGGCGCCGCGCCGGCGGGCCGCAATGGCCTCGAGCGCGGCCACCACCCGCCGCTGGAAGCGGCGCGGCGATTCGCCGCCGTCGGGCTCGTAGTCGGGCTGGCGCTGCAGCACGCCGGCGGCGACCTCGGGATGGCGCTCGCCCAGTTCGTCGAAGGTCAGGCCCTGGCAAATACCGTAGCAACGTTCGCGCAACCCGGCGTCGAGCGTGACCGGCAGCCCGATCCGCTCGGCCGTGGGCCGCGCGGTATCGTGGGCGCGATCGAGATCGCTGCTGTGGATCGCGTCGATGGCGGCCTCGCCGCCGTGCACGCCGGCCAGATGCTCGGCCACCATCAGCGCCTGGCGCCGTCCCACGTCGTTCAGGCCGATATTGAGCATGCCCTGCACGCGGCGCTGGCGATTCCAGTCGGTTTCGCCGTGCCGCACCAGCCAGAGTTCCGTCATCGGACGGCCCCCGCGCCGGTCTCGCCGCCCCTGGCCGCAGTCGCGCTCACGCCTTCACCGCCGGATTCAATGCGTACGTGCCGGTGAGCGCGGCCTGGTCCAGCACATGCCCTTCGATCGCCCGCCGCACGTCGGCGCCGGTGAAGCGGCCTTCCAGCGCGGCCCGGGGCACGTCGAGCGCGTACAGCGTGAACACGTAGTGGTGGACGATCGAATCGTTCCAGGGCGGGCAGGGGCCGTCGTAGCCGTAGTAGTCGCCGCGCATGTCCTGGTCTGCCGAAAACCATGCGGTGTAGTCGTTCACGCCCTGGCGCGAGCCGTGCGGCGCCGCCGGGCCCGCCTTGCCCTTGGGGGTGACGCCGTGGCTGAACTCGCCCTCGGCGATCGAGGTCGTGGCGGCCGGCAGGTCGACCAGCACCCAGTGGAAGAAGTCCACGCGCGGCAGGTCGGCCGGCACCGTGCGGCCGGCCTGGTTGACGTCGTCGCCGCGGCTCGGCACGTCGTAGTCGTGCACCAGCAGCGCGAACGACTGCGTGCCGGCCGGCGCATCGGACCACGCCAGGTGCGGGTTGACGTTGTCGGACAGCGTCACCTGCGTCTTGGGATCGGGCTTGCCGAATGCGTAACGGGCCGGAATCGGCTGGCCGTCGGCAAAGGAATTGCTCCACAGTTTCATCAGCTGCTCCTCAGGGTAACGCGCGCGAATTTGCGCTTGCCTACCTGTATGACATAGATGCCGGCGTCGAGTTTTAGGCCCTTGTCGTCGATCCGCGCGCCGTCGATCCGCACCCCGCCCTGTTCGATGTTGCGCTGGGCCTCGGCGCCGGAGGCGCACAGCCCGGCCTCGCGCAGCAGCTGCAGGACGCCCAGCGGCGCGCCGGCCACCGACACCTCCGGCATCTCGTCGGGGATCGCCTTCTGGCGGAAGCGGGCGTCGAAGTCGGCCAGCGCGCGCTCGGCGGCCCCGGCCGAGTGGAAGCGGGCCACGATTTCCTGAGCCAGCATCACCTTGACGTCGCGCGGATTGCGGCCGGCCTCGGTTTCGCGCCGCAGCGCGGCGATCTCGTCCAGCGAGCGGAACGACAGCAGCTCGAAATAACGCCACATCAATGTGTCGGAGATCGACATCAGCTTGCCGAACATGGACGACGGCTCTTCCGAGATGCCGATGTAGTTGTTCTTGGACTTCGACATCTTCTCGACGCCGTCGGTCCCTTCCAGCAGCGGCATGGTCAGGATGCATTGCGGCTCCTGGCCGTATTCCTTCTGCAGTTCGCGTCCCACCAGCAGGTTGAACTTCTGGTCGGTGCCGCCCAGTTCCAGGTCGGCCTGCAACGCGACCGAATCGTAGCCCTGCATCAGCGGGTACAGGAACTCGTGCACCGAGATCGGCACGCCGGCCTTGAAGCGCTTGGTGAAGTCGTCGCGCTCCAGCATGCGGGCCACGGTGTAGCGCGAGGCAAGCTGGATCATGCCGCGCGCGCCGAGCGGGTCGCACCATTCGGAGTTGTAACGGACCTCGGTGCGCGCCGGGTCCAGCACCAGGCTGGCCTGCGCGTAGTAGGTCTGGGCATTGGCCTCGATCTGTTCGCGGGTGAGCGGCGGGCGGGTGGCGTTGCGGCCGCTGGGATCGCCGATCATCGAAGTGAAGTCGCCGATCAGGAAGATCACCGTGTGGCCCAGTTCCTGCAGCTGGCGCATCTTGTTCAGCACCACGGTATGGCCCAGGTGGATGTCGGGCGCGGTGGGATCCAGCCCCAGCTTGATGCGCAGCGGCTTGCCGGTGGCCCGGCTGCGCGCCAGCTTGCGGCCGAACTCGGCTTCCACCAGCAGTTCGTCGCAACCCCGCCTGACGACGGCCAGGTCGCGCTCGACCTCGGGCGTGACGGGGTAGGCCTGGGCGGTGCCGGGGGCGGCGGGGCGGGAGTCGGTCATGGCGGCGGAGGCTCGGGAAATGTGTAAATTGTAATAAGTCGTATTGGCACTAGCTGTCCGCTTCTATATACTCGGCCCATTCCCGGCGACACAACCGATCTGCTCTGCCATGGGGTCCGGCCCTTCGACCCTGCCCCACGGCCTCGTTTTGCATTTGCCGGCGCGTTTGCGCCGCAATGTAACAGTCGGCCCTTCGTCCCCGGAAAAACGCCGCGTTCCGGACTCGTCCGGAGCAAATTCTAGCCCAACCGTCTTTCGGGGCCAGGACGCATGAATTTCAAGTTTTCCGGCATCGCGCACGCGGTGCTGACCCGCATTGCCGCGGCCGTCCGTCGAGTCGTCGACCGCGGCGCCGCTTCCCCCTCCCGCAACGAAGTCTCCCCCGTCACCCGCCGCGTCGTCATCGCCGCGGGCGCCGTGGGCGTGTTCGCCACCGCCGCCGCCATCGGCGTGGCGCCGCTGTCGCCCGAGACCGAACTGCCGCCCGCCACCCGCGTGGTGCAATCGCTGGCGCTGCCCGACCTGGCCGAGCGCGCGGCCACGGCCGAGGCCGCGCCGGCCGAGTTCATCCGCGAGGAACAGGTGCAGCGCGGCGATTCGGTCGCCACGCTGTTGAACCGCCTGGACGTCGACGATCCCGGGCTGGAGCGCTTCCTGCGCACGTCGCCGTCCGCCCGCAGCCTGTATCAGCTGATCCCGGGCCGCACCGTGCAGGCCGCCACCGACGCGCTCGGCCAGGTGCGCTGGCTGCGCTACATCCATACGCCCGGCACCGACGACAACGGCAAGGTGGTGTCGCGGCTGCTGCAGGTGGAACGCAGCGGCGACGGCTTCCAGGCCAGCGACCTTCAGCTCGATACCGAGCGCGAAACGCGCGCGGTGCATGGCGAGATCTACAACTCGCTGTTCGGCGCGACCGACGCGGCCGGCATCCCCGACACCGTCGCCACCCAGATCGCCGAGATCCTGTCGGGCGAGGTCGACTTCCACCGCGACCTGCGCCGTGGCGACCACTTCGACGTGGTCTACGAAATCTACACGCACCAGGGCAACTACGTGCGCGCCGGCCGCGTGCTGGCGCTGGAGTTCGTCAACGACGGCACGGCGCACCGGGCGGTCTGGTTCGACGGCCAGCCCGGCACGCCGGGCGGCTACTACGGCTTCGACGGCAAGAGCCTGCGCAAGGCCTTCCTGCGTTCGCCGGTCGAATTCACCCGGGTCACGTCGGGCTTCTCGATCCGCTACCACCCGATCCTCAAGAAGTGGCGCAAGCACGAAGGCGTGGACTACGGCGCGCCCAAGGGCACGCCGATCCGCAGCACGGCCGACGGCGTGGTCGACTTCGTCGGCGTGCAGAACGGCTACGGCAACGTCGTCGTCATCCGCCACAGCGGCCCGTACTCCACGCTGTACGCGCACATGAGCGCGTTCGCGCCCGGACTGAAGAAAGGCGACCGCGTGGCGCAGAACCAATTCATCGGCCGCGTGGGGTCCACCGGCTGGGCCACCGGGCCGCACCTGCACTACGAGTTCCGCATCGCCGGCAAGGCGGTGGACCCGCTCACCGTGGCGCTGCCGCAGGCGGTCGACCTGAACGCCGCCGGCCTGGCGCTGTTCCGCTCCGCCACCGGGCCGCTGCGCCACCAGATGGATCTGCTGGCGCGGCTGAACGAATCGGCGCCGCCCGCCGCCGAAGCGCTGCCGGTCGCCGCCAACCGGTGAGCGCGGGCGCGGCCTCTTCCATCGGGGAAGATGTCATGACCGCCGCTGGCTCTCCCGGCTTGTACATCGGGCTGATGTCGGGCACCAGCGTCGACGGCGTCGACGGCGTGCTGGCCCGGTTCGGCGACGACGCGCCTGCCATCCGGGCCGCCGCGTCGCGGCCGATACCCCCTGCGCTGCGCGCCGAACTGCTGGCGCTGAACCGCCCCGGCCACGATGAAATCGCCCGCATGTCGCAGGCCTCCCTCGCGCTGGCCGACCTGTATGCGCAAGTCGTCCGCGCGCTGCTGGACGAAGCCGGCGTGCCCGCCGGCCAGGTGCGCGCCATCGGCGCCCATGGGCAGACGGTCCGCCACCGGCCGGACCTCGGCTATACCGTGCAGATCAACGCCCCGGCCCGGCTGGCCGAAGCCTGCGGCATCCCGGTGGTGGCCGACCTGCGCAGCCGCGACGTGGCAGCCGGCGGCCAGGGCGCGCCGCTGGTGCCGGCCTTCCACGCCGCGGTATTCGGCCAGCGTGGCCCCTGCGCCATCGTCAACCTGGGCGGCATTGCCAACGTGACGCTGCTGGAACCCGGCCAGCCGGTGCGCGGCTTCGACACCGGGCCGGCCAATATGCTGCTGGATGCCTGGTGCGCGCGGCATACCGGCCAGCCGTTCGACCGCGACGGCCATTTCGCCGCCGCCGGCCGCGCCGACGCCCCGCTGTGCGACTACCTGATCGCCGGCGAACCATGGTTCGCGGCCGCGCCGCCCAAATCCACGGGGCGCGACCTGTTCGGCGAAGACTGGCTCGACAGCCGGCTGGCCGGGTGGCCCGCACCGCTCAAGCCGGCCGATGTGCAGGCCACGCTGCTGCAGCTCACGGCCCGCACGGTGTCCGACGCGGTACGCGCGCACGGCCCGGGATGCCAGCGGCTATGGATATGCGGCGGCGGCGCGCACAACCCCGCGCTGATGCGCGCGCTGGCCGCCGCTTCCGGCCTGCCGGTGGAAGCCACCGATGCGCTGGGCGTGCCGGCCCAGCAGGTCGAGGCACTGGCCTTCGCGTGGCTGGCGCAGCGCCACCTGGCCGGGCTGGCCGGCAACCTGCCGGCGGTGACGGGCGCGAGCGGCGAGCGCGTCCTGGGCGCGCTATATCCCGCCTAGCGGCGGCTTTCTAGTAGTTCCCAGCGTTCGAGCCTGGCCAGCAGGTCGGCGTCGATGTCGGCCAGCCGTTTTTCGATGCGGGCGGCTTCGGCGGCGTCGCTGCGGTAGAGCGTGCCGTCGGCCAGGCGTGCGGCCAGGGCCGCCTGCTCGGCTTCGAGGCCGGCGATGAGGTCGGGCAGGCCGTCGAGTTCGCGCAGCTCCCATGACGTCAATGCCTTTTCGGCGCGCGCCGCGCGGGGCGGGGACTTGGAGGCCGGCGCGGCCAGGGCGGCCGGAGCGGCCTGGGCTTCGTGCCGTGCGCCGGGCGCCTGCGGGGCGCCGTCGGCCTGCGCCGCGCGCGGCCGCTGGGCCAGCCAGTCCTCATAGCCGCCCACGTAGTTGCGCCAGCGCGCGTCGCCTTCGTAGGCGATGGTCTGGGTCACCACGTTGTCGAGGAAGGCGCGGTCGTGGCTGACCAGGAATACCGTGCCGGCGTAGTCCTGCAGCAGTTCTTCCAGCAGCTCCAGCGTCTCGATGTCGAGGTCGTTGGTGGGTTCGTCCAGCACCAGCACGTTGGCCGGCCGCGCGAACAGCCGCGCCAGCAGCAGCCGCGCGCGCTCGCCGCCCGACAGGCTCTTGACCGGCGAGCGCGCGCGTTCGGGCGCGAACAGGAAATCGCCCAGGTAGCTCATCACATGCTTGCGCTGGCCGTTGATCTCGACCCACTCGCTGCCGGGGCTGATGACGTCGGCCAGCGCCATCTCGTCGTCGAGCTGCGAACGCATCTGGTCGAAGTAGGCCACGGCCAGGTTGCTGCCGCGGCGCACGGTGCCGGCGTCGGGCTCCAGCTCGCCCAGGATCAGCTTCAGCAGCGTGGTCTTGCCGGCGCCGTTGGGGCCGATCAGTCCGATGCGATCGCCGCGCAGCACCGTGGTCGAAAACGCGCGGATCACCGCGCGGTCGCCGAACGACTTCGACACGTCGGTCAATTCGGCCACCAGCTTGCCCGAGCGCTGGCCCTCGGCCACATCGATCGCCACCTTGCCCACGCGCTCGCGCCGTTCGGCGCGCTGCACGCGCAACTGCTCGAGCCGCCGTATGCGGCTCACGCTGCGGGTGCGGCGGGCCTCCACGCCCTTGCGGATCCAGGCCTCTTCCTGCGCCAGCAGCTTGTCGAGCCGGGCGTGTTCCAGCCGCTCGGCCTCCAGCATCTCGGCCTTGCGCGCCTGGTAGGCCGCGAACGAGCCGGGAAAGCTCGCCAGCTGGCCGCGGTCCAGCTCGACGATGCGGGTGGCCACGGCATCGAGGAAGCGGCGGTCGTGGGTCACGATCACCGCGCTGCCCGGGAACGCGCGCAGCAACTCCTCCAGCCAGGCGATGGCTTCGAAATCAAGATGATTGGTGGGTTCGTCCAGCAGCAGCAGATCGGGGTCGCCCAGCAGCGCGCGCGCCAGCGCGATGCGCTTGCGCGTGCCGCCCGACTGCCCGGCGATCGGCGCGTCGGCGCTCAGGCCCAGGCGCTGCAGCGTGGCCTCGATGCGCGCCTGTACCGTCCAGCCGTCGTGGGCCTCCAGCTCGGCCTGCAGCGATTGCAGCCGGGCCAGCAGCGCGTCGGTATCGGCGCCCGGCGCCTGAACGGCCAGTTCATGCGTCAGCCGCTGGTACGCGCGCAGCAGGTCGCGGCCCTGCGCCAGGCCTTCGCTGACGGCATCGAACACGGTGCCGGATTCGTCGAACGGCGGCTCCTGCTCGACCGTGGCCACCTTCAGGCCGGCCTGGCGTACCACCACGCCGTCGTCGGGCTGGGTGCGGCCGTCGAGCAGTTTCAGCAGCGAAGACTTGCCCGTGCCGTTGCGGCCGATCAGGCCGATCCGTTCGCCGGGTTCGATCGAGAACCCGGCACGATGCAGCAGCGGAACATGGCCGAATGCCAGTTCGATGTCGGTCAGTGCGATGAGCGCCATGGGAATGCCGGCGGATGCCGGAAAAAACGAAGCGCCTCGAGCGAGGCGCCGGGAGGAAAGCGCCGCCGCGAGTCGGGCGGCGGCGCCATGAAGCGTGGCACGAGGGGGCCGTCGACGCCGCCCCGCAGGGTCGAACGCCGCGGCGCCGGCCCGGCGGGAAGCGTCAGACCGAGAACGACGACCCGCAGCCGCAGCTGGTGGTGGCGTTGGGGTTCTTGATGACGAACTGCGAGCCTTCCAGGCTTTCCTTGTAGTCGATCTCGGCGCCGACCAGGTATTGGAAGCTCATGGAATCGATCAGCAGCTGCACCCCGTTCTTGTCGAACGTGGTGTCGTCGTCGTTGACGTCTTCGTCGAAGGTGAAGCCGTACTGGAAGCCGGAACAGCCGCCGCCCTGCACGAATACGCGCAGCTTGAGCGCGGGGTTGCCTTCTTCGTCGATCAGTTCCTTGACCTTGGCGGCGGCCGCGTCGGTGAAGATGAGTTGAAGCGGGGGCGCTTCGAGGTTGCTTTGCTCTACGGCTGTGTTCATGAGTGCTCCTTGCATGCGGCCTGGCCGGGCGGGGCGGCTGCCCCGCGCACCGGCGGCGCGTTCGCGGCGCCATGCGGGCGCCGCGCTGCGGATTCCATCGGGAAACGGGCTATTCAACCCTCATTGGCCGCCGATTTCAACCCCGGCGGCGCCAGGGGATCTGGCAAGCCTGGGGGCACTGCGGCTTTCCGGCTACTTCCAAGATGCGGCCGGCGGGCGGGAAGTTCAAGATCCGGCATTATCACGCCGGCACGTCGACGACGCTTTGCGAACGCACCACGCCGCCCTCCAGAACGCGCACGGTCACCGTGCGCGCCACGAATCCTGGCGGAACATCGAGCGTGCCCTCGGCCCTTTGGTACTGCCGGAAGCGCAGGCCGAGCGGATCGTCGGCCGCCCCGCCCGCCGGGCCCTGTGCGGCCGCCGTGGCTGCGCCGCCCGCCGGGGCCCCGCTACCCGCCGGGCCCGTTGCCACCGCCGCGGCCAGCGGCTCCGCGGGCGGCCGCAGGTCGACCGTGACGCTGGCGCCGTCGCGCGTGCCGGACGCGGTGAATTGCAGCTGGCCGCGGAACTCGCCGGAAGGCCGGCCGCTGCGCATCAGCAGCACGCGGTAGCGCAGCGACGCCCCCTGCCGGTCGACCTCGGCCGAGCGGATGCTGACCTGCCCCTGCCGCGGATCGGCCGGGATCAGTTGCTCGAAAAAAGCCAGGTCGTTGCGCAAGCCGCCCATTTCCTTCTGCGCGGCACGCAGCTCGGCGGCCAGCTGATCCTTGGCGGCGCGCTCGATGGCCAGCTGGCCATCGGCCGCGTTCAGGCGGTTCTGCAGCCGTTCGTTGTCGGCCACCAGCCGCTGCGCCTCGCCGCGCAGCTGGGCCAGCTCGGAATGCGAAATGGCCGGCGCCAGCCCCGCCAGCCGGCGGGCGTATTCGTACAGGCCGCTGCCCAGCGCCGCGCCCAGGGCCAGCATCGACAGCAGCACCAGCACCTGCAGCGGCGGCGGCAGGCGGCGCGCCGCCGGCTGTTCCGGACGCCGGATCAGCCTGGCCAGCCCCGCCGGCGGCCGGCGCAGGCGGCGGCCCAGCGCGGGCAGCAGCGGCCGCCGCTTCATCAGGGCAGGACGGCCACCTGGCCGAGGCCGGCGTCTTCCGGCAGGCCGAACATCAGGTTCATGTTCTGCACCGCCTGGCCCGACGCGCCTTTGACCAGATTGTCCTGCACCACCAGGACCACCAGCTGATCGCCATTGTCGGGCCGGTGCACGGCGATGCGCAGCACGTTGGAGGCCCGCACCGAGCGCGTTTCGGGCGTGCTGCCGGGCGGCATCACGTCGACGAAGGGCTCGTTGGCGTAGCGCTGCTCGTACAGCGCCTGAAAGTCGACGCCGCGGGCCTCGGGCGCGATGCGCGCGTAGAGGGTGGAATGCATGCCACGCACCATCGGCGTCAGGTGGGGCACGAAGGTCAGGCCGACCGGGCCGCCGTGCAGCCTTTCGAGGTGCTCGACGATCTCGGGGTGATGGCGATGGCCCATCACGCCGTAGGCCTTGAAATTGTCGCTGGCCTCGGAGAACAGGATGTGGATCTCGGGCTTGCGGCCGGCGCCGGTCACGCCCGACTTGCAATCGGCGATCAGCGTGGAGGCGTCGACCAGCGGCTGGCCGCCGGCCCGCCCTTCGAGCAGCGGCGCCAGGCCCAGCAGCACGGTGGTCGGATAGCAGCCGGGGTTGCCGACCACGCGCGCGTTGCGGATCGCTTCGCGGTTGATCTCGACCAGGCCGTACGCCGATTCTTCCAGGATGGCCGGGCAGGTGTGGGGAATGCGATACCACTTCTCGAACGCCGCCAGATTCTTCAGGCGGAAGTCGGCCGCCAGGTCGATGATGCGCACGCCCGCGGCCAGCAGCTCTTGGGCCTGCGCCATCGCCACGCCGTGCGGGGTGGCGAAGAACACCACGTCGCACTGGTCGAGGCGGGCTTTTTCCGGCGCGCTGAAGGCCAGGTCGACCTTGCCGCGCAGGTTGGCGAACATGTCGGCCACCGGCATGCCGTCTTCCTTGCGCGACGTGATCGCCGTCAGTTCGGCGTGCGGATGCTGCGCCAGCAGGCGCAACAGCTCCACGCCGGTATATCCGGTGCCGCCGACGATCCCTACTCTCACCTTGGCGGCGCCCGCCGCCGTGCCATTGCCCATTGCCGTCTCCAGAAACACTGCACAGCCATTCCGCATGGCGACCTTGCCATGCGAATATGACCACAAAACGGGAAAAAGTGCTGACCGCCGCATCCGGCCCGGAAGCGGGCGCTTGCCGGCAGCAAAAAAGAGGGCCGCATCGCTGCGGCCCTCTTTTTTGCATGCCCCGCGCGGGGGCATGCGGACGATCGAAGCCGATCAGCGCTTGCTGAACTGCTTGCGGCGTCGCGCCTTGTGCAGGCCGACCTTCTTCCGTTCCACTTCGCGGGCGTCGCGGGTGACGAAACCCGCCTGCGACAGCGCCGGCTTGAGCGTGGCGTCGTAGTCGATCAGCGCGCGGGTGATGCCGTGGCGCACCGCACCGGCCTGGCCGTTCTCGCCGCCGCCATGGACGTTGATGTGGAAGTCGAAGGACTCCAGGTGGCCCGTCAGATCGAGCGGCTGGCGCACGATCATGCGGCCCGTTTCACGGGCGAAGTAGTCGTCGACCGGCTTGCCGTTGACGACGATCTTGCCCGAACCCTTCTTGAGGAACACACGCGCCACCGAGGTCTTGCGGCGGCCGGTTCCGTAATTCCAGTTGCCGATCATGCGCGGCTCCTCAGAGTTCCAGCAGCTTGGGCTGCTGGGCGGTGTGCGGATGCTCGGCTCCGGCGTACACCTTCAACTTCTTGATCATGGCGTAGCCCAGCGGGCCCTTCGGCAGCATGCCCTTGACGGCCTTTTCCAGGGCGCGGCCCGGGAAGCGCTGCTGCATCTTCAGGAACGTGGTTTCGGTGATCCCGCCCGGGTAGCCCGAGTGGCGGTAGTACCGCTTGTCCTGCGCCTTGTTGCCGGTCACGGCGATCTCGGCGGCGTTGATGATGACGATGTAATCGCCCGTGTCGACGTGAGGCGTGAATTCAGGCTTGTGCTTTCCGCGCAGACGGCGTGCGACTTCGCTGGCCACACGACCCAGGACTTTGCCCTTGGCGTCAATCACGAACCAATCACGCGTCACTTCCTGCGGCTTCGCGACGAAGGTTTTCATAGGAATCTCTGTGACGGTGTTGCGCAGCCGGCACGCGCCGGCGCGCTTGCGGCCCGGGAAGCCCAATGCGGAAAAATACCGCGGGCGCCCCTGACGGCCCTGCCCCGAACCCGTCCGCCTAGGCATTGTCTAGTCTGCTAGTGCGAAAGGTAAGGCAAGCTTTTGATTATAAGGGGTTTCCAGCGGCCACGGCAAGCAAAAAAAAGCCCGAAGCCGTGAGGCTTCGGGCTAATCCACCAAAGGAGGAGGGTGGAGGAGACACCGTTGGAGGTGCTTCGCGGTGCTATCCGACGATATCGAGGGGCCCGGGGCCGTGTCGACATACGAAGCGCCATCCGTTGAATCCATTATAGGAAAGCGTTTTGTGCAATGCAAGAAGTTTTTTGGCCCGCATGCCATATGCCGGCTTACCATTTCATCTTGCAAAATCCTTACGGATCAACAGGTTACGCTTGAACGTATGGCAAAAAAGACACAACCCATGCAGAGAATCATAGGCTGCTACCGCGCATGCTTCCTTGATCTGGATCAATCCGGTGTGTCTTCTGCTGCTTCGCACAAGCGGAAATTCGCCAGAACGGGCGTGGCAACGAGCAAAAAAAAGCCCGAAGCCGTGAGGCTTCGGGCTAATCCACCAAAGGAGGAGGGTGGAGGAGACACCGTTGAACGGCGCTTCGCGGGGCTATCCGACGATGCCGAGGGGCCCGGGGCCGTGTCGACATACGAAGCGTCATTCGTTGGATTCAGTATAGAGACGTTTTTTGTGCGTCGCAAGATTTTTTTGAAGTGTCTCGAATATGCCGAAAAGCGCCATGGCAGGCCTGGACAACACCACGCACTTGGCGATTTTTCGCCGTTCTGGCGCCGGTTCGACGCCGTTCGTGGCGGCTGAGCGCCCACATCCTCTTGGACATCGCTCCCGTCATCCGGTTCACGACTACCCGCCGGGCATGCGCTTTGTGCAAAGCACCATCCGGCCTCGCCAGGCCCGCCGCCGTCCGGCGCGCATGCTCGGTATCATTCGCAATAAGCGCGCCTGCACCAGGCCGCGGCACATGAAGGATTAAACCGATGGAATGCACGGTTCGCTGGGGCGGCCCCGATGGGATGCTGTTCACGGCACAGACAGGCAGCGGGCATGTCGCCGTCATGGACGGCGCGCCCGATGGCGGCGGCAACAACCTGGCCCCCCGGCCGATGGAACTGCTGCTGGCAGGCACCGGCGGCTGCACCGCCTACGACGTGGTGCTCATCCTCAAGCGCGGCCGGCATGCGGTCACGGGCTGCTCGGTGGCGCTGCAGGCCGAACGCGCCGAAACGGATCCGAAGGTCTTCACCAAGATCCATTTCGCGTTCACCGTGACCGGCAAGAACCTGCCGCCGGCGGCGGTGGAACGGGCGGTGCAGTTGTCGCACGAGAAATACTGCTCGGCCTCGGCCATGCTGGAGAAAACCGCCGACCTGACCTGGTCGGTGCAGATCGCCGAGGCCTGAGCGCGGCCCCCGCCTGCCAGGCGTGGCCGGACAGACGGTCAGATGTAATAGGCCGTGCCCGTCATGACGCGGGAGGCGGCCCGCATCGCGCCGCGCACCGGCGCCGGGAGCGGCCGCGCGCCGGCGCGTTCGGCCCGCAGGCGGTGCTGGCGCTCGTCTTCGCGCATCTGCTCCACGATCGTCAGGGAACGCACGTCGGCCGCCGGCAGCGACGCCAGGTGGCCTTCCAAGTGGCGCTCGACCTGCTTTTCCGTTTCGGCCATGAAGCCCAGGTTCCAGGCCTCGCCCGCCTTGCCGGCCAGCGCGCCGAGCGCGAAGGCCCCGGCATACCACAGCGGATTGAGCAGGCTGGTCCGCGAGCGCAGTTCGCGCAGGCGCTGCTCGAGCCATACCAGATGGTCGACCTCTTCGGCGGCGGCGTCGGCGAACAGGGCCCGCGTGGCCGGCTCGGAACATGTCAGCGCCTGGCCGCGGTACAGCGCCTGCGCGCAGATCTCGCCAACGTGGTCGACCCGCATCAGCCCCGCGGCATGCCGCCGCTCGGCCGGGGTCAGCGCCTGGTCGGCATCGGCTGCCGCGTCGGCGGCCGCCACGGTGGCCGGCCCGCCGGGCATGGGCCGGGCGCCGGCCAGCGTGCCCGAGAGCACCTGCAGCGCGCGGTCGGCCTCGGCCAGCAGGCTGTCGAACGCAGAAGACCTGCGGAAACTGGACGCAACCATCGCTCATGACTCCTTGAAACGCCAAGCCCGTCCAGTATAGGCAAGTTTCGCCGCCCGCCCTCACCCTCCGGCCCGCGGCGCGCGCCCCGCCGGCGGCACGACACTGCGCGAAGGCGGCCGGGGCAGCTCCGACTGTTGCCTGCAAACGACAAACAACCGTAAATGCCGCCGGCCCGAAGCGCCTGTAACGCAGGCCTCATGTTGCGTCTTCATTCTTGGCCTCCGTGCACGAGCAAGTCCTCATGTGCCGCAACCTGATCAAGAACTCTGGAGTACTCAATTGAAAAAGACCCTCATCGCCGCGGCTCTGCTGGCCGGTTTCGCCTCAGCCGCCCAGGCCCAGAGCAACGTCACCCTGTACGGCATCGTCGACATGGGCTATGTCAACAGCAAGAACGATGGTTCGTCGGCCACCAGCGCGCTCGACAGCGGCGTGCTCGGCAGCTCGCGCTTCGGCTTCCGCGGCAGCGAGGACCTCGGCAACGGTCTGAAGGCCAACTTCCAGCTGGAAAACGGCTTCAAGGCCGACGACGGCTCGCTGGGCACCGACAAGACCATCTTCGACCGCGCCGCCTGGGTCAGCCTGTCGGGCGGCTTCGGCGAACTGCGCCTGGGCCGTCAGGACAGCCTCGGCTTCAACTGGTTCCGCGGCGCCATCAACCCCTTCGGCAATGCCTACCTGCAGGCCCAGAGCAAGACCGTGTTCAACGGCGGCGCCCCGCTCACCGCGATCGAAGACCGCCTGAGCAACAGCGTCTTCTACTACTCGCCCTCGTTCAGCGGCTTCCAGGCGGCGGTCGGCTACAGCTTCAATCCCAACGCCGGCGAAACCGTGGGCAACGACGGCGACACGCCGGTCGTCTCGCTGGGCGCCCGCTACCAGGCCGGCCCGCTGCTGGCCGTCGTGACCTACGAACAGAAGAACGCCGCCGACGTGGCCGTCGCTCCGGCCAACAGCGACATCAAGAACCTGCAGGTCGGCGCCACCTACGACTTCGGCGTGGCCCGCCTGCACGCCGGCTACGGCCGCCTGACCAATGCCCGCTTCAACTCGGCCTCGGACGACGAAAACACGTATCTGATCGGCGTGTCGGTGCCGTTCGGCGCCAGCACCATCCTGGCCAGCTACCAGCGCAACGACAACGCGAACCGCAACGCCGGCCGCAACGACAAGGCCATCGACGGCTTCGGTCTGGCCTACAACTACTCGCTGTCGAAGCGGACCACGCTGTACGCGATGTTCGACACCTTCGGCGACTCGATCCTGCGCGCCGGCAGCACGACCGGCGCCACCGGCGACCGCCGCGAACTCGCGGTGGGCGTGCAGCACAAGTTCTGATCGTCCTCGACCTCCGGTACGCGCCCGCGTACCGGCCGCGCGGCCGGCCCTCCCCGGGCCGCCGCCTGCGCGTTCATCCCGCCGTCAGCGTTGGTAACTTCCAACCACGGACGTAAGTATTGGTAAAAACACCGGCTTTGCAAGCGTTGCAGTTTGGTGTGCGCCCCCCTTTTTTGATGGAATAGCTCCTAACTTCCACCCGGAAGTACCGAAGACCGACGCGATAGGCTGGCGCTGCGACACCCCGAGTTCTCCAAGCCGCCCCATCGCGCCCCCAGCCAGGTTCACGCCCGGTCGACGGTCAAATTTGGAGATCCGAACATCATGAAAAAAACCCTGATTGCCGCCGCCGTGCTGGCAGGGCTGGGCGCCGCCGGCGCCGCCCAGGCCCAGAGCTCGGTCACCCTGTATGGCTTGATCGACGCAGGCTATTCCTGGTCGAAGGTCGAAGGCCAGAAGTCCCGCAACGCGATCGATAGCGGCCTGGCGAGCGAATCGCGCTTCGGCCTGCGCGGCACCGAAGATCTCGGCAACGGTCTGAAGGCCAACTTCCTGCTGGAAAGCGGCTTCGGCGTCGACGACGGCTCGACCTCGTCGTCCAACTTCTTCAGCCGCCAGTCGTGGGTGGGCCTGTCGTCGGACAGCTTCGGCGAACTGCGCCTGGGCCGCCAGTTCATCCTCGGCACGTCGTTCTTCACCGGCATCGATCCGTTCGGCACCACGTTCCGCCAGGCGGCCATGGGCTCGACCTTCATCGCTGCCGACCAGATCCGCGACAGCAACATGGCCATGTACTACACCCCGACCTGGAGCGGCTTCCAGGCGGCCATCGGCTATAGCTTCAACCGCTCGAGCAACGAAGTGCCGCGCACCGGCGCCAACAACCGCGCCATCACCTCCGGCCTGCACTATGCCAACGGCCCCCTCGAAGCCGCGCTGACCTACGACCAGGTCGAGCCGGCCACCGGCGGCGGCGTGGGCAAGTCCACCCAGCTGGGCGCCGCCTACGACTTCGGCGTGGTCAAGCTGCACGCGGCCGTGGCCGACCAGCGCAACGTCGCGGTCAACGTCGGCGATGCGCCCACCGGGCTCACCAACCGGATCTTCAGCGACAAGACGATCTCGTGGATGGTCGGCGCCTCGGCCCCGATCGGCAACGGCTCGCTGTTCGGCTCCTACCAGAAGGCCAAGGACTGGGACATCAAGGGCTTCAGCGTGGGCTACACCTACGCGCTGTCGCGCCGCACCGATGCCTACGCCTTCTACAGCGACATCGACAACGTCGACAACATCGGCCGCAGCGCGGCTTCCGACATCTCGTCGAAGCAGCTCGGCGTCGGCCTGCGCCACAGGTTCTAGGCCTACCCCTGGGCGGCCCTTACGGGCCGCCTCCCCTCGAGGGGCGGCGCTGGCGGACCGGCAGAGCCGGATCCGCGGCGCCCTGGATGGAGCCGGTGCCTTGCATCGGCTCTTTTTCTTTTTGGCGTATCGCCCCCGCGTCAGAGATCGAGCACCAGCATCGGCGTCTTCGAGCGCGAGCAGCACGGCAGGAACTGGTCGTTGGCGTCGTGCTCGGCGTCGGTCAGGTACAGGTCGCGATGGTCGGGCACGCCTTCCAGCACGCGGGTCAGGCAGGTGCCGCACACGCCCTGTTCGCACGAGGTCAGGACTTCGACGCCGGCGGCGGCCAGTGCTTCCGTCACGGTCTGGTCGGGGGGAATCACGACGATCTGGCCGGTGCTGGCGATCTTCACCTCGAAGCTGCCGTCTTCGGCGGTGGCGGCCGGGGCCGCCGAGAAATATTCGCGATGCACGTTCTGCTCTGGCCAGCCGGCGGCCTTGGCGGCATTCAGCACGGCGTCGATGAAGCCGCCGGGGCCGCATACGTACAGGTGCGTGCCGGCATCGGGCTTGCCCAGCACCGCGGCCAGGTCGATCCGCTTTTCGGGCGGTTCGCTGTCGTGGTAAAGATGGGCCTTGCCTTGCAGGTCGGGCTCGGCCAGCCGGTCGCGGAAGGCGGTGCGCTCGGGCGAGCGGGTGCAGTAGTGGAATTCGAACGAGGCGCCGATGTGCGCCAGCCGCTCTGCCATACAGAGGATGGGCGTGACGCCGATGCCGCCGGCCAGCAGGATCGAATGGCGCGCCTCGGCCGCCAGCGGGAAATGGTTGCGCGGTTCGCTGATCTCGACCTCGTCGCCCTCGCGCAGCGCGTGCATGGCCACCGAACCGCCGCGCGACACCGGGTCGCGCAGCACGCCCAGCATGTAGCGATGGCGGTCGTTGGGGTTGTTGCACAGCGAATACTGGCGTACGAGCCCGTTGCCGAGATGGACATCGATATGCGCGCCGGCCGAGAATGCCGGCAGCGGCGTGCCTTCGGGATCCGCGAGCTCGAAGGCGCAGATGTCGGTCGCGGTCTCGAATTTCCTGGTAATCCTGACTTTCATTCCTGCCTTCCCTGAAAGATAGCCGCTCTTTTTAGCATATCGCCGGGCCGGGCCCGGCACCAGGCCGTGAGGATGCGCCATGCCCGATACGCCTTCAGTCCGCGCGCTGCGCGGCCCCGCGCTGAGCTTCCGGGCCGATCCGTTCGAGGCGGGCGACGACCTGGCCATGCATCACGAGCCCGATGCGCTGGTGATCATCGAGAACGGCCGCATCCGGGATTTCGGCGACTACCGCGCGCTGCGCGGCCGCCTGCCCGCCGGCGCGCCCGTCGCGCACTATCCCGACGCGCTGATCCTGCCCGGCTTCATCGACGCCCACGTACATTATCCGCAAACGCAGATCATCGGCGCCTACGGCCGCCAGCTGATGGACTGGCTGGGCGACTACACCTACGCGGCCGAACAGCGATTCGCGGACCCGTCCCATGCGCGGGCGGTGGCGCGCCTGTTCCTGCGTGAAACGCTGCGGGCCGGCACCACGACGGCCGCGGTGTACTGCACCGTGCATCCCGGTTCGGTCGACGCCTTCTTCGACGAGGCGCTGCAGGGCGGCCGCCGGATGATCGCCGGCAAGGTGCTGATGGACCGCAATGCGCCGGCCGCGCTGACCGATACCGTGCAGCGCGGCTACGACGAATCGGCGCGGCTGATCGACGCCTGGCACGGCCGCGGGCGGCTGGCCTATGCGGTCACGCCGCGCTTTGCCGGCACCAGCACGCCGGCGCAGCTGGAGGCGGCCGGCGCGCTATGGCGCGAACGGCCCGGCACCTACATGCAGACGCACATCGCGGAAAACCGCGACGAGATCGCCTGGATCAGGCAGCTCTATCCCGAGCGCCGGCATTACCTCGACATCTACGACCACTACGGGCTGACCGGCCCGCGCGCGCTGTTCGGCCACTGCATCCACTTGTGCGACGACGAATGGCAGTGCCTGCGCTGCACCGGCTCGGCCGCGGTCCACTGCCCCACCTCCAATCTGTTCCTGGGCAGCGGCCTGTTCCGCATCGACCGCGCCAAGGGCGGCGCTGCGCCGCTGCCGGTGGCGCTGGCCACCGACGTCGGCGCCGGCACCAGCCTGTCGATGCTGCGCACGATGGGGGCCGCCTACCAGGTGGCGCAGCTCGGCGGCACCGCGCTGTCGGCGCCGCAGGCCTTCTACCTCGCCACCCGCGGCGCGGCGCAGGCACTGCATCTGGAACATGCCGTCGGCTCGATCGCGCCAGGGCTGGAAGCCGACCTGGTGGTGCTCGACCTGCGCTCGACGCCGCTCATCGCATTCCGCATGGAACGGTGCAAGGATCTGGCCGACGCGCTGTTCGTGCAAATGACGATGGCCGACGAGCGCGCCACGCGGGCCGTGTACGTGGCGGGCGAACTGGCCTACGAACGGCCCGCCTGACGCGACGATGCCGCCGGCCGCTGGATCGCCGGCGCGGCGCGAGCGCGGCCGGACCCGGAACGAGCGGCGCCGCGCCTCAGTGCGCCGCCGCGGCCGCCCGGCCGACTTCCACCTGCGCCTGCCGGCGGAAACGCCCCGCGGCCAGGTGGTAGAAGGGCTGCGGGCAGAACTGCCGCGACACGACCGAGGCGGTGAGCGAACCGGCCAGCAGCCAGAACAGCATCGGCTGGCTGCCGGTCATTTCCATCACGACCACGCTGGCGGTCAGCGGCGCCTGGGTGGCCGCGGCCAGGAAAGCCGCCATCGACAGCAAGACCAGCACGCGGCTATCGACGCCAGCGCCGGCCCAGTGCGCGATCTGCTCGCCGATGCCGGCGCCGGTGGTCAGCGCCGGCGTGAAGATGCCGCCCGGGATGCCCGCCCAGTACGACGCCACCGTGGCGGCCAGCTTGGCCAGGCCGAAGCCTCCCGGCACCGCGTGCTGGCCCGACAGCAGCGCGGCCGCGCTCTGGTAGCCCGTGCCATAGACGGCGCCGCCGGTGAGCGCGCCCAGCACCGCCACGCCCAGTCCCAGCGCGCCGGCGGCATAGACCGGATGGCGGCGGATCCACGCGCGCCAGGCGTGCGGCGCCGCGCCGGCGGCGCCGATGCCGAGCAGGCGGGCGAAGATGCCGCCCAGCGCGCCGTTGAGCGCGCCGCAGGCCAGCACCCAGCCCAGCATGCCGTGCGCCAGCGGCGCGCCGGCGAAAACGCCGAAGTAGGGATTGTTGCCGGCCAGCGCGACCACCAGGAAACCCGCCGCCAAGACGCCGATCAGCACCAGCCGCTGCCAGCGCAGGGCCGTGTCGCGGCCCAGCTCCTCGATCGCGAACACCACGCCGGCCAGCGGCGCGTTGAACGCGGCGGCCAGGCCGCCGGCCGCGCCGGCGGCGATCAGTTCGTTGGCGTGGAAGCCCTTGAGCGGCACGCCGCGCGCCTCCCAGAAACGGCCCCAGGCCAGCATGACGGCGGCGCCGACCTGCACCGACGGCCCTTCGCGGCCGATCGAGGCGCCGGCCAGCATGCCGCCGAAGGTAAGCGGGATCTTCCACAAGGTTTGCCGCAGCGACACCAGCGTCGCCTGGACCTGTCCCGCAGGCAGGGACAGGCTGCCGATTACCTGCGGAATGCCGCTGCCCGAGGCGTAGAAGGCCAGCCGCAGCGTCAGCCAGCGCAGCGCGGCCAGACCGCAAGGCAGCACCAGGAAGGCCAGCCAGCCGTGGGCGGAGGTCCACGCGGCGTTCCATGCCAGCGCGCGATCGGCCATTTCGGCAAAGGCCAGCGACACGAGCGCCACCAGCGCGGCGCCGCCCAACAGCAGCCCGACGCGCAGGCTCTTGCGGGAAAGGCGCGCGGCCTGGCGGAATTTGCGGCGCGCGAGGCGCCGCGCGCCGACCAGCCAGCGGTGCGCCGGGAGATGCTGATTCATCGCGGAAACGGGATGGCGGGCGCCCGCGGGCCGCCCGCTTCAAGGACTATGCGAAGGCGACACTATAGCGGAACGGCTCCGGCCGGCGCGGACGGGCGCCACCGGCCCGCTCCGCGCCCCCTCCTTCGCTCCCTGCGGCGCGGCCGGGGCTGGCGGATGCCGGCGCCGTCCTACGGCCGTCCGGCCGCCTGCCGGCGCACGCCGTCCCAGGGCCGGAAAGCGCGGCGGATGCGTTCTTCTTCCAGGCGCTGCGCGCGCACGCGCATCAGGTCCTTGCGGCCCACGATGCCGGCCAGGCGGCCAGTGGCGCGGTCGACGACGGGCAGGCGGCCCACGCCGGATTCGGCCATGCGGTCGGCCACGGCGCCGGTCAGTTCGTCGGGATAGGCCCGCAACGGCGGAGCGCCGGATACGGCGTCTCCCACGGCAGCGCCGTGCAGCTCGGGCCGGCCCAGCCACGCCAGGCAGTCCGCGCGCGTGACCATGCCGACCACCACGCCGGTTTCGTCGACCACCGGCAGCGCGGTATGGTGCGGCCCGGCCGTCGTGAAGCGGCCGATCGCCTGCCCCACCGTCGCATCGGCGGGCAGGGTGTCGACCTCCCGCGTCATGACCGCATCGACCCGCACCAGCTGGAACGGGTCGACGTGATATTCGCGCGCCACGTGGTGGCCGCGCCGCGCGATCTTCTCCGTCAGGATGGAACGCTTGAGCAGCAGCACCGTCACGCCATAGGCGAAGGCGCAGGCGGTGAAGGCCGGCAGCAGCAGGTGCAATTCGCCGGTCAGTTCCACCGCGAACAGGGTGGCCGTCAGCGGCGCGCGCATCGTGCCGCCCATCATCGCGGCCATGCCCAGCGCCGCCCACAGGCCTGGATCGGCAGACGGCAAGAGGCCGCCCGCCAGCGCGCCCAGCGCGCCGCCGAAGATCAGCAGCGGCGCCAGCACGCCGCCCGAGGTGCCCGAGCCGAGCGCGATGGCCCAGATCACGCTCTTGACCGCCAGCAGCGACACGATCGACGACGCCGGCAGGTCGCCCGCCAGCAGATGCCGGATGTTGTCGTAGCCGACGCCCAGCGCGGCGGGCTCGATCAGGCCGCCCACGCCGATCGCCAGGCCGCCGACGGCCGGCCACCACATCCAGTGCAGCGGCAGCTTCTGGAACAGGTCTTCGGCGCCGTACACCATGGCGGTGAGCACGCCGGAGCCCAGCCCCGCCAGGATGCCGATCGCGGCCCAGGCCGGGAATCCGCCGCCGGCGCCGCCCGACAGCATGGCGGCCAGGCCATCGCCCGCGAAGGCGCGGCCGGCATAGGGCAACGCGGCCGCGACGTGGTAGGGAAACAGGGGCGCCGGGTCCAGCAGCAGCGTGCGGCCGGCGGCCGCCACGGCGGCGGCCACGGCCACCGGCAGGAAACTGCGCGGCTTCCATTCGAACAGCAATAGTTCGACCGCCAGCAGCACCGCCGCCAGCGGCGTGCCGAACACCGAGGTCATGCCGGCCGCCGCGCCGGCCACCAGCAGCGTCTTGCGCTCGGCCGAGGTCATGTGGAACAGCTGCGCGAACAGCGAGCCGATCGCGCCTCCCGTCATGATGATCGGCCCTTCGGCGCCGAACGGGCCGCCGGTGCCGATCGACACGGCCGACGACACCGGCTTGAGCAGCGCCACCTTGGGCTGGATCCGGCTCTGCCCGATCAGGATCGCCTCCATCGCCTCGGGAATGCCGTGGCCGCGGATCTTTTCGGACCCGTAGCGGGCCATCAGGCCGATCAGCAGGCAGCCGGCCACCGGCACCAGCACCGTCCACGGGGCGGGCGAGGCCGGCAGCGGCAGGGCGGCGGCGGTGAAGCGGCCGTAATAGGCGATGTTGGTGCACAGCGCGATCAGCCGCAGCAGGAACCAGGCGGCGCCGATGCCGGCGGCGCCCACCACGGCCGCCATGGCCGTCAGGCGCAGCACGCTGAGGTCGGTGGTGAAATCGCCGAGGCGCGGCGCCTGCGCCGGTGGCGCGACCGGCGCGGGCGCCGGGACGGAGGAAGGTTTCATGAAGGCAGGAGGACGGGGGACAATGATCGTTCGGATTTTCTATTAATATCGTATCACGATATATTTGCCGACATGCCCTCTCCTGCCACGCCGAGCCGCCGCGCCGGCGCCCGCCTGACCCACGACGATTTCGCCGCGCTCGCCTCGCTGCGCTACGAACTGCGCCGCTTCACCGCGTTCAGCGAAACGGCCGCCGCCGAAGGCGGCCTGACGCCGCAGCAGCACCAGGCGCTGCTGGCCATCAAGGGCAGCCCCGACGAGCGGCTGACGGTGGGCGGGATCGCCGAGCGGCTGCTGCTGCGCCATCACAGCGCGGTCGAGCTGGTGGACCGGCTGGCGAAAATGGAACTGGTCGCGCGCACGCCCGACACGCAGGACCGGCGCCGCGTCCAGGTGACGCTGACGCCGCTGGCCGAGCAGCGGCTGGAAGTGCTGTCGCACGCCCACCTGGAGGAATTGCGCGCCCTCGGTCCGTTGCTGCGCGCCCTGCTGGACCGCATCGGCGAAGAGGACGGCGCGCGGGGACGGGGGGGCTGAAGCGTCCCGAGGCCGGCGGGCCGCCACGCCGCGGCCGAAGACCCGCGGCGCGGCCCGAAGGCCGGGCCGGACTCACTGCTCGACGCGGATATCCGCCTTGCGCGCCACCTCGCGCCACTTGTCCATTTCGCGCCGCACCAGCCGGCCGAAATCGTCCGGCGTACCGGGCGCCGGATCCGCGCCCATGGCCTGCAGCGTGGCCCGCGTTTGCGGATCGTTCAGCGCCTTGACCAGATGTTCGTTGAGATAGGCGATGGCCTCGGGCGGCGTCTTGGCGGGCGCCTGCAGCCCGAACCAGTTGTAGGCCTCCAGCTGCGGCAGCCCCACTTCGGCCATGGTCGGCACCTCGGGCATCAGCGGCGAGCGCTGCGGATTGCCGAGCGCCAGCGCGCGCAGCTTGCCGGCCTGCACCGGCTGGATCAGCACCGGCACCTCGGTGAACAGCAGCTGGATCTGGCCCGAGATCGTATCGGTGGTGGCCGGCCCCGTCCCCTGGTAGGGCACGTGGACCATCTTTACGCCGGTGACCTGCTGGAACAGTTCGCCGATCAGGTGGGTCGACGCGCCCACGCCCGACGAGCCGTAGCTGAGCTTGTTGGGATGCGCCTTGCCGTAGGCGATCAGGTCGTTCACCGACTTGACCGGCAGTTCGGGGTTGACCACCAGCAGCTGCGCCATGTCGACCATGTTGCCGACCGGCGTGAAATCCTTCAGCAGGTCGTACGGCAGCTTGTCGCGCAGAACGGCGTTGAGCACCGAGCCACCCAGCGAGAACATCACCATCGTGCTGCCGTCGGCCGGCGCGCGCGCCGCCGCGCTCATGCCTATCGTGCCGGTGGCGCCGGGCCGGTTCTCCACCACCACCGGCACGTTCATGGTCTTGCCCATCTGCGTGGCCACCACGCGCGTGACCACGTCGCTGGGGCCGCCGGCGGTGTACGGCACGATGACCTTCACCGCGCGCGGCGGCGTGAACTGGGCGGCGGCGGGCAGGCAGAAGCAGGCCGCGGCCAGCGCCGCGACGGCATACGATCGTTTCATGGTGTCTCCGTTGCGTTGTAGTTGTCGTCATGCTGGGCGGCGGCCGCTTCTGCGGGCGGCCTGCCGCCGCATCGCCTACTGCTCCATGATGGTGGAGCGCCAGTGGATGCGTTTCTGGTCGAGCGGATAGCCGCCGGCGGCGGCGTGGATCAGGCAGCGGTTGTCCCAGATCACGTAGTCGTACTGCTTCCATTGATGGCGGTACTGGGCGCCGGGCTGGAACAGGTACTCGAACAGCTCCTCGGCCAGCGCGTCGCTCTCGGCCCGCTCCATGCCGACGAACTCCAGGAAGTGCACCGGATTGATGTACAGCGAGCGGCGCCCCGTTTCGGGATGCACCTTGACGACCGGATGCACGGCGGGCGGCAGGTCGCGGTCTTCGGGGCTGAGCAGTGCCACGCGCCGCGTGCGGCCGCCGTAGACGAAGCGCGCGTCCAGGCCGTCGATCCGCGCGCGCAGCGATTCCGGCAGCGCCTCGTAGGCGGCCTGCATGTCGGAGAACAGGGTATCGCCGCCCACCGAGGGAATCTCCAGCCCGTACAGCTGCGTTGCCTTGCAGACCTCCTGGTCCCACGGGCCGTCGGTATGCCACGCATCGCCGCGGCCGTACACGGCCTGGTTGACGGTGCCCCCCGACGTCTTGGTTTCCAGGCCCATCCGGGTCAGCTCGGGGTAGTCCGGGTGGCGGGTCTTGCGCACGCGGTGCGGCTTGAGGCGGCCGAAGCGGCGGCCCAGGCCCAGGAACTGCTCGATGTCGAAATGCTGGCCCCGCACGGCCATGACCTTGGCGTCGAGCCAGGTCCGGTACACCTGGGCCCACTCCTCTTCGCCGAGCCGGTTGAGGTCGATGTCGCTGACGATAGCGCCGATGCCCGCATCGGCCCGCTCGATTCTCATGCCTGCGTCTCCTTCGTCTCTGCCTGATTGGTCGTTCCATTTAACAGAACGAACGGTCTATTTTTAATCGATGATAGAGAGCAGCCGACAAGACTGTCAAGCTGGAGAACAGGGGAGGGCCAGGAACAGGTCGATAAAGAGAACTTCCGTTCTCTTTTATCCGGCCGTCAGAATGAGGCGTATTGCTGCCGCAGCACGTTTTTCTGCACCTTGCCCATGGTGTTGCGCGGCAATTCGCCGGCGACATGGATGCGCTTGGGCACCTTGAAATTGGCGATCATGCCCTTGAGCCTGGCGATCATGGCGGCCTCGTCGAGGCCGGCCCCCGGCCGGGGCACGACCACGGCCACCACGGCCTCGCCCAAGTCGGGATGCGGCACCCCTACCACTGCGCTTTCGGCCACCCCGGGCATCTCGTCGATGAAGCCCTCGATTTCCTTCGGATAGACGTTGAAGCCCCCGGAGATGATGAGATCCTTGCTGCGGCCCACGATGGACAGATAGCCGTCGGGCACCTCGCGCCCGCCGGCCTGGCCGCCCCACCGGCCCACGTCGCCGGTCTTGAACCAGCCGTCGGCGCTGAACTCCTGCCGGGTCTTCTCCGGCATGCGCCAATAGCCCTGGAACACATTGGGGCCACGCACTTCGATATTGCCGATCTCGCCCGGCGCGCAGGGCCGGCCGGCGTCGTCCACCACACGCACCGATACGCCGGGCAGCGGCATGCCCACGGTGCCGCCCAGGCGTTCGCCCTGGGCCGGGTCGTAGGGATTGGACACCAGCATATTGGTCTCGCTCATGCCGTAGCGTTCGAGGATGGTATGGCCGGTACGCTCGCGAAAGGCGTTGAAGGTTTCCATCAACAGCGGCGCCGAGCCGGACACGAACAGGCGCATGTTGCGGCAGGCCGCGCGGCCGAAGCCGGGCTCGGCCAGCAGGCGCACGTAGTAGGTGGGCACGCCCATCATCACCGTGCAGCGCGGCAGCAGCCGCAGCGCCGCGGCCACGTCCAGGCGGGGCAGCCATATCATCCGGGCGCCGGCCAGCAGCGCGCCCTGCGCCGCCACGAACAGGCCGTGCACGTGGAAGATGGGCAGCATGTGCAGCAGCACGTCGTCGCCGCGCCAGCCCCAGTACGCATGCAGCACCTTCACGTTGGCGGCCAGGTTGCCGTGGCTCAGCATCGCGCCCTTGCTGCGCCCGGTGGTGCCCGAGGTATAGAGGATGGCGGCCAGGTCGTCTTCCGCGCGGGGAACGATCGGCGCCTCGTCGGCGAACGGCGCGGCGGCGTCGAGCAGCGAGCCGCCGATGTCGTCGTTCAGCGTGTAGACGTGGCCGGTGCCGGCGCGCCGGGCTGCCTGCTCCACCCAGGCCAGGTTCGCGTCGCCGCACACCACCACCGCGGGCTCGGCATCGCCCAGGAAGTAATCGATCTCGGCTTCGCGGTAGGCGGTGTTGAGCGGCAGGTAGACGTAGCCGGCGCGCAGCGTGGCCAGGTACAGCATCAACGCTTCGGGCGACTTCTCCACATAGGCCGCGACCCGGGCGCCTTCGGGCAGGCCCAGCGAACGCAGCAGATTGGCGATGCGGGCGCTGCCGCGGGCCATGTCGTTCCAGGTGTGTAGCAGCCCGAGCCCGGCGCTTCGATGCACGGCGTATCGCGGTCGGCGGGGAAACCCGATTCGAGCAAGGCGTAGAGATTGGCGTTCATGAAGTCCTGGCTGGCCTGGGAAGGATGGCGCCAGGGTAAAGGGCAACGCCGGCCGGCACAAGGCGCGTCATCTGCCCGTAGGCCCGTGAATCAAACCTTGCGTACGGGGCCGGGGTATTCGCTCACCCGCTCATCGGCCGTCACGACGTAGCCGTTGTCGAGCAAAGCCCTGCGCAGCAGGCGGGGATCGACTTCGAAATCCTGCCGCCCCAGGCCAAGCTTGATGGCAATTTCCCGCAGGCTCGCAACACTGAACAAGAGCGTGTTGTCGGCATCTTCGATCAGGCGCCGCGCCGCCTCGGACAATCGACGGGATCGCCGGCCGCCCACAGCAATAGGCGGGTATCCAGCAAGAGCTTCACGTGTTGCCGCCGAAGGGTTGCGATTTCATCCTCGCCCATGAGATCGAAATCGTCCGGCACCTTGATCTGGCCGGCCATGAAGCCAAGACGCCTGGCCTAGCCACGCGCGGCAGCATCCACCGCGACGACCTTCACCATCGGCTTGCCAGCCTTGGCGATGATGAACGACTCGCCTTTGGCCGCCCGGTCGACGAGGCGGGATAGATGGGCTTGGCTTCGTGTATGTTGACGGTTTCCACGGCACGCTCAAGGTTTTTTGAACTAAGTCCGCTTAGTTTATCTACGACCGAAGCACGGACGCCACACGCGCTGCACGCAAAAAAGCCGGCATCGCTTGCGCAATACCGGCCTCGGCGTAGAGTGCGACCAACGGCAATGCCGCTGCCACCCAGGTGTTCCTATCAGCGAAAAGTGGTCGGGGCGAGAGGATTCGAACCTCCGACTCCTGCGTCCCGAACGCAGTACTCTACCAGGCTGAGCTACGCCCCGACTTGATCCGCTGCCCCGGCGCGCAACCCGCCGCACCGGCCTTCGCATTTAATGCGAAGAAAAAGATTCTAGCAGGTAATCCCCCAATATGAAAACCACCACCCCCAACAGCCCCCCGCATCCAGGATGCGGCGGATCCGGCTCCGCCGGTCCGCCCGCATCGCCCCCTTGAGGGGGTGCGGCCGCAGGCCGCGCGGGGGTGGGCCCTCCCTCCGGGGCGCGCGAAGCGCGCAGGGGGGCTACCGATCCCTCGAGACGGCGAATGCGGCGAACTGGCGCAGCAGATCGAGGAATTCCGACTCTGGATAGCCCGCCAGCGCCTGCGCCGCGGCGTCGGCCTCGGCCGCGGCGCGGGCGCGGGTGTAGGCCAGCGCGTCGGTGGCGCGGATCGCCGCGCCCACCGCGGCGAAATCTCCCTCGCCGTGCTCGATCGCGTTGCGCACCAGCGCCTGCTGCGCCTCGGTGCCCGTTTCCAGCAAGCGGATCAGCGGCAGCGTGGGCTTGCCCTCGCGCAGGTCGTCGCCCAGGTTCTTGCCCAGCGCCTCGGCCTCGCCGCTGTAGTCGAGCACGTCGTCGATCAGCTGGAAGGCGGTGCCCACGCGCCGGCCGAATTCGGCCGCGGCGGCTTCCTGCTCCGGCGTGGCGCCGGCCAGCACCGCCGCCAGGTGCGCCGAGGCCTCGAACAGCCGCGCCGTCTTGTAGCGCACCACCTGCAGGTAGCGCTCCTCCGTGACGGCCGGGTCGTGCACGTTCAGCAGCTGCAGCACCTCGCCCTCGGCGATCACGTTGGTGGCGTCGGCCAGGATCTGCATCACCCGCACCGAGCCCGTCTCGACCATCATCTGGAACGACCGCGAGTGCAGGAAATCGCCCACCAGCACGCTGGCGGCGTTGCCGAACACCGCGTTGGCGGTGGCCCGGCCGCGCCGCAGGCTGGATTCGTCGACCACGTCGTCGTGCAGCAGCGTGGCGGTATGGATGAACTCGATCACCGCGGCCAGCAGGTGGTGGTGGCTGCCCCGGTAGCCCAGCGCGCGCGCGATCATCAGCAGCAGCGCGGGCCGCATGCGCTTGCCGCCGCCCCCGATGATATAGTCGGCGATGGTGCGGATGAGCGGCACGTCGGAATCGAGGCGCGCCCGGATCACGCCGTCGACGGCTTGCATGTCGTCGGCGAGGGGGGCAAACAGAGTCGGCAGGCTCAAGTGGGATCCGTGGACGAACTGGCCGCCCGGCGGCCAGGGGTAGGGAAACGGAATTATACGGGGCCTGGAAGCAACAACGGTGGCAATTGACGCCACGCTCGTGTTGTTGTTATAGTCTATGGTTCAGCCCCCAACTGGGGGATTTGCCATTCAGAGGTAATCCCATGTACGCGGTCATAAAAACCGGCGGCAAGCAGTATCGCGTCGCCGCCGGCGAAAAACTGAAGATAGAACAGATACCGGCAGACATCGGGCAAGACATCACGCTGGACCAGGTTCTGGCAGTAGGCGAAGGCGACCAGCTCAAGGTCGGCGCCCCGCTGCTGTCGGGAGCGGTCGTCACGGCGAAGGTTCTTGCACATGGCCGCCACGACAAGGTCCGCATCTTCAAGATGCGCCGGCGCAAGCACTACCAGAAGCGCCAGGGCCACCGCCAGAACTACACCGAGATCCAGATCTCGGCCATCAACGCCTGACGGCGCGGCGGTCAATCCGCAGCCCGTCCAGCCTCAAGCAGGAGCGCAAACATGGCACAGAAAAAGGGCGGCGGTTCCACCCGGAACGGCCGCGATTCGGAAGCGAAACGCCTGGGCGTCAAGGCCTTCGGCGGTGAATTGATCAGCGCCGGTTCGATCATCGTGCGCCAGCGCGGCACCCGTTTCCACCCCGGCGTCAACGTCGGCGTGGGCAAGGACCACACGCTGTTCGCGCTGGCCGAAGGCCGCGTGCAGTTCGCGGTCAAGGGCCCGCTGCGCAAGCAGATCGTCTCGATCGTCCCCGCCTGATCCCCCTGCCGGCGAAGCCCGCTTCGCCGGCGCGGCGGCAGGCGCGGCCGGTACGCATCCCAAGTCCTGTCGTTCGCGCGGCAGGACTTTTGTTTTTTCCGGGCCCCCCGGCCCGGGCGGCATCCCGCCGCACCCGCCCCTGAGGCCTGATCCATCATGAAATTCGTCGACGAAGCCACCATCGAAGTCATTGCCGGCAAAGGCGGCAACGGCGTGGCGAGCTTTCGCCGCGAAAAATTCATCCCCATGGGCGGCCCCGACGGCGGCGACGGCGGCCGCGGCGGCACCGTCTACGCGGTGGCCGACCGCAACATCAACACCCTGATCGACTACCGCTACGCCCGCGTGCACCGCGCGCAGAACGGCGAGCAGGGCAGCGGCTCCGACCGCTACGGCGCCGGCGGCAGCGACATCACGCTGCGCATGCCGGTCGGCACCATGGTGTACGACGCCGACACCGGCGAGCTGCTGTTCGACCTCGCCGCGCACGGGCAGAAGGTGGTGCTGGCCGCGGGCGGCGCCGGCGGCCTGGGCAATCTGCACTTCAAGTCCAGCACCAACCGCGCGCCGCGCCAGTTCACCCACGGCCGCCCCGGCGAACACCGCCGGCTGCGCCTGGAACTGAAGGTGCTGGCCGACGTCGGCCTGCTGGGCATGCCCAACGCCGGCAAGTCCACGCTGATCCGCAAGCTTTCCAACGCGCGGCCCAAGGTGGCCGACTACCCTTTCACCACGCTGCACCCGAACCTGGGCGTGGTCCGCACCGACAGCGAACGCAGCTTCGTGATCGCCGACATTCCCGGCCTGATCGAAGGCGCGGCCGAGGGCGCCGGGCTGGGCCACCAGTTCCTGCGCCACCTGTCGCGCACCCGGGTGCTGCTGCACCTGGTCGACGTGGCGCCGCTCGATCCCTCGGTCGACCCGATCCGCGAGGCGCGCGCCATCGTCGAGGAGCTCCGCCGCTACGACCCGGCGCTGTACGAAAAACCCCGCTGGCTGGTGCTGAACAAGATCGACATGGTCGACGACCCGCAAGGCCTGCAGGAAGCGTTCTGCCTGGAACTGGGCTGGACCGGGCCGGTGTTCGCGATCTCGGCGCTGGCCGGCCAGGGCACGCAGGAACTGGCCTGGGCGCTGCAGAACTGGCTGGACGAACAGCGCGAGGCCGAGCACGCGTTCGACGAAGACGCCCGCTTCGCGCCGCCTCCGCAAGACGCCCCGGCAGCCGGCGGCGAACCGGCCGCGCCGCCGGCGCGCCGGCCGAGGCGCGGCGCCCGTCCATCCGCGGCCGCCGAGCCCCCGGGCCCGGGCGACGAGAACGCCGCCGACTGAGCGTCCACGGCCATCTCCGCATCGCCTACCCCGTATCGCAACCGAAGCGTTTTTCCGATGACTACGACATCCGTGATCGCCGATGCCAAGCGGCTGGTCGTCAAAGTAGGCTCTTCGCTGGTCACCGACGACGGCCGCGGACTAGACCGCACCGCGCTGGCGCGCTGGGCCGGCCAGATCGCCCGGCTGCGGGAACTCGGCAAGCAAGTGGTGCTGGTGTCGAGCGGCGCGATCGCCGAAGGCATGCTGCGCCTGGGCTGGAACAAGCGCCCCACCCTGATCCCCGAGCTGCAGGCTGCCGCCGCGGTCGGCCAGATGGGGCTGGCGCAGGCCTACGAAACCAGCTTTTCGCAGCACGGCCTGCACACCGCCCAGGTGCTGCTGACCCACGATGACTTGTCCGACCGCCGCCGCTACCTGAACGCGCGCTCGACCCTGTTCACGCTGCTGCGGCTGGGCGTGGTGCCGATCATCAACGAGAACGACACCGTGGTCACCGACGAGATCAAGTTCGGCGACAACGACACGCTGGGGGCGCTGGTAACCAACCTGGTCGAAGCCGATGCGCTGATCATCCTGACCGACCAGGCGGGGCTGTATTCGGCCGACCCGCGCAAGCATCCCGACGCCCGCTTCATCGCCCATGCCGCGGCCGGCGATCCGGCGCTGGAGGCCATGGCCGGCGGCGCCGGCAGCGGCATCGGCACCGGCGGCATGATCACCAAGGTGATCGCCGCCCGCCGCGCCGCGGGCAGCGGCGCGCACACCGTGATCGCCTCGGGCCGCGAGCCCGAGGTATTGGCGCGGCTGGCGGGCGGCGAATGCATCGGCACCGAGCTGCGCGCGGCGCTGCCGCTGCTGTCGGCCCGCAAGCAGTGGATGGCCGATCATCTGCAGCTGCGCGGCCGGGTCACGCTCGATGCCGGCGCGGCCAAGGCGCTGACGCAGGACGGCAAGAGCCTGCTGCCCATCGGCGTCACGGCGGTGGAAGGCGACTTCGAGCGCGGCGACGTCGTCGCCTGCATCGATGCCGAGGGTCGCGAACTGGCGCGCGGCCTGATCAACTATTCCGCCGGCGACACCCGCCGCATCATGCGCCAGCCGTCGAGCCGGATCGAGGCCATCCTGGGCAGCATGGAAGAGCCCGAGCTGATGCACCGCGACAACCTGGTCATCCGCTGACCCGTCACCGCCCTGCTCGACCCAGGATGCGGCGGATCCGGCTCCGCCGGTCCGCTCGCATCGCCCCTTGAGGGGCGCGCGAAGCGCGTAGGGGTGGACCTTCTCCTTGCGCGCGAAGCGCGTAGGGGTGGGCCTTCTCCTTGCGAAGCGCGTAGGGGTGGGCTCATCTCACTCCGCGTCCAACAGCCGGTCCACCGGCAGCCGATAGGCCCGGCAGGCCGTGCCGAAGAAGAGGTCGGCGCGCTCGCCGGCCGACAGCGAACGGGTCGCCAGCTTGAAGGCATTCCACAGCGCCGTATAGCCGCAGGTCTGCTTGTCGACGGGGAAATTGCCCTCGAACATGCAGCGCGCCGGCCCGAAGGCCTCGATGCAGGCATCGATCAGCGGCCCCCAGGCCTGCGCCAGCTCGGCCGAGGAAGCGGGCCGTTCGCGGTGCTCGAAGCCGAAGCCGAACAAGGGCATGCCCAGGCCGCCGATCTTCACATACACATTCGGCCGCGCGGCCAGCTCGCGCAGGCCCTGCCGCCACCGCGCGACATTGCCCGCGCGATCGGCCCGGTACTCGGCCACGCCGATCAGCCCGCCTACGTGATTCAGCACGATGGCCAGGCCCGGGAAGGCGTCGGCCAGCCCGGCCACGTCGCCCAGCTGGGTATGGTGGACCCAGGCGTCGAAAGAAAGCCCGAGCCGGCCCAGCTGCGCCACGCCCTTCCGGAAGGTGGCGTCTGCCAGCATCCGCGGCCGGTTCATGCTCTTGACGAAGCGCGCGATCTGCCCGCCGTCGTAGGCGGCCGGATGGCGCACCCCGCGCAGGCGCCCCTGGCCGGCGGCCAGTTCCGCTTCCAGCACGTCGGCAACGGCATCGCCGCGCGTCAGGTCGGCATAGGCCACGATGCCCGCCGCCACCTGGCAGGCCGCTCCGCGCGAACCGCGCACCGGCGCCGCCGTCAGGTCCACGATGCGCGCCACCTCGCCCACCGGCCGGAGGTGCTCCGGCCCGTCCGGGTACCACCCCGCCTGGTAGGCCTCCACGTAGACGGTGCCGACGATCCGGTGGCCGCCGCCGAAGTCGCGCTCCAGATCGCCGAGGCGGTAGTAGCTCGAATCGGCCGGCGTGCCGTACAGATGGTGGTGGGCGTCGAGGATGGGCAGCTCCGGCTCCAGCGCCTCTTCCGCCGGGGCGCCGGCATGCCAGGCCAGCAGCTCCGCGGTAGGCCGGTACAGGGTGCCGCGGTACTCGGGGGTGTCGCCTTCAGTCGTCATGGGAATCTTCGCGAAGAGCGGAAGCGCCGGAGGCCATGGCCGGGCCGCGCGCCCCCGGGGGCGGCTAGTGGCCGCCCAGGTACACGCGCTGCAGCAGGTCGCCCTCGCGCAATTCATCGACGAAGGCCTCGGCGGCAACGCGGCCGGTTTCGACCAGGTAGCCGTAGTGGGCATGCCGCAATGCCTTCTCCACCAGTTGTTCCACCAGCAGGATGGCCATGCCGCTGCGGCACAGGTCCGAGGCCACGTCGAGGATCCGGTCGACCACCATGGGCGCCAGCCCGCCCGAGGGTTCGTCGAGGATCAGCAGTTTCGGATCGCCGATCAGGCCCTGCCCGACCGCCAGGATCTGCTGCTGTCCGCCGGACAGGCGCGACGCCATCTGGTGGCGCCGCTCGGCCAGTTCGGGAAACAATTCGTAGATCCGGCCGAGCTTGCCGCGGTCGCCGCGCGAGTTGGCCGCGTAGGTGCCGATCAGCAGGTTGTCTTCCACCGACAGGGTATGGAACACGCGGTGGCCTTCGAGCACCTGGATGATGCCGGCCTTCACGATGTCGCGCGGCCTGGCGCCGCCGAGGTCGCGGCCTTCGAAGCGGACGGTGCCGGTGCGCATCGGCACAAGGCCCGAGATGGCGTGCAGCAGCGAACTCTTGCCGGCGCCGTTGCGGCCCAGCATCACGACGAATTCGCCGGCGCGCACGTCCATCGAAATGCCGTGGACCACTTCCGCCTTGCCATAGGCCACGCGCACGTCGCGCACTTCCAGCAGCGGCGCGCAGGGGCGTTGATTGGCCATCGCTCAGGCCCCCAGGTAGACGCGGATGACTTCGGGATCGGCGCGTACTTCGTCGGGCGTGCCGTGCTTGATCATTTTTCCGGTATTCAGGGTGGTGACGCGGTCGCAGATGCGGAACACGAGATCGGTGTGGTGCTCCACCAGCAGCACGCCGATGCCCGCGTCGCGCAGGGTATGGATCACGTCGGAAAGGTGTTCGATCTCGTTGCCGGTGAGCCCGCCGGCGGGCTCGTCGAGCAGGATGAAGCGCGGCCGCATCGCCAGGCCGCGCGCGATCTCCAGGAAGCGCTGCTCGGCATGATCCAGCAGGTTGGCCCGCCGGTGCATGACGCTGCCCAGGCCGATCCCGTGGATCAGCTCGGCCGCGTAGGCGCGGAACTCGCGGTCTTCCTTGTTCACCTTCGGCAGGCCGAGCGCGGTGGCAAGAAACCCCGAGGTCGAATGCGGCCAGGCGCCCAGCACCACGTTGTCGAGCACCGACAGGGTCGGCATCAGCCGCGGCTTCTGGAAGGTGCGGGCCACGCCGATGCGCGCGCGATGTTGCACCGGCAGGCGCGAAATATCGACCCCGTCGTGCCGGATGGCGCCCGAGGTCAGCTCGTAGTAGCCGGACAGCATGTTCAGCATCGTCGTCTTGCCGCTGCCGTTCGGGCCGATCAGGCCATGCACCTCGCCGGGCAGGATCGAAAGCGACACATGATCGATCGCCGCGATGCCGCCGAAGCGCTTGCAGATGTCGACCACCTCGATCATTGCAATCCTCCACGGCGCAACGCGCCATCTCCAGCGACCGCGCCCGCGCTGTCCCATCCAGGATGCGGCGGATCCGGCTCCGCCGGTCCGCCCGCATCGCCCCCTTGAAAGGTCGCGCGAAGCGCGTAGGGGGTGGACCTTTCAATCGCTCGGGCCAGGCGCGGGAGATCCGGCTTCACGGCCTCGTGCACGACCCGGCGCGGCTTCCAGCGTTCGGAGATCACCTCGAACAGGCGTCCGATGCCCTCCGGAATGACCAGCACCACGACCAGCAGCAGCAAGCCGTAGAAGAAGTTGCCGAGCTTGGCCAGCGGCGCGACCAGTTCGGGCAGGACGGTCAGCACCACGGTACCGATGAACGGCCCGACGATGCTGCCCCGGCCGCCGATGATGATGCAGACGAAGAAGAACAGGCTCAGCTCGAACACGAAGGTATCCGGCGTGATGTAGCTCTGCAGGCTGGCGAACAGCGCCCCGGCGACGCCGGCGGCCACGCCGCTGAACACGAATACCTGCAGCTTGGAACGGAAGATCGGCACGCCCACCGCCTGCGCCGTGACGGGCGTATCGCGGATCGACACCAGCCCCAGGCCCCACATGCGGCGCGCGACGTTCCAGCTCACCAGCGTGACCGCGAGCGCCACCGCCGCCACCAGGTAATAGAAGCCGGCCGGGCCGTCGAACGGCGGCGGGAAGGCCGGCACCGCCAGCCCGGTGCCGCCGCCGGTGAGCCCGTCCTGCGCCAGCGCCACTTCGCCCACGATGAGGGCGAACGCCATGGTCGTCATCGCGAAATAAAAGCCGGGCAGGCGCAGCGACGGCAGGCCCAGCACCAGCCCGCACAGGCCGCCGATGGCGCCGGCTGCAAGCAGCGCCCAGGCCGGATGCAGGCCCAGCGTGCCGGCCAGGATCGAGAAGGTATAGGCGCCGATCGCCAGCAGCCCCACGTGGCCGATGGAAAGCTGGCCGGTGTAGCCGACCACCAGGTTCAGCCCGGCGATCAGGATCCAGTACACGCAGATCAGCGCGGCCAGGTGCAACTGGTACTGGTCGCCCGCGATCCAGGGCAGCGCGACGGCCAGCACGGCGCCGGCGGCCAGCAGATAAGGCTTGCGACGGGACATCGCGGAATCCATTACACCGGCCTCACGTTTCTGGAACCGAATATGCCTTCGGGCTTCACCAGAAGGACGATCATCAGGATGCCGACCGCCACCGTCTGCTGGTATTCGCCGCCGAACCAGTAGCTGGCGAAGGCGTTCAGCAGCCCCAGCGTGGCGCCGCCCACCAGCGCGCCCAGGTTGCTGCCCAGGCCGCCCACGGCCAGCGCGATGAAGCCGTACAGCGTGAGCGTGAGGCCGAGCGCGAAATAGGCGAAGGTCAGCTGCCCGGCGGCGAAGCCGGTCAGGCCGCCCAGCGCGCCCGACAGCATGTAGGAAAGCATGCGGATGCGGTCGGTCGACACGCCGCGCGCGCGGGCGGCGAAAGCGTCTTCCGACATCGCCACGAACAGCTTGCCGTACATGGTGCGCCGGTAGAACAGGCTCAGCCCGGCCGCCATCACCAGGGTGGCCGCGATCGGCAGCCAGAATTTCTGGTCGAGCACGCCGGCGCCGAAATCCTGCGCGATGAAGCGCGGAAAGGGCTTGGGCTCCGTGCCCCACCACAGGCCCACGCCCTGCTGCACCATGGTGGCCAGCGCCAGCGTGCTGAGCAGCCACAGGTGTTCGTCGCTGCGGTTGAGCACGCGGCGGATGGCCAGCAGCTCCGTGGCCCAGCCGAACGCCGTGCCAACCAGCACCGCCCCCAGCAGCGCCAGGCCCCAAGGCACGCCCAGCGCCTGCACGAACCAGGCGCCGAACACGCCGCCCAGCATGGCCGTGTGGCCGGTGGTCATCGACAACACCTTGGAAGTCGAGAACATCACGTTGTAGACCAGCGCGATCGCGGCATACACCATCCCGACCGCCAGCCCCGTGACAACCACAGTCATCATCCTAGTTCCTCCATGTCGCTACTCCCCTTCGACAACGCCCCAACCCACGCTACCCCATCCAGGATGCGGCGGATCCGGCTCCGCCGGTCCGCGCGCATCGCCCCCTTGAGGGGGCGGCCGTAGGCCACGGGGGTGGGCCTCCCCTCCGGTCCGCGCGCATCGCCCCTTGAGGGGGCGGCCGTGGGCCGCGGGGGTGGGCCTCCCTTCCGGTCCGCGCGCATCGCCCCCGGGGGCGCGCGTAAGCGCGTAGGGGGGCTTATCTCGGCGCGCCTGGAAGGCGCCGTCCTTGAAGGTGTTGGCGGCGTTCACCACCAGGCTGCCGTCGGGATAGCCGTTGCGCTCGGCGGGGCCCCAGGTATAGGTGGCGTAGACGCCTTCCAGCCCCTTGGTGTTTTCCAGCGCCTTCTGGATCGCGGCCGGGTCGGTGGAGTTGGCCGACTTGATGGCGTGCTCGATGACCTTGACGGTGTCATAGCCCATCGCCACCCACCAGAACGGCAGGTCGATCTCGCCGCCGCCCAGCCTGGGCCGCATCTTGTCCATCAGCGCCTTGGTGCGCTCCGGCAGCTTGCCGTCCGGGCCGTAGGTCAGGTTCTGGTAGCCGGGGGCGAAGGTGTTCTGCCAATACTCGGGCTTGTTCAGCAGCTGGCGCACCTGGGTGGCCATCAGCGACGGGTGGCCGATCACCGGCACGTTCCACGCCATGCCGCCGCGGGCGTTCAGGATGCGCGCCAGCAGGCCGGTGGACGAGGTCCAGGTCAGCAAGACCTCGGCGCCGGCCGCCTTGGCCTTGTTCATTTCGTCGGTCACGTCGGTCTTGTTGGCGTCCATCAGCACGGAGTAGACCGGCTTGACGCCCTCTTTGGCCATCAGCGAGGTGGCAAGCTTGGCGCTGTTGGCGCCGAAGCCCGAGGTATCGGCGAAGACGGCGATCCTGGTCTTCCTGAGCGTCTTCAGGGCGTAGTCGTTGCCGGCGCCGATCCACTGCTGGTTGGTGGTGACCACGCGGAAGGCGCGCGGGTACTTCTTGGGGTCCGTCAGTTCGTCGACGGTGCTGATCACGATGTTGGGCACCCCGGCACGGGCCAGGACCGGGGTGCTGGCCAGCGCCTCGCCGGAATTGACCGGGCCGACCACGGCCTGCACCTTCTCGCTGAAGGCCAGTTGCTGCGCGAAGTTGACGGCCTTGGTCGGGTCGCCGGCGGTGTCGCGGGTAAGCAGTTCGATCTTCTTGCCGAGGATGCCGCCGCCCTGGTTGATTTCTTCCACCGCCATCTGCACGCCCAGGTTTTCGGCCTGGGCGGCGGCCGACAGCGCGCCGGTGAGGGAGGACAGCCAGCCGATCTTGATCGTTTGCGCGGTAGCGCTACCACTCAGCACGGCCAGGCCGGCGGCCAGGACGAATCGATTCCCGAACTTTGTCCAATGAGGTTTCATGACGTCTCCAGTTTTTTCTTGTGGCGATCGATGCATCGACCGATGCGCGCGAGTTCACGCGGTTCGCACCCGAGACTGTGCGAACGCGCCGATACCGGCTGTTATTTTTTTGACGCGCCCAGTGTGGGGTGCAAAAAACATAATGAAAAATTATTTTTTTGAATAGTGTGATCCCGGAATCGAATGGTAAGGACCACACTTGCGGCAGGGCGCGCCTTGGGCGAAGACGTGCGATGCGTGCCGGCCCGCGTGGTCGGCCGGGGCATCAGGGCTTGTTCTGTTCGGCCGTGAAGTCGCTGTACTGCGACCAGTTGCGCAGGCGGGCGATCAGGTTGGGCACCTTGTCGGTGGCCACGCCGCCGCCGGAGCACAGCACGCCGGCGCGCAGCACGGCCTGCACCGTGTTGGCCTGAACCGGCTGCCACTCGTCGTTGTGGGCGCGCTGCCAGGCGCCGCCCGGCGCCGCCAGCGCCACCAGGCGGTATTCGCGCGTGCCGCAGCGCACCGACTCGTAGCTGATGTTGCGCGAGCCGCGGTCGCTCTGGCTGACGAGCGCGTAGCGCACGATCTGGCCCGGCGCGATCTGCACCGAACGCGGGTCCACCCCGTAGTGGAAGGGGTCGTTGACGTTGAGCGAGTCGACCGGCAGCAGCGTGTCGGACGGCCCCGGCACCGGCGGCAGCAGCGGCCGCAGCGCCTCCCAGCCCGAATCGGGCAGGTTGCGCTGCGCCTCGATGTCGTCCAGCAGGTAATTGCCCTCGCCCCGCTTCGCGGAACCGCAGGCGGCCAGCAGCACGGCGACCGCCACGGCCGCCGTCGAACGCAAAAACAAAGTCATATCGAACCAATCCGCGCGGTTCGGCCTACACCACGGTCTGTTCATCTGTTGTCGAACCGCGGCGATGCGGCCCGACGTGCTGGCGCAGGTAGCGGGTTTCGTGGCCGCGACGGAACAGCACGAGCGCCAGCTCGTTCAGCGCCAGAGTATATACGTCGCGCTTGAACTCGATGACGGCGTCCAGCGGCACCCAGTACTCGCTCCAGCGCCAGGCGTCGAACTCCGGGTGCGGCGACGCCCGCAGGCAGACGTCGCAATCGCGGCCCAGCATGCGGAGCAGAAACCAGATCTGCTTCTGCCCCTTGTAGTGCCCCCGCCATTCGCGTCGGACGAAGTGGTCGGGGACGTTGTAGCGCAACCAGTCGCGCGTGCGTCCCAGGATGCGGACATGTTCGGGCCTCAGGCCCACTTCTTCGTGGAGCTCGCGGAACATGGCCTGGGCAGGGCTTTCGCCGTGCTTGATGCCCCCCTGGGGAAACTGCCAGGAGTGTTCGTTGATGCGCTTGCCCCAGAAAACCTCGTTACGGTGATTGACGAGGATGATGCCGACGTTGGGACGGTAACCTTCACGGTCCAGCATGAGCCACCCCAGCGATTCCCATACAATTGAGTCGATTATAGGCCTGCCCGGGCCGACTTGACACTTCCCTTAACGTGAGCACCGAATGCGCGCATCGCAGTTCCACATCGGCACCCTGAAAGAGGCCCCGTCCGACGCCGAAATCCCCAGCCACCGGCTGATGACCCGGGCCGGCATGATCCGCAAGCTGGCCGGCGGCATCTACAGCTACATGCCGCTGGGGCTGCGCGTGATCCGCAAGGTGGAAGCCATCATCCGCGAAGAGATGAACCGCGCCGGCGCGCTCGAACTGCTGATGCCGATGGTGCAGCCGGCCGAGCTGTGGATGGAATCCGGCCGCTGGGAGCAGTACGGCCCCGAGCTGCTGCGGCTGAAAGACCGCCACCAGCGCGATTTCGTGCTGCAGCCCACGTCGGAAGAGGTCATCACCGACATCGCGCGCAACGAAATCCACAGCTGGCGCCAGCTGCCGAAGAATTTCTACCACATCCAGACCAAGTTCCGCGACGAGCGCCGGCCGCGCTTCGGCGTGATGCGCGGCCGCGAGTTCACGATGAAGGACGCCTACTCCTTCGACCGCGACGAGGCCGGCGCGCAGAAGAGCTACGACGCGATGTACGCTGCCTACATGCGCATCTTCGCCCGCATGGGGCTGGAGTTCCGCGCCGTGGCGGCCGACACCGGCTCGATCGGCGGCACGCGCAGCCACGAATTCCAGGTCATCGCCGACACCGGCGAAGATCTGATCGTCTACAACCCCGCCACCCAGTACGCCGCCAACATGGAGCTGGCCGAGGCGCCGGGCCTGATCGCCGAGCGCGCCGCGCCGGCCGAAACGCTGCGCAAAGTCGCCACGCCCGGCGCCGCCCGCTGCGAAGACGTGGCCGCGCTGCTGGGCGTGCCCGCGTCGAAACTGGTCAAGACGCTGGCGGTGGCGGTCGAGCCGGAACAGGCCGGCGCCGCGCCCGCCGTCTGCCTGCTGCTGCTGCGGGGCGACCACGAACTGAACGAGATCAAGGCCGGCAAGCTGCCCGGCTTCGAACGCGGCTTCCGCTTCGCCTCCGACCAGGAAGTGGCCGAGCACCTGGGCTGCCAGCCCGGCTTCATCGGCCCGGTCGGCCTGGCGCGGACGGTGCGCGTGATCGCCGACCGCACCGTCGCCAACATGAGCGACTTCGTCTGCGGCGCCAACCAGGCCGACCACCACTACGCCGGCGCCAACTGGGCGCGCGACCTGCCCGAGCCCGACCTGGTGGCCGACCTGCGCAACGTGGTCGACGGCGACCCGGCGCCCGACGGCAGCGGCCGGCTGGCGATCCAGCGCGGCATCGAGGTCGGCCACGTGTTCTTCCTCGGCACCAAGTATTCGGCCGCGCTCAAGGCCACCTACCTGGACGAAACCGGCAAACCGGCGCTGATGCAGATGGGCTGCTACGGCATCGGCGTTACCCGGCTGCTGGGCGCGGCCATCGAACAGAACCACGACGCACGCGGCATCGTCTGGCCGCGCGCGCTGGCGCCGTTCGAGGTGGTCATCTGCCCGGTCGGCTGGGGCAAGAGCGAGGCCGTGCGCGAGGCGGCGTCGAAACTCTACGAAGACCTGCTGGCCCAGGGCGTCGACGCCATCCTCGACGACCGCGACGAGCGCCCCGGCGTGATGTTCGCCGACTGGGAACTGATCGGCGTGCCGGTCCGCGTCACCATCGGCGACCGCGGGCTGAAGGAAGGGCAGATCGAGCTGCAAGGCCGCCGCGACGCCGCGGCCGAGAAGATCGACGTGGCCGAGGCCCTGCCCCGCACGCTGGAGAAGTTGTCCCCCCCTACGCGCTGACGCGCGCCCCCCAGGGGGCGATGCGAGCGGACCGGAAGGAACGCCACCCCCGCAGCCTACGGCCGCCCCCTCAAGGGGGCGATGCGAGCGGACCGGCAAAGCCGGATCCGCCGCATCCTGGTGAGGGGGGCTACCTCAGGCCCTTCATTCCCTTCAGGGCCTTCGCCCCGCCCATGGCCCGCATCATCTTCGCCAGGCCGCCCTTCTTCATCTGCTTCATCATGCCCTGCATCTGCTCGAACTGGGCCAGCATGCGGTTGACCTCCTGGACCTGGACACCGGCGCCGGCGGCGATGCGGCGCTTGCGGGAAGCCTTGAGGAGTTCCGGCTTGCTGCGCTCCAGGTTGGTCATCGAATTGAGGATGCCCTCCATCCGCCGGATCTGCTTGCCCGCCTGCTTGCTGTCGACCTGGGCGGCCGCCTGAGAGAACTGGGCGGGCAGCTTTTCCAGGATCGAGCCCATGTCGCCCATGTTCTTCATCTGCGCGATCTGGGCGCGGAAGTCGTTCAGGTCGAACTTGTCGCCCGACTTCAGCTTGGCGGCCAGCTTTTGCGCCTCGCCGACGTCGATGGCTTTCTGCGCCTCTTCCACCAGCGACAGGATGTCGCCCATGCCCAGCACCCGCTGGGCCATGCGCTCGGGGTGGAAGGGCTCGAGCCCGGCCAGCTTTTCCGACACGCCCACGAACTTGAGCGGCTTGCCGGTGATGTGGCGCACCGACAGCGCGGCGCCGCCGCGGGCGTCGCCGTCGAGCTTGGTCAGCACCACGCCGGTCAGCGGCAGCGCGTCGTTGAAGGCCTTGGCGACGTTGACGGCGTCCTGGCCCAGCATGGCGTCGACCACGAACAGGGTTTCGATCGGGTCGAGGATCGCGTGCAGGGCGCGGATCTCGTTCATCAGCTGTTCGTCGATGCCGAGCCGGCCGGCCGTGTCGACGATCAGCACGTCGTAGTGATAGCGGCGGGCGTGGTCGAGCGCGCCGCGGGCGATGTCTTCCGGCTTCTGGTCGGCGGTGGACGGCAGGAAGTCGACGCCGGCCTGGGCCGCCACCGTCTTCAGCTGCTCGATGGCGGCCGGCCGGTAGACGTCGGCGCTGACCACCAGCACCTTCTTGCGGCCGGTCTTGCGCCCGCCCTGGGTGTGGCCGCCTTCGGCCAGCCAGCGCGCCAGCTTGCCGGTGGTGGTGGTCTTGCCCGAGCCCTGCAGGCCGGCCATCAGGATCACCGCCGGCGGCTGCTGCGCCAGCGACAGCTCGCTGGCGTTGGGGCCGAGGTCGCCGCCCATCAGCGCGGTGAGTTCCTTGTGGACCACGCCCACCAGGGCCTGGCCGGGCGTCAGGCTGCCGGCGACTTCCTCGCCCAGCGCCTTTTCCCTGACGCGGGCCACGAATTCGCGCACCACGGGCAGCGCGACGTCGGCCTCCAGCAGCGCCAGCCGCACTTCGCGCAGCATTTCCTGGGTATTGGCCTCGGTGAGCCGGGCCTCGCCGCGCAGCGTCTTGACCACGCGCGCCAGGCGGGTGGTGAGGTTATCGAGCATGAGGGGATTCGCTTACACTTCCATATGGACATGGGAATTGTATTGCACGCACTGGCCGCCGCCGGTTACGCCTTGTTGGGCATGCTGGCGTGGCGCGCCGTCTCTGAGCGCCCCGAGGCCCGGGTCGGCACCGCCGAGCGGATCGGGCTGGCGGTGGTGGTGCTCGTCCATGGCGCGGCCGTGCAGCAATCGATGCTGGGCGACGGCAACCTGCGGCTGGGTTTCGCGCTCGGCGTGTCGGCGGCGCTGTGGCTCGGCCTGATCGTGTTCTGGATCGAAAGCCTGCTGGTGGCCATCGACGGCCTGCGGCTGTGGCTGATGCCCCTGGGCACCCTCAGTACCCTGCTGCCGGTCCTGTTCCCCAGCGGCCGCGTGATCGCCCATGCCGACAGCGGCTGGCTGCGCGTGCACCTGGCCATCTCGCTGGCGGCCTACAGCCTGATCACCATCGCCGCGCTGCACGCGCTGCTGATGGCCTCCACCGACCGCCGGCTGCACGAACTGTCGGGGCCGGGCGCCGCGCCGCAAGGCGGGCGGGCCGGCGTGTTCGCGCGCCTGTTCGACGCCATGCCGCCGCTGCTGATGCTGGAGCGGCTGCTGTTCCGCCTGATCTGGATCGGCTTCGTGCTGCTGACGCTGGCCATCATCAGCGGCATCGTCATCTCCGAGGCGCTGACCGGCCAGGCACTGCCGTTCGACCATAAAACCGTTTTCACCCTGCTGTCGTGGCTGACCTTCGGCCTGCTGCTGCTGGGGCGCCAGGTATGGGGCTGGCGCGGCCGGATCGCGCTGCGCTGGACGCTGGCCGGCTTCGCGCTGCTGCTGCTGGCCTATACCGGCACCCGCTTCGTGCTGGAAGTCATCCTCCACCGCTGAACCGCGGCGCGGCCGCACCAACCAACGCCATGGGCAAAATCCTTTTCTGGCTGATCGTCATCCTGGTCGCGCTGCTGGCGGCACGCATCGCCGCCCGCAACGCGGCCAACGCGCAGCTGCGCCGGCAGGACCGCCGCCGTCCGCGTCCCGACGCGGCGCCGCAGGCGATGGTGCAATGCGCGCACTGCGGCGTGCACCTGCCGGCCAGCGAGGCCGTGCGCCGGCGCGGCTACAACTACTGCGGGCTCGCGCATTCGCTGCGCGGCCCGGCGCGATGACGGCGGCGCGGCTCGGCGACGGCGGCTGGCTCGAACATCCGTCGGTGCGCCGCGCGCCCTCGCCCAACGTGGACGAACGCCCGCCCGGCACCGACGTCACGCTGCTCGTGCTGCACAACATCAGCCTGCCGCCCGGCCGCTTCGGCGGCCCCTATATAGAAGCGCTGTTCACCAACACCCTCGACTGCGCCGCCGACCCGTGGTTCGAACGGCTGCGCGGCCTGCGGGTATCGGCCCATTTCCTGATCGCGCGCGACGGCGCCGTGGTGCAGTTCGCCGGCACCGACAGCCGCGCCTGGCACGCCGGCGTCTCGTGCTTCGAAGGGCGCGAGCGCTGCAACGATTTTTCGATCGGCATCGAGCTGGAAGGCTGCGACGACCAGCCCTTCACAGACGCCCAATACCGCGCCCTGGCCCGGCTGGCGCCGGCGCTGCGGGCGCGGCATCCGATCCGCGCGCTGCGCGGCCATGAGCACATCGCGCCCGGCCGCAAGACCGACCCCGGCCCGCATTTCGACTGGCGCCGCTGCGGCCGCGAAGGCGGCTGGGACCCGGCGCAGTTGCCGCCGCAGGCAGCGCCGGCGGCGGCCGGCGCCCTGCCGGCGAAGGCTTCCGGCGAGCAGTGAGTGCAACACCTCGTTACTTGCTCCCGACTTGTTCTACAATGTCGGTACCCCTAGAATTAGTGCCTCGGCAACCTCCATACCACAAGATCTAGTGGTCGGAAGGCCGCGCCGACGGAAAAGGGGGAAACAGATGGGTCGTCGATCCGCGAGTCCGAAAGTGCTCACGCGCACCTGCCTGCAAGGCCCGTATCCGTCCGGCGCAAGATGGCCGGGCGCGGGCCCCGGCGCAGCCGCTCGCCCCGTCTCTTCCCCTCGGTCCTGACCCGCCGGTCCGGCCGCCACCGATTCTCCCGAACGACACCCGAGTAGCCCCGGCGCGGCATCAAAAGCCGCGCCTCTTACGCATCCCAGGAGGCCTTATGCAACTTTCGACTCCGTCGGCCCGCCCGGCCGCCACGCAGCCCGCCGCCCGGCCTGCCGCCGCGCCGGCCGACAACACGGCCTACACCGACTACAAGGTCATCCGCCGCAACGGCGCCGTGGTCGGCTTCGAACCCGGCAAGATCTCGATCGCCCTCACCAAGGCATTCCTGGCCGTCAACGGCGGCCAGGGCGCGGCCTCTGCGCGCGTGCGCGAGCTGGTCGAGGTGCTGACCGCCCAGGTGGTCAACGCGCTGGTGCGCCGCCAGCCCGGCGGCGCCACCTTCCACATCGAAGACATCCAGGACCAGGTCGAGCTCGCGCTGATGCGCTCGGGCGAGCACGACGTGGCCCGCGCCTACGTGCTGTACCGCGAAAAACGCTCCCAGCAGCGCGCCCTGCTGCACACCCAGCCCGACCAGCCGGTGCTGCACGTGACCGACGACGGCCGCCGCGTGCCGCTCGACGCGCAGCACCTGCACGCCGTGATCCAGGCCGCCTGCGTCGGCCTTGACGACTACGTCTCGGCCGACGGCATTTTCAACGAAACCGTCAAGAACCTGTACGACGGCGTGCCGACCGACGAAGTCTTCAAGTCGGCCATCCTGGCCGCCCGCTCCCAGCTCGAGAAAGACCCGGCCTACAGCACCGTGACCGCCCGCCTGCTGCTGCACACGATCCGCAAGGAAGTGCTGGGCAAGGAAGTGGAACAGGACGAGATGGCCGGCCAGTACGCCGAATACTTCCCCCGCTTCATCGCGCGCGGCATCGAGGCCGGCCTGCTCAACCCCAAGCTGGCCGAGTTCGACCTGGCCCGCCTGGGCGCCGCGCTCGACCATGCACGCGACCTGCAGTTCAACTACCTCGGCCTGCAGACCCTGTACGACCGCTATTTCCTGCACGTCAAGGGCGAGCGCATCGAACTGCCGCAGGTGTTCTTCATGCGGGTGTCGATGGGCCTGGCGCTGGGCGAGGAAAACGAGGCCGAGCGCGAAACCCGCGCCATCGAGTTCTACCGCCTGCTGTCGTCGTTCGACTTCATGAGCTCGACGCCGACCCTGTTCAACGCCGGCACCACCCACTCGCAGCTGTCGTCGTGCTACCTGACCACCGTCTCCGACGACCTGGAAGGCATCTACGACGCCATCAAGGAAAACGCGCTGCTGGCCAAGTACGCTGGCGGCCTGGGCAACGACTGGACCCCGGTGCGCGCGCTGCGCAGCCACATCAAGGGCACCAACGGCGAAAGCCAGGGCGTGGTGCCGTTCCTGAAGGTGGTCAACGACACCGCGGTGGCGGTCAACCAGGGCGGCAAGCGCAAGGGCGCGGTCTGCACCTACCTGGAAACCTGGCACCTCGACATCGAGGAATTCCTCGAGCTGCGCAAGAACACCGGCGACGAGCGCCGCCGCACCCACGACATGAACACGGCCAACTGGATTCCCGACCTGTTCATGAAGCGCGTGATCGAGGGCGGCGACTGGACCCTGTTCTCGCCGTCCGACGCGCCCGACCTGCACGACAAGGTCGGCAAAGCCTTCGAAGAGGCCTACACCGCCTACGAGGCCAAGACGCAGACCGGCGAGCTCACCTTGTTCAAGCGCATGCCGGCCATCACGCTGTGGCGCAAGATGCTGTCGATGCTGTTCGAGACCGGCCACCCGTGGATCACCTTCAAGGATCCGTGCAACATCCGCTCGCCCCAGCAGCACGTGGGCGTGGTGCACAGCTCCAACCTGTGCACCGAGATCACGCTGAACACCAACGAGTCGGAAATCGCCGTCTGCAACCTGGGCTCGGTCAACCTGGTGGCCCACCTGAAGACGCTCGACGACGGCACGGTCGCGCTCGACCACGACAAGCTCAAGCGCACCATCGGCACCGCCATGCGCATGCTCGACAACGTGATCGACATCAACTACTACGCGGTCGACAAGGCCCGCAACTCCAACGCCAAGCACCGTCCGGTCGGCCTGGGCATCATGGGCTTCCAGGACGCGCTGCACAAGATGCGCGTGCCGTACGCCTCGCAGGACGCGATCGAATTCGCCGACCGTTCCACCGAGGCGGTGTGCTACTACGCCTACTGGGCCTCGACCGAACTGGCCGCCGAACGGGGTCGTTACTCCTCGTTTCGCGGTTCGCTGTGGGATCGTGGCATCCTGCCGCAAGACTCGCTCGAACTGCTGCGCGAAGAGCGCGGCGGCTACGTCGAAGTCGATACGAGCGCGACGCTCGACTGGAACGCGTTGCGGGAACGCATCAAAGAACACGGCATGCGCAACTCCAATTGCATCGCCATTGCCCCGACGGCAACGATTTCCAATATCATTGGCGTGTCTGCGTGCATCGAACCTACCTACCAGAACTTGTACGTCAAATCGAATCTCTCCGGCGAGTTCACCATCGTCAACGACTATCTGGTGCGCGACCTGAAGAAACTCGGGCTGTGGGACGAGGTGATGGTTGCGGACCTGAAGTACTTCGATGGCAGCCTGTCCAAGATCGACCGCGTGCCTCCCGAACTGCGGCAGCTGTACGCCACCGCGTTCGAAGTCGAGCCGCGCTGGCTGGTGGAGTGCGCGGCGCGCCGCCAGAAATGGATCGACCAGTCGCAATCGCTGAATATCTATATGGCCGGCGCCTCGGGCAAGAAACTCGACGAAACGTACAAGCTGGCGTGGCAACGCGGCCTGAAAACCACCTACTATCTGCGGACGCTGGGCGCCACCAGCGCCGAGAAATCCACCGGCCGGGGCGGCGAGCTGAATGCCGTGCCGACGGCGGGCGACAAGCTGCCCGAACCGGAAGTCGTCGGGGCGGCGTGCACCATGAGGCCCGGCGATCCCGGGTTCGAAGAGTGCGAAGCCTGCCAATAACCCTGGATACCGGAGCCGAATGAACATGCTGTCCTGGGACGAAGACACCTCGACCACCCCGGCACCGGCGGCCCGCCCCGCCGCGATGCCGGCCGCCCCGCGCCTCGACGACGTGGCGCTGCCGGCGGCTGCGCCGGCGCCGCGCGCGCCGGCCGCCGCCGACGCCGCCGCGCACCGCGTCAACATTGCCGACAAGCGCATCATCAACGGCCAGACCGACGTCAACCAGCTGGTCCCGTTCAAATACAAATGGGCCTGGGAGAAATACCTGGCCACCTGCGCCAACCACTGGATGCCGCAGGAAGTGAACATGTCGCGCGACATCGCGCTGTGGAAGAACCCGCAGGGCCTGACCGAAGACGAGCGCCGCATCATCAAGCGCAACCTCGGCTTCTTCGTGACGGCCGACTCGCTGGCGGCCAACAACATCGTGCTGGGCACCTACCGCCACATCACGGCCCCCGAATGCCGGCAGTTCCTGCTGCGCCAGGCCTTCGAGGAAGCGATCCACACCCACGCCTACCAGTACATCGTCGAAAGCCTGGATCTCGACGAATCCGAGATATTCAACGCGTACCACGAGGTACCGTCGATCCGCGCGAAAGACGAGTTCCTGATCCCCTTCATCGATGCCATCGCCGACCCGGCCTTCAAGACCGGCACGCCGGAGGCCGACCAGACGCTGCTGAAGTCGCTGATCGTGTTCGCCTGCCTGATGGAAGGCCTGTTCTTCTACGTCGGCTTCACGCAGATCCTCGCGCTGGGCCGGCAGAACAAGATGACCGGCGCCGCCGAGCAGTACATGTACATCCTGCGCGACGAGTCCATGCACTGCAACTTCGGCATCGACCTGATCAACACCATCAAGCTCGAAAACCCGCATCTGTGGACGCCGGAATTCCGCGAAGAAATCCGCGCCCTCTTCCGCAAAGCGGTCGACCTGGAATACGCTTACGCCGAAGACACCATGCCGCGCGGCGTGCTGGGTCTGAATGCGCCGATGTTCAAGTCCTATCTGCGCTTCATCGCCAATCGCCGCTGCCAGCAGATCGGCATCGAAGCGCTGTTCCCGCAGGAGGAAAATCCCTTCCCGTGGATGGCCGAGATGATCGACCTGAAGAAGGAACGCAATTTCTTTGAGACGCGTGTGATCGAGTACCAGACCGGCGGTGCGCTGAGCTGGGACTGAAGACCTCACGCAAGCCAGGATCAGGCGCCTTGCGCGCCCAGCCGAAAGGCCCGGGTGATGTCAGACGCGAACGGAAGCGGCCAGCCGGCCCCCGTCACGCGCACCACCCGGCGTCTTGCCCGCGCCTCCGGCCCCGTGCCGGAGCGGCGCGGCGGCGGGGCTGCATGGCGCCATCCGGCACAGGCGAAACCGCCTGTGCCAAGTCATTCGACATGGTTCGCGCGCCGTGCGGAATATGTCGAATGGCTGTGTGCCGGATTCATTAGCGCAAACTGCATGCGCTGGCCGAAGCGTTCGTTCGCCAGCGGGCTTGCGCCGATGAATAGCCCGTGAGGATGGTCCGAGCGGGTTCGTGTTCTGGATCCCTGAACTTCCCGTAAAGGAGAGCAGATCATGGCGACAGCCAAGAAAGCAGTGAAGGCGCCGGCCAAGAAGGCGGCGGCCAAAAAAGCCCCGGCCAAGAAAGCCCCGGCCAAGAAGGCGGCGGTGAAGAAAGTCGCGGCCAAGAAGGCCCCGGCCAAGAAAGCCGCAGTGAAGAAGGTCGCCGCCAAGAAGGCCCCGGCCAAGAAAGCCGCGGTGAAGAAGGTCGCCGCCAAGAAGGCTCCGGCAAAGAAAGCCGCGGTGAAGAAAGTCGCCGCCAAGAAGGCCCCGGCCAAGAAAGCCGCGGTGAAGAAGGTTGCGGCCAAGAAGGCCCCGGCCAAGAAAACCGCGGTGAAGAAGGCGGCCGCCAAGAAGGCCCCGGCCAAGAAGGCGGCGGCGAAAAAGGCGCCTGCCAAGAAGGCTGCCTCCGCCTCCAAGCCTGCGCCGGCCAAGAAGCCGGCCGCCAAGAAGGCCGCCGCGGCACCCGCCGCGCCTGCGGCCACGCCTGCGCCGGCGGCCTCCACCGCCGCTGCGCCCGGAGCCAAGACGGCCCTCAACCCTGCTGCTGCATGGCCCTTCCCCACGGGCAGCCGTCCGTGAGGCATTGATCGAAGCGTTTCACGCTTCGACCGCCCCGCCAGGCCGCGCCTGGCGGGGCTTTTTAATGCCTACCCCCTACGCGCTTCACGCGTTGTCAGAGGCTCCCCCTACGCGCTTCGCGCGCCCCTCAAGGGGGCGGCGCTGGCGGACCGGCAAAGCCGGATCCGCGGCGCCCTGGATGGGACGGTGCTTGCGCGTGGTCATCCGGGGCATGCGACAATCCGCCCTGACCTGCCGCCCACGCGCAGGGCGATTTCCTGGAGCCCCCATGTTCGGCGACATTGCCCAATTCCTGCTCAACATCGTTTTCACTCTGTACGGCGCCATCCTGCTGTTGCGGCTGTGGATGCAATGGGCGCGCCTGCCGCCGTACAACCCGATCGCCCGCCCGCTGTTCCAGGCCGCCGACTGGATCGTGGTGCCGCTGCGCCGCGTGCTGGGCGGCCGGGGCGGCATCGACTGGGCCTGCCTGGTCGCCGCCTGGCTGACCGCGGTCGTGTTCCTGTTCCTGTCGGTGCTGGTGTCGAGCGGCAACCCGCTGGCGATCTTCCCGCTGGGGCTCGGCATCGCGCTGCTGCTGGTGCTGAAGTGGGCCATCAACCTCGTGATGTGGATCACGCTGCTGATGGCCATCATGTCGTGGGTCAATCCGCACGCGCCGCTGATGCCGATGCTGTACGCGCTGACCGCGCCGCTGCTCGACCCGATCCGCCGGATACTACCCTCGATGGGCGGGCTGGACCTGTCGCCGCTGGTGCTGTTCCTGCTGACCCAGATCGCGCTGATGATACTGGCCCGCGCCGGCCTCCCCGTCTTCATGGGGTATTGAGCCCCCCTACGCGCTTCGCGCGCCCCCCTGGGGGCGGCACTGGCGGACCGGCGGAGCCGGATCCGCTGTGCCCTGGATGCGGGCACTGTGGTGCATAGAGGTAGAGCCGCTAGGCGGCCGCAGGGAACGCGGTCAGCGGTGGGTGACGCGGGTCACGCCGGTGCCGCTCAGCACGCGCACGCGGTCGCCGGCATAGAAGGTTTCGTCGGCTTCCTGCACGATGGAGCGCACTTCGCCGTTGTCGAACTTGACGGTGATTTCCAGGCCGTTGGACTTGGACAGCCCGCGTTCGGCCGCCTGGCCGGCGATGCCGCCGGCGATCGCGCCCAGCACCGAGGTGATGATCTGGCCGCGTCCGCCGCCGATGCTGTTGCCCGCCACGCCGCCGACGATGGCGCCGCCGGCCGTGCCAACGCCCGTCTGGCCGCGGTCGATGGTGACCGGGCGCACCGATTCGACGACGCCGTAGCGCACCACCTGTTCGCGCTGGGCCTGGCCGGCCCCGTATACCGACGCCGAGTTGCTGCCGCCCGCGCAGCCGGCCAGCACGGCCATCGACGCCACCAGGGCCGCCGCCACGATCGAGCGGCTGCCGCAGCGGGCCGCCCCGAGGATGGATCCGGAAGAAGCATTCATGTGAGATATCCCGCTTGCCGGCTGGGTGCCGGCTGTTCTGTGCAATGTACCTTATTGGACGCCACGCGCGTGCCTAGGTTCGCCCGCCACGCCGGCGCCCCGTGCCCGAACGTTGTTTCAAACGATGACACCCCATCATCCAAGACGCCCCCATCCAGGACGCCGCGGATCCGGCTCAGCCGGTCCGCCAGCGTCGCCCCTAGAGGGGCGCGGCCGAAGGCCGCCAGGGGTGGGCTTTCCCTCCGGTCCGCCAGCGTCGCCCCCTGGGGGGCGCGCGAAGCGCGTAGGGGAGTCTATAACAGGGGGGGGCTATAACGACAGACCGTAGTGTTGCTGCAGGCGGCGCGAGATCTCGTCGCGGCTGGGTCGGTGGTTCTGCGGGCCGCGTTCGGCGATCTTCAGCGCGCCCATCAGGCTGGCCAGCCGGCAGCTGTCGGCCCAGCTCCATCCGAGCGTGACGCCATACAGCAGACCGGCGCGATAGGCATCGCCGCAGCCGGTGGGGTCGACCACGGCCTCGGCCTTGACCGGCTCGATCTTCGTTTCGCGGCCGCCTTCCAGCAGCAGCGAGCCCTTCTCGCCCAGCGTGACGATGGCCGCGCGCAGGCCGCGCGCGATATCGGCCATGCTGCGGCCGGTGCGCTGCTCGACGACGTGCGCCTCGTAGTCGTTGACGGTGATCACCTGGGCCAGCTTCAGCATCTCTTCGAGATCGTCGCCGCTGAACAGCGGCATCGCCTGCCCGAGGTCGAAGATGAAGGGAATGCCGCGCGCATGCAGCCGGCGGGCGTGCGCGAACATGCCGTCCTTGGCGTCGGGCGCGACGATGCCCCAGGCGCCGGGGGCGTCGCCGAGGTCGTTGGTGGCGGCCGCGCCCATCGCGCCCGGGTGGAAGGCGGTGATCTGGTTGTCGGCCAGGTCGGTGGTGATGAAGCACTGGGCGGTGTAGGTGCCCGGCACCACCTTCACCCAGCGCGTGTCGATGCCCAGGCCGCGCATCCGTTCCAGGTAGTCGCCGGCGTCTTCGCCCACCGTGGCCACCGGGATCGGCTTGCCGCCCAGCAGCCGCAGGCTGTAGGAGATATTGCCGGCGCAGCCGCCGTATTCCTTGCGCATCGACGGCACCAGGAAAGACACGCTGAGCGAGTGGACCTGCTCGGGCAGGATGTGCTCCTGGAAGCGCCCCTCGAACACCATGATGGTGTCGAAGGCGACGGAGCCGCAGACGATGACGGGGGGCGTATCGGGTAGGGACATGGCGGAAGTCATGGGAAGAAAATGTCTACGCGGTAGCCGGTGGCCGCGGCGGCGCTTTCCACCGGGATGTCCAGCGTGCGCTCCTGGCCGGCCTGCAGCGGCACGGCGCGCAGGTCGGGCGGCAGGTAGGCCGACGGCGGCAAGACCTTGCGCGCCACCACGGCGCCGGAAAAATCGGTGAGCGACAGTTCGATGGCGGGCCAGGGCTGCGGGAAGCGGCCGCGGTTGCGCAGCACGACCTGCAGGGTCAGCCGGCGCGGGCTGGCGCCCGTGCCCGCCGGCGAATCGGCGCCGGTCCGGCCGGCGGCATCCGCCGCCGGGCCCGTGCCCGAATCGGCGCCGGCCGGCTCGCCGCCCTGCGCTGCCGCCAGCGGCTCGAGCGATGACGATTCGATGGACAGCAGCGTGATGTCGCGCGGATAGTCCACGGTGCAGCCCAGGCTGCCGCACAGCCGCTCCAGCGCGGGCCGCAGCGCCGGCGCGCGCACGGCCAGTTCGCTGCGGAACACCCATATGGCCTGCAGCGCCAGCGCGACCAGGGCCAGCAGCGCCGCCACCGCCCACCAGGCCGCGCGGCTGCGGCGTTGTTCCCGCGCGCCGTCGTCCAGGAACGCCGGCGGCGCGCCGGGCGCGGACGATGCCATGCCGGCCGCCGTGAAGGCGCCCGCGGCGGTGAAAGAGTCGGCCGCGCTGGCCGCATCGGCCGGGACAGCAGCCTGCGCAGACGCGGACGCCGCAAACGGTCCGCCATCCGCCGCCGCGCCGTACTCCGTGCCCGCGGGCATCTGGAAGCCCTGCCCGCGCTTGCGCAGCACCGCGGGCTCGGGCGCGGCATCCGTGCCCGGGCCGGCCGGGGCCGTGTCCGGCAGGCGATCGTGCGCGGCCGCCGGCATGCCGGCCTGCGGGGCGAGTGCCGCGCCGTCCTCGACCGAGATCAGCGTGGCGCGCCCGTCGAATATCGCATTGCAGACCCCGCAGCGGACCAGGCCGTCGCGCACCCGGATCTGGTCGGCAACGATCCGGAAGGCCGTGCCGCAGTGGGGGCAGCGCGTGGCGAGCGTCATGGCGCGGCCGCGGCGTTCAGCTGCCGCCGGCCGGCCGGCGGCCGTGCAGGCATACCCAGCCGTCGCGCGCCTGCCAGACCGTCAGCGGCAGCCACGGCGCATAGACGGCGGCGACTTCGTCGGCCTGCCGTTCGAGCACGCCCGACAGGACCAGGTCGCCGCCCGGCAGCACGCGGTCGCACAGCATCGGCGCCAGCACCTTCAGCGGGTTGGACAGGATGTTGGCGAGCACCGCGTCGGCCCGCCAGCCGGGCAGCGCGTCGGGCAATTCCGCTTGTATCTCGACGCCGTTGGCGCGCGCATTGTCGCGCGTGGACTGCACGGCCTGCGGGTCGATGTCGACGCCTACGGTGGGGCCGGCGCCCAGCTTGCGCGCGGCGATGGCCAGGATGCCCGAGCCGCAGCCGTAGTCGAGCACGCGGCTGCCCGGCCGCAGCTGGCGCGCCAGCCAGGCCAGGCACAGATGGGTGGTGGGATGGCTGCCTGTGCCGAAGGCCAGGCCCGGGTCGAGCCGGATCGATACCGTGCCCGGCTCGTCGGGTACCTCGTGCCAGGTGGGCACGATCCAGATGCGGCCGTCGACGGCGATCGGCTCGAACTGCGATTGCGTGAGCCGGACCCAGTCGGCGTCGGGCACGTCGCGCAGCGCCCACTGCGCCGGCTCGGGCAGGCCTGAGGCGGCGCAGGCGTCGGCCAGCAACTGGGCCGGGTCTTCGCCATCGGGCAGCAGCGCCACCACGCGGTTGCGCGCCCAGGCCCGCGTCTCGGGTTCGAGGCCCGGCTCGCCGAACAGCGGCCGCTCGGCCTCGGTGCCGAGGTCGGCGTCCTCCACCGAAACCGACAGCACGCCCGCTTCCAGCAGCGCATCGGACAACGTTTCGGCCTCGGACTCGGGACAGTCGAACACCAGTTCGCGCATGGGGCGCCGCCTTGCTACTCGGGGCGCTGCGCCAGCCGCTGCTCGAGGTAGTGGATGTTGGTCCCGCCTTCGATGAAGCGGGCATCCTGCAGCAGTTCGCGGTGCAGCGCGATGTTGGTGGAAATGCCTTCGACCGCCATTTCCGACAGCGCGATGCGCATCCGCGCCAGCGCCTGTTCGCGCGTGTCGCCGTAGGCGATCACCTTGGCGATCATCGAGTCGTAGTTGGGCGGGACGAAATAGCCATTGTAGACGTGCGAATCGACGCGGATGCCGGGGCCGCCCGGCACGTGCCAGCTGAGGATGCGGCCGGGGCTGGGCGTGAAGCGGAACGGATCCTCGGCGTTGATGCGGCACTCGATGGCGTGGCCCTTGAACACCACGTCGCGCTGGCGCAGGCGCAGCTTTTCGCCGGCGGCGATGCGGATCTGTTCCTGCACCAGGTCGACGCCGGTGATGGCCTCGGTGACCGGGTGCTCGACCTGGATCCGCGTGTTCATCTCGATGAAGTAGAACTCGCCGTTCTCGTACAGGAACTCGAAGGTGCCGGCGCCGCGGTAGCCGATCTTGCGGCAGGCGTCGGCGCAGCGGTCGCCGATGCGGTCGACCAGCCGGCGCGGGATGTGCGGGGCCGGCGCTTCCTCGATGATCTTCTGGTGGCGGCGTTGCATCGAGCAGTCGCGCTCGCCCAGCCAGACCGCGCCGCGCTGGCCGTCGGCCAGCACCTGGATCTCGACGTGGCGGGGGTTCTCGAGGAACTTCTCCATATAGACGTCGGGATTGTTGAAGGCCGCGGCGGCCTCCGAACGCGTCATCGTGACGGCGTTGAGCAGCGCGGCCTCGGTGTGGACCACGCGCATGCCGCGCCCGCCGCCGCCGCCGGCGGCCTTGACGATGACCGGATAGCCGATCTGGCGGGCGATCTGGATGACCTCTTTCGGATCGTCGGGCAGCGAGCCCTCGGAACCGGGCACCACCGGCACGCCGGCGGCGATCATGGCCTGCTTGGCGCTGACCTTGTCGCCCATCAGGCGGATCGACTCGGGCCTGGGGCCGATGAAGACGAAGCCGCTCTTTTCGACCCGTTCGGCGAAGTCGGCGTTTTCCGACAGGAAGCCGTAGCCGGGATGGATGGCCTCGGCGTCGGTCACTTCGGCCGCCGAGATGATGGCGGGCATGTTCAGATAGCTTTCGCGCGAGGCCGCCGGGCCGATGCAGACCGACTCGTCGGCCAGCTTGACGTACTTGGCCTCGCGGTCGGCCTCGGAATGAACCACGACGGTCTTGATCCCCAGTTCGCGGCAGGCGCGCTGGATACGCAGGGCGATTTCGCCGCGATTGGCGATCAGGATCTTTTCAAACATGAACGAATGTCCTGGTAGCGTCGGGACGCGGTCCGGCGCCGGCTCGGGCGCCTCGCGGGCGCCGCCGGTGCCGGCGGCCGCCTCCCGACTGACGAGGGTGGGGCGCTCCAGCGTCATGGAAAAGCGCCCGGCATCCTGGACCGGCTCAGCCGATCACGAACAAGGGTTGGCCATATTCGACGGGCTGGCCGTTTTCGACCAGGATTTCCTTGACCACGCCCGCCTTGTCGGCCTCGATTTCATTGAGCAGCTTCATCGCTTCGATGATGCAGAGCGGATCGCCCTCCTTCACCGTCTGGCCGACGTCGACGAACACCGGCGCGCCGGGATTGGGCGCGCGGTAGAAGGTGCCGACCATCGGCGATTTGACCACATGGCCCTGCGCGGCAGCGGGCGCGGGCGGGGCGGCGGGCGCCTCGGGCGCCGGCGCCGGGACGGGGGCGGACACCACGGTCGGATAGGCCTGCATCGCCGGCGCGGCGGCCACGGGGCCGCCCTGCGCGAACTTGACGATACGGACCTTGCCTTCACCTTCGGTGATTTCGAGTTCGGCGATGCCGGACTCGGCCACCAGATCGATCAAGGTTTTGAGTTTTCTGAGATCCATGGGTGGGTTCCCCAACAAATTGCTTTCAATGCGCCAGCGCGTACCGCACAGCCGCTTCGTAACCATCGGGCCCCAGCCCGGCGACGACGCCCACGGCCAGGTCGGAAAAATAGGAATGGCGCCGGAACGCCTCGCGTTTGTGGACGTTCGACACGTGTACTTCGATGAACGGCATGGCCACGGCCGCCAGGGCGTCGCGGATGGCCACGCTGGTGTGGGTATAGGCTGCCGGATTGATCACGATGAAATCGGTACCGTCGGTACGCGCCGCCTGGATGCGGTCCACCAGGCCGCCTTCGTGATTGCTCTGGAAAGTGCTGAGCTGGGCACCGTTCGCCTGCGCCAGGGCGGCCAGCCGCGCGTCGATGTCGGCCAGCGTGGTGGCGCCATAGACCTCGGGTTCGCGGGTGCCGAGCAGATTCAGATTGGGGCCGTGCAATACCAATATGCGATTGGCCATAGTGTCTGAAAACGATAAAGAGGGCGCGATTTTCACGCAAACCGCGCCATATTGTCCATCAAGTGTAACCAAAGCGCCGCCGCCGCCCTCAGGCCGCCAGGCCCTGCAGCGTGGCGCGCAGCTGGTCGATGTGCAGCCGCCCCAGGGAGCGCAGCGCCACCTTGCCGTCGGCCCCGATCACCACGGTAAACGGCAGGCCCCCGGCCTCGTTGCCGAGCCGGCGCGACAATTCGGCGCCCGCCGCCCCGGCCACCAGCAGCGGGTAGCGCACCGGTATTTTCTGGACGAATTTTTGCATGTTGGCGGCGGAATCGACGCCGATGCCGATGAATTGTACGTGGTTCTGCAGCTCGCCCTGCAGGCGGTCGAGCTCCGGCATCTCGTCGACACAGGGCACGCACCAGGTGGCCCAGAAATTGACCACCAGCGGCCGGCCCCGCCATTGCGACAGCGGTTGCGGCGTGCCGTCCAGCCCGTCGAGCCGCTGGGCGAACAGGATGTCGACCGGGCCGTCGCCGCCGCCGGCCAGCCGGCGCCACGCCAGGCCGCCGCCCAGGGCGGCGGCGGCGATGCCTGCCGCCGTATAGGCCAGCAGGTGGCGGCGACGGGCCGGAAGCGCCTCGTCGGGCGCGCCGGGCGGGCGGCCGGGAGGATGCGCGCTCATTCGATGTCTCCCAGCAGGCGCAGGACCGCGCGCCGGTCGCCGCGCTCCGGACGGCCGTCGGGGCCGGGCCGCAGCGCGCCCCGCAAGGCGTGGCTATCGTAGATGCTGAGCATGACGCCTTCGCCGTCCCAGGTGAAGTAAAGGGCCTCGACCTTGCCGCGGCCGCGGAAATCCGGCCGCTCGCCCGCCTCGTAGGCGATGCCGCCGTTGATCAGGAAGATCTCGACGTCTTTCGACGAATCGGCGAAGCATTGCAGCGCGATGTCGGAATGTTCGCCGGCGGTGCCGTTCCAGACCGGGCCGGTCAGGTAGGGCTGGAAGCGCTCCAGCCGCTCCATCACCGCCAGCGCGACGCGGCGCAGCTGCTCCAGGCGGGCCGGCTGGCTGTCGCCCATGAACAGCGCCTGGTATTCGCGCACTTCGGTTTCGATTTCGTCGTTGTCCGGCAGGATGTTGCCGCGCGGCGGGGCGCTCTGCCCCATCAGCATCTTCACGGCCTTGCGCTTGGCGGTGCTGTAGTCCAGGCCGTCTTCGGCGATCATCCGGGCCGCGGCGGCGGCGATTTCCTGGCGCAAGAAAGAAACTGGCATGACTGCTCCGGGGAGGGCCCACCCCCTACGCGCTTCGCGCGCCCCCCTCAAGGGGACGGCGCTGGCGGACCGGCGGAGCCGGATCCGCGGCGCCCTGGATGGGGCGGCGATGCGGCGGGGGGCCCGGGGATTCGGTGGGCGGTGCCTATGATACTTCGTTGGGCGGGGGGCTGCCTTGGGGCCGGGCCGGAGGCTCTACAATCGAAGTCCATATGGGACATTCGAGCCATGCATCTACATATTCTTGGCATTTGCGGGACGTTCATGGGCGGGCTGGCGCTGATCGCGCGGGCGGCCGGGCATCGCGTCACGGGCTGCGATGCGGGCGTGTATCCGCCGATGAGCACGCAGCTGGCCGAGCACGGGATCGGACTGATCGAGGGGTTCACGGCCGACCAGCTGGCGCTAAAGCCGGATCTGTTCGTGATCGGCAATGTCGTGAGCCGGGGCAATCCGCTGATGGAGGCGATCCTGGAGGCCGGGCTGCCGTATACCTCGGGGCCGCAGTGGCTGGGGGAACATGTGCTGGCCGGGCGCCATGTGCTGGCGGTGGCGGGCACGCACGGCAAGACGACCACCACGTCGATGCTGGCCTGGATCCTGGAGTCGGCCGGGCTGGCGCCTTCGTTCCTGGTGGGCGGGGTGCCGCAGGACTTCGGCGTGTCGGCCCGGCTGGCGGCGCCGCAGGCCGGGCGCGCGCCGCTGTTCGCGATCGAAGCCGATGAGTACGACACGGCGTTCTTCGACAAGCGCTCCAAGTTCGTCCACTACCGGCCGCGCACCGCGATCCTGAACAACCTGGAATTCGATCACGCCGACATCTTTCCCGATCTGAACGCGATCGAGGTGCAATTCCATCATCTGGTGCGCACCATCCCGGGCAGCGGGCTGATCGTCGCCCCCACCCACTCGGACGCCATCGACCGCGTGCTGGCGCGCGGCTGCTGGTCCCAGACCGCCAGTTTCGGTCCCGATGGCGCCTGGGAGGCGGGCGAGGAAGATGCCGGCGGCGCGTTCGAGATCATCCGGCACGGCCAGCCGGTGGGCAGCGTGCGCTGGGAACTGAGCGGCTACCACAACCGGATGAACGGACTGGCGGCCATCGCCGCGGCCGAGCACGCGGGCGTGGCGCCGGCCGACGCCGCCGCGGCGCTGAGCCGCTTCGCCGGCGTCAAGCGGCGCATGGAGTTGCGCGGCACGGTGGCCGACATCCGCGTGTACGACGACTTCGCCCACCACCCCACGGCCATCGCCACCACCATCGGCGGCCTGCGCGGGCGCATGCCCACGGGCCGCATTCTGGCGGTGCTGGAGCCGCGTTCCAACACCATGAAGCTGGGTTCGATGAAAGCCCAGCTGCCGGCCTCGCTGGCCCAGGCCGACCTGATCTTCTGCTTCGGCCAGCGCGAGGGCAGGCATGCGCTCGGCTGGGACCCGGCCGAGGCGCTGGCGCCGCTGGGCGCGCGGGCGCAGGCCTTCGGCGACCTGGGCGCGCTGGTCGACGCCGTCACTGCCGCCGCGCGGCCGGGCGACCATATCCTGGTCATGAGCAACGGCGGCTTCGGCGGCGTGCACGGCAAGCTGCTGGCCGCGCTGGCGCAGCGCTGGCCGGCTGCGGGAGCATCGGCATGATTCTTTATCTGCACGGATTCCGTTCCTCGCCGCAGTCGTTCAAGGCCAGGATGATGGCCGAGGCCATGCGCGAACGCGGCCGCGAAAACGAATGGCGCTGCCCGGCGCTGCCGCCCGGCCCGCGCGCCGCCATCGAAGTGGCGCAGGAAGCCGCCGCGCAGCTGCAGCGCGCGACCGGCCGGCCGGCGCAGGCGCTGACCGTGATCGGCTCCTCGCTGGGCGGGTATTACGCCACCTGGCTGGCCGAGCGGCTCGGCTGCAAGGCGGTGCTGCTCAATCCGGCGGTGCATGCCGCGCGCGACCTCGCCACCCAGGTCGGCCCGCAAAGCGGCTACCACGACGGCCAGCCCTTCGAATTCAAGGCCTCGTACGTCGACGAACTGAAAGCGCTCGAAATCCCGCGCATCAGCCGCCCCGGCCGCTACTTCCTGATCGCCGCCACCGGCGACGAAGTGCTCGACTGGCGCGAGATGCGCGACCACTACGCGGGCGCCCGGCAGCGCATCGTCGAAGGCAGCGACCACGGGCTGGGCGATTTCGCCCGCTGGCTGCCCGAGGTGCTCGAATTCGCCGACGCGCCCGTCACCGATTCCCACTGATCCGGATACCCCCGCAATGCATGTTTTGTACGAGGACGATGGCGGCTTCAAGGCGGCGACCGTCCTGAGCGAGAGCGACGCCAGCCTGCAGGTCGAGGCGGCCAGCGGCAAGCGCAGCAAGATCAAGAAGACCGCGGTGGTGGTGCGCTTCGAGCAGCCCGGGCCGGAAACGCTGCTGAAGGAAGCCGAGGCCGCGGCGCCGGAGCTGGACCTGGAATTCCTGTGGGAATGCGCGCCGCAGGAAGAGTTCGACGTGCGCACCCTGGCCGAGGAGTACTACGGCCACGCCCCCAGCGCGGTGGAACAGGCCACGCTGCTGTTGCGGGTGCACGCGGCGCCCGTCTATTTCCATCGGCGCGGCAAGGGCAAGTACCGGCCCGCCCCGCCCGACATCCTGGCCGCCGCGCTGGCGGCGGTCGAAAAGAAAAAGCGCCAGGCCGAGCAGGTGCAGGCCTGGGCCGACGAGATCAAGGCCGGCTCGCTGCCCGAGGCGCTGGCGCGCCAGGCCGAGACGCTGCTGTTCCGCCCCGACAAGAACAGCCTGGAGTGGAAGGCGCTCGACGCCGCCTGCACCCAGCTGCGCAAGCGCCCCGACCGGCTGCTGCTGGAGCTGGGCGCCTTCCCGAGCGCGCTGTCCATCCACAAACGGCGCTTCTATGGCGAATACTTCCCCAAGGGCGCCGGCTTCGCGCCGGCCGAGGTGCCGGCCATCGGGCGCGAGTTGCCGCAGGCCGAGGTCGAGGCCTACTCCATCGACGACATCACCACCACCGAAATCGACGATGCGCTGTCGGTGGCGGAACTGCCCGACGGCATGATCCGCGTCGGCATCCACATCGCCGCGCCGGCGCTGGCCGTCACCCGCGACAGCCCGCTCGACGCGCTGGCGCGGACGCGCATGTCCACCGTCTACATGCCGGGCGCCAAGATCCCGATGCAGCCCGACGAGGTCATCGCCGCCTTCTCGCTCGACGCCGGCCGGCCGGTGCCGGCAGTGTCGCTGTACGTCACGGCCGACCCGGCCACCGGCGCGGTGGCCGCCAGCGAGACCCGGCTCGAACGGATCGTGGTGCGCGAGAACCTGCGCCACAACCTGCTGGACGACCTGGTCACCGAGGAAGCGCTGGACGACCCGGCGGCCGAACTGCCCCACGGCGCGCTGCTGCGCCCGCTGTGGCGGCTGGCCAAGGGCCTGGCGGCGGCGCGCGAGGCGGTGCGCGGCAAGCCCGAAAACAATAACCGCATCGACTACAGCTTCTACGTGGACGGCGACCCCGACCGCCCCGACGAGGCCCGCATCCGCATCGAGCCGCGCCGTCGCAACGCGCCGCTCGACCGCCTGGTGGCCGAATACATGATCCTGGCCAACAATCTGTGGGGCGGCCTGCTGGCCAGCTGCGGCGTGCCAGGCATCTATCGTTCGCAGCAGGGCGGGCGCGTGCGCATGGGCACCGCGGCGGCGCCGCACGAGGCGATCGGCGTGCCGCAGTACGCGTGGTGTACCTCGCCGCTGCGGCGCTATGTGGACCTGGTCAACCAGGGGCAGCTGATCGCGGCCGTCGAGCACGGCGTGTCGGCCCGCCTGGTGGCGCCGTACAAGCCGCGCGAGGCCGATCTGTTCGCCGTCATCGGCGCCTTCGAGGCGCGCTACGCGGCCTATGCCGATTTCCAGCAGGCCATGGAACGCTTCTGGTGCCTGCGCTGGCTCAGGCAGGAGGGCGTGACCCGCGCCGACGCCGTGGTGCTGCGCGACGACGCCGTGCGGCTCAAGGCCATCCCGCTGTTCATCCGGCTCGGCGGCCTGCCGGCGCTGCCGCGCGGGCAGACCGTGCGGCTCGACATCCTGGGCACCGACGAGCTGGAGCTGGAAGTCGACTGCCGCTTCGTCGAGGTGGTGCAGGAGGCCGGGCTGGACAGCGCGGCGCTGGAAGACGAGGCCGATCCGCAGGCGGCCGCGGAAGCGGCGGAGGTCGAGGCGGCCGACGGGCCGGACGCGGACGACGCGCCGCTGCAGCCGGGCGACGGAGAGGGAGATGGGGACGCCGGGAAAGCGCAAGACAGCCCCCAGCCGTAACCGCGATATCCCGATTCCCGCCCCGCATGCCGGCACGCGGCAGAGGCTGGCCATCGGGGCAGCGGTATCGCTGGCTTTCCATGGCGCGCTGCTTGGCATCGGCTTCGTGCCGCCGGCCGAGAAACCGCCACGCCACGACACCGGGCTGGAGGTCGTGCTGCTCAACGCCGGCACCCGCTCGGCGCCGGCGCGGGCCGAACTGCGGGCCCAGGTCGACAGCGACGGCGGCGGCGACAGCAACAGCGGCCACAGCCGCGCGCCGGTGCAGCAGTCGGCGCCCGACCGCGACGGCGAACTGCTGGCCTCGCTGCGCGAACGGCAGGCCGCGCTGGAAGCCCGGCAGCGCCAGCTGGCGGCCCAGGTCAGGCAGCGCCTGGCCGCCGCCTCGGACGGCCGGACCCAGGCCGGCCCGGCCGCGGCGACCGGCGCCGAACGCCGCGACAACAGCCAGCTGGCGCGCCGCTTCGCCGAGATCGCCGAGCGCGTCGAAGACTACAACAAGCGCCCGCGCAAGCACTTCTTCGCGCCGTCCACTTCGGAATACCGCTACGCGGCCTACGTGGAACAGTGGCGGCGCCGCATCGAGGCGGTCGGCAACCGCCACTACCCGGCCGCCGCGCGCGGCAAGCTGTACGGCTCGCTGCGGATGACGGTCTACATCCGCGCCGACGGCACGGTCGACGGCATCGATCTCGGCCAGCCCTCGCGGCACCGGGTGCTGAACGACGCGGCGCGCCGCATCGTGTCGCTGGCGGCGCCCTTCCCGCCCTTCCCGCCGGAGATCAGGCGCGATACCGACATCCTGGCGATCACGCGCACCTGGCACTTCACCCACGGCAAGCTGACCGCCACGGCGCGCTGAGGCCCGCGTACACTTCGGACTGTCTTCCCTGCCCGTTCAAGAATGGTCTCCCAAGCCACTGCGCCAACCGCGCCTCCCCTGCCCCCGCCCGACCGCTACGCGGTGGTCGGCAACCCGGTCGAGCACAGCCGCTCGCCATGGATCCATGCGCAATTCGCGCGGCAGACCGGCCAGAACCTGGTCTACGACCGCCTGAACGCGCCGCTCGACGGCTTCGCCGGCACGGTCGCGGCCTTCTTCGCCGCCGGCGGCGCAGGCCTGAACGTGACCGTGCCGTTCAAGCTGCAAGCCTTCGAACTGGCCCGCGGCCATCTGAGCGAACGGGCGCGCGCGGCCGGCGCGGTCAACACGCTGTGGCGCCGCGACGGCGTCCTGCATGGCTGCAACACCGACGGCGTCGGCCTGCTGCACGACCTGCAGCGCCTGGGCGCCGCCGTGCGCGGCGCCCGGGTGCCGCTGGCCGCCGCCGGCGGCGCCGTGCCCGGCGTGGTGCTGCCGCTGCTGGCCGCCGCC